>JBDUES010000186.1:0-15065 GCA_040297625.1 Candidatus Nitrosocosmicus sp. | reverse complement strand
GCCGGTGAACGATTTGAAAAGTATTGGTTTTTTGGATAACCTCTCGTATGAAAGCAAAAAGAGAACCGGATGATGATAAACTAACGATCATAAAGCTGTTTGCATCTAATTATGCAAGAGATCTATTAATATAAAATCCTGGTTATTGGTTTTTAGATCCTATTGTTTTTGTCATATCATTGTGAATAGACTGCATTTATAGAAAAAGACCTTGAAAGTTATTTTTTTAACCATACTTTTAACCAAAAGAAATTAATATGTTGTTACCATATACATACCATTAAATAAAAATAAGAATAGAAATAGGTGGATCTTGTTTTTAAAATCTGTAAATGGTGAATAGTATTTAAGCACTAACAGATCTCATTTGGTTATGTTCCATATCTCTTCCGTTACCATGAACTCTGGTGATTTGATGCAGTTGGACGATATACCGAGATTAGAGTATCCTTGTTTTCTTCAAAATAATTTCTTACTTTCCTTGATTTATCGTGTGGTGAATCTTTGTCCATAAACAGATAACATTTTGGAAATTTATAGTGGAATATCTTCAGAAATATATCTCCGTTGTATTTATCATACTGTCTGAATAGCTGTTACTTTCCTTCTATACTCATAGCACCAAAAATACATGAATGTTTATGTGAATCTGTTATTCTAACTATGGGTCTTTTATCTTCTTCAATCCAAACTCTTCTTACAAGAGAATCATAAAAGAAGAATGATTCATCAAGTGATACTACGGTAAAAATCTTTCTTCTTACGGTTGTTGCTGCTGTTGCTGGATGTGCTTATCCACAAGTATCTTGGCAACCTTTTTTTGAAATCATATTTTTCCTCTAGTGATGCAGTATTAACATGTACCTTTCTTGGTACTTTCTGTTGAAACCCAATTTACGAAGAATACGGTATATGTGAGTGTAATAGTATTTTATCCCGCTTTTCTTTACAATTAGTTCTTCCAACTGTTTTGTGGTCCAACCCCTACTACATTCTTTTAGTTCTTTCTTTATCATGTAAACTATCTCTTGTGAATTTTCGGGTGATGGTCTGACGCTTTTAGGTCTATTTTTCAATCCATCTATACCATCTTTATAAAATCTTTTTAGCCATTCGCAGGCCCAATCTTTACTTCTGTAAGATCTCTGGCTACCTTTGCTGCAATTATGCCCTGATATACCACGTTAGAAATAAGTAGCATTCTTTCCTTTGTTTTTATATCCTGTTCATATTTGTAGATCTTTTCAAACGATTCTCGGGTAGGAGTCAAATGAATAAGATGATAATGGAATTAACTTATCTATACACATTATTAAAAATAAACAGTTGAAAAAAACGCAGTTTGTATATTTATGCTAGTTGGAATATTTGAAAAATTTACAACCAAATCAGAAAATGGAATCGGATCTGGATTATATATATCAAAAAGTATTATTAAAGAACATGGTGGTAATATCGGGACAGAGAATAATGTCGATAAGCTCGGAGGTTCATCATTCTATTTTACACTACCTTTTATCGAGTAAAGTCTAATAATGATGACGTTCTTTTTATTTATATTTCATAAATATGAGTGATAAAAACAAAATTAAAGTTATGATCGTTGAAGATGAACAAGATCTTTTAAATCTTTATAAAGATTTTTTAAAGAATAAAGGGTATGCTGTATTGGTTACAAATACTACTGCAACTCATATTATGGATGACTATTTAGAGTTTAAACCAGATCTTATTATTCTTGATTATAGATTACCTGATGAGAAGAACGGTATTGATGCTGCAAAAGAAATTTTACTAGAATATCCTTCTGTACCTATATTGTTAACAACTGCATATGATTCTATTAAAAATATCTTTAATAATGAAGAAATGTTTAAGGATAAAAAAATTACACTTGTGGTTAAACCAATAAAACTATTCATATTAAATAAATTAATTAAAGAACTAATTAATAGTTGATTTGATCATTAATACAATTTTTGTTTTATTAACAAAAAATTGAACTATTTTCTTTAAATCAAAGAAAAAAAGTGATCTTTTAGGGGCTATACAAATTGATTTATCATAACAGATATGATATGGAATAGGTACGGATAGTATTGGGGAATAATTGTATTATTATTTATATTCAATCCAAGATGTTTTCCAAACGAGAATAGATAAATTAAATTCATGTAAAAAAATTCATAATATCCGAAAGAGGTTGAAATGTGGTTTGACAAAAAATTAATAAAATTCAGAAATTAGATAAATCTGGTACTGTTGCTTCTCTTTTGAATAATAAATAATTAAATATTTACTTTTCCAAATCAACTTTATTGTTTATTTTATTTGTATATTTTTTATATTTATTTATACCATGCTAATATTTTACTAATATTATTATATTGTATGGTGTTTTTCTATTTAATTTTATTTAACTGAGCATGGGTCATTATTCTTTTAATTTCACAACAAATAAAGTTAGTCTCGAGGAGTATCCTGTTTTGGTGGTGAAAAACAGATACTATTCTAAAGACTGTCTACAAATAGTTCATCATCCACTCTAATTATCATTTTGTATCTCCTTGGGTTGATTGATTGGTCATGCAATACTTATAAAAAACGTCATGGTAGATCATATGTATATTCTCCATGGATACGATGATCATAAACTTTATGAATTAAGTTTGGCTTTTGGTTTTCAATTGGTGTGTCTGTCCTATTCATAAATATAGAAATACCTCACTGGACAGGTTAAAACTGGTTGACTTCTATGAACCTGCATTAGGACAGTAGTATATTCGAAAAGGAGTATACCCATAGAATCATTGATAGAACATATTAAATCCATCTTTAGCGTAGACTCATTACCTGTTAGAGGATATGATAAGGCGTATACAGTTGTACTTCTTTCCGTATTGCTCTATCAGATACTTGTATACTATAACTGTAAGACAGAGGGATATAATCACAAAGCAATAAAGTACATAATCGGTAGCTAAGAGAATCCACGGATCTTCATCAAATTATCGAAATGAATTATATCCCGTCTCAATTAATTGAATTTAACAATACAATTTTAAAGTGAAGAGTAAATTTAAAACATAAAAATTTAGATAATTATTAAATTATTACGGTCTGAATAAAATAAAATCTAAATTATTTTATATTTCATGGATGACTATAGGTGTATTTATTTTAAGATGATATTTTTTTGGTAATCTTCATTAGTGGTACCGATAAATTCTATATCTCCGTATATATCTTTTAACTCTGATAAGCGTTTTCTTAAAGTAATAATGTTGATATTTGCAGAATATGCTATTTTTGATTGAGAAATTTTTTCTTTATTTTTTCTACATACTACATATAAAATTGCTGCAGCTATTGATAGAGGGTCCTTTCCAAAAAACATTTCACCTCTCCTTAATGAAATAAGTATATCCAAAGCTTTTCTTGTAGTTCTTTCACTTATTTTAGATTCATTTGCTATTTTATGTAAAAACAAAACAGGATCAACTTGTCTGTAATTGATTTTAAATTCTCTTGTAAGAATGCGATAACATCTTGCAGCAAATATTTCATTTCCATTGACTATTTTTGAAATTTCTGATAAAGTTCTGGGCAGGCTAATTTTTTTACAAGTGATGTAAACACATGCAATGATCATCTCTTTTATTGAACGACCTTTAATCAAACCTGTCTCGAGTGCTTTTCGATAATATGAAAAAGCTTCTTCAATACACGCCGAAGTAAGATGGATTTTATCCTTCAAACGATTTAACATGTCTATGGCTATCATAAAATTTCTTTTTTCATTAGAATAACTAACAATTTTGTTTAAAAATTCCATCTTGTGGTGGTCATTCTTGTTTATTAACCATTCTTTTGTTTTAAATTTAGATGAATCAGCTATTGAAGTAGATATTCCTTGATCATATAATGCGAGTGAATAGGGTAAAACGGTATTAGTATTGTTTTTACTTTTAGAATACTCGTTTTGTAGTTCTGAATCTGCTAATTTATCTTTTATTACTATACCGCATTGATTGCAAATTTCTTCACCATTTTCATAGTCATATATGGTTGAATGATTATGGGGTTTATTTTGAGGTATAAATTCTATATGCTGAAGATAGCTTTTCATTATGGATTGTAATAGTATTAGCGTATCTTTAAGACGATGTTTACTATTTGTATTTTTTGTTCGTTTGAGTTGCATAAGATTACAATTAGTTACAAATTTAAGTTATTATGACGTAGTATACGTATGACAACATTATCCTCATCGACTTCATCAGTCCGCTCCTTTCGCATAGATAAAGGCTTTGCCGAGATTTTGCACCATGAAGCAGATCGAATGGGGATATCTGTTAATGCAATGATGAACTCTATCCTTAAACAATATACTGAATTTACAAGATTTCAATCAAAACTGGATATGATAGTAATAAACCGTGCGATATTTAAGAGTGTGTTAAAATGTGTGGAAGAAAATCAGGCTTATGATTTGGGATTAGATATGGGTAAAGAATTACCAAATGATACTATTTTATTTTGGAAAAAACATGTTTCTATTGAAATCGTTATTGAATATATTGAAAAAATATTATGTATTTATGGACGAATCGGAACATACGATGAAATAACCGAATCAAATCATAAAATAATTGTAATTAGACACAGATTAGGTTTAAAAGGGTCAAAATTTTTATTCGGATATTTAAAATCATTGTTTATAACTATGCTAGAATTAGATTGCGAAATCCAAATTACCGATCATTCAATAAAAATTCAATTGCCACTTTTGGATGAATGAATATTTATGTTGATAATGATTTGTGTATTTCCTGAATGAATATTTTCATGTATCTGAATAATTTTGTAGAATGTTGAATCATTTGGTGAAAAATGTATATTGTATAAGAATAAAAACTTTGTTATACTATCTAATACAATGATATTTAAAATGAATAGTGCCAAATATACGATAGCGATATTGACTATTTTGGGAATTTCTGGATTGCTATATGCATCAAGTTTTTTGCAATTTGGAATAGCACAAAATAACTCTGGTGGAAATAATGCCGGCTCACAAAAGAAAGATGTTACATCTCAACAGGATTTGAAAAATTTGACAAAGGGAAATCAGGAATTACTTGCTAACAGTAGTAGTATATCAAATAGTTCAGTAACTGGTATGTCCAAAGAGAGTTCAGTCGGGAAACCTAATATGACGAAAGAAACTGGACAAAGCCAATCCGGACAATCTGCACAAAATCAAACCAGCCAATCCGGACAATCTGCACAAAATCAAACCAGCCAAAGTAAAGGACCTTTGGACTTCCTGAGTAATTTGATGGGTGGAAAGAAATAGAACTATATTTACAATATGAGTAAATTTTAATACAACAAGTATTACCCTCACATTTAAAAATTTTTATTTTTTGGTAAAAACTATCATTATGTGTTTCTAAACATATATTTTGTTTATATAAAATTTGTAAAATGAGAATATTGTGATTGTACGATAAAGTTTTAGCATCAAAATATTTGAATATATTGTCTCTAATTGCTTATTTTTCATACCTTTATTTATAATTTTAATACTATAGTATAGTATGAATAGAGAGGATGAAGGTCGATCGTTGAATATCGAACAACCATCGTCTTCAGTTTTATTTAAACAAACTAAAGTGTTGCCTGTTGTTATAGTGATACCTGCTTTTAATGAGGAAGAAACTATTCATAAAACACTTGAAAGTTTGAAACAACAAACTTGTTTAGCCGAAGAGATCATAGTTGTTGATGATTGTTCTTCTGACAAAACCGGATCTGTTGCTAAATCTTATGGATCTACTGTAATAAGAACTCCTAAAAATACTGGAAATAAAGCAAAGGCACAATCATTTGCACTTCCTTTTTTAAAAAGTAAATATGTGATATCTATTGATGCTGATACTATTCTTAAAGAAGATGCTGTAGAAAAAATGTTTAAATTTATGGAATTACATCCTGATACATCTGCATGTTGCAATTTTGTTCTTCCCCAAAAAATTGAAACTATTTGGGAACGAGGTAGATTTATTGAGTACATGTTTGTATTTTCCTTTTCAAAAAGAATACAAGAATGGTATGGAAGACCATTAACCATTTCTGGTTGTTTTTCTATTTTTAAAACTGATGATTTAAATAAAATGGGAGGTTGGAGTGCACGAACAATGCTAGAAGATATAGATTTAACATGGACATTGTATGAAAATGGAAAAATTGTGCGATGTGTTATGGATTCTTTTTGCTTTCCATTAGAGCCGAATAATTTTAAATTAATGTCTAAACAACTTAAACGTTGGTCTCATGGTTGGTTTCAAAATGTGATATTACATAGAAAGAACGTAATGAAAATTCCTGGTTTAAGAGAACAAGTTATTGTGGGATCGATTGATGCATTATTTGGCTCACTATTCTTACTACTTATTTTGCCTTTGATATCTGTAATTTCGGGTAACTATCCATTAATGACATTTACTTTTGCAATGGATGTATTTCTCTTTTTGATACCTTCTATGATAATTGGATATAAAATAAAACATTTAAGAAAAGTTATTACTTCTCTGCCTGCATTTCTATTACTTAAAATAGTAAATATATATTATATTTATGAAGCATTTATATCAGAAGTTATTTTGAAAAAAAGGTTAACAATATATGAAAAAGGACATTAGGGGATAGGATATGTCTGCAGGATCATCAATATCTGGAATTGGAGGTTTATTTTATTTGGTAATGCTTATAGTTGGAATTTGTTCTTCAAAGGGTAAATACTTAAAAAATGAGCGAATTTACTATACAGTAATATTGATCATCAGTTTCACTCTCTTTATGACTTTATTGATAGCTCTATTTAGTTATAAAATGGTGGATATGATTTGGTAATATATTATAAATTCATTTTGATTTTGGAATATTCTCATGAAAAATGTGATGAGTGAATGAAATCTATTAATCGTGCCTTAGTTACAGGCGGAGCTGGTTTTATAGGGAGTCATATAGTTGACGGTTTACTTGATAGAGGAATAGAAACATATGTTCTTGATGATTTAAGTAGTGGAAATTTAAATAATTTGTCAAAAAATAAAAACAATAAATTATTGCATATAAAGATAGGTGATATTTCAAAAATAAGTCAAATTTTAAAAAATGTTAAAGATATAGATGTAGTTTTTCACGAAGCTGCGATTGCTAGTGTTGCTAAATCTGTTCAGGATCCCAAATCTGTTTTCAAAACAAATGTTATCTCTTCAATGGAGGTATTAGATTTTTGTGTTAATACAAAAGTAAAAAAGTTAATCTTTGCATCATCATCAGCTGTTTATGGAGATATTAAAGCAAAAATATTACATGAAGATATGGTTTGTAACCCTACTTCGCCTTATGGGTCTTCTAAACTATCTGTCGAAAAATATCTTCATTCTTATTGGAAAACATATGGACTTGAGTGCGTATCATTAAGATATTTTAATGTATTTGGTTCCAGACAAAGTAACAATCCTTATAGTGGTGTAATAACAATTTTTGTTAATAGAATCTTGAAAAACCTAACACCTGTAATTTTTGGTGATGGATTGCAAATAAGGGACTTTATTAACGTAGATGATATAGTAAAGGCAAATATGCTTTCAATGATATCAAAAAATGCAACTGGTGAAGTTTTTAATATCGGTACTGGAAATGGAACTACAGTCATAGATCTAATTAATATACTGTCACTGTTGATGGGTAACGGAAAAATAAAACATGAATTTTTTAAGAGTAGACTGGGTGATATACAAGCAAGTATTTCTTCAATAATCAAGGCTAAAAAACTAATGAATTTTCATCCCCAAGTGACTATTGAAAATGGTTTAAGACAATTTACCGAATGGTCTGTTAATCAATCAAAAAATGGACCAAAACAAAATCAATTAATAAAAAATGCTAAAAGCTATAATAAATAAAATGGTATTTTCTCCATTTTTTAAATAACTATCTCTGCTGAGATGATATTTGTTGATATTAATACTTCGGAATTGATTTAAAAAATCTTAAATATATTTTAACAATAAAACTTGTGTACTATAATATTATTTATAAAATGCTTATTTGTATTATTGGCACTAAAGTTAAGAAAAAAATTTCTGATTTTAAATATTTTATCTATGCGGTCAAACAAATTATAGGACAGATTCTATCTATCTAGATCTGTGTTCAATTTAATGAGTTTGTATTACATCGTGTAGAAAAATTAAACAAATTGATTATATACTCATTAAAATCCTTAACTTTACAGAGCCATATCTATAATTGTATTACTTATATACAATATTATAATACCAATATCAATTTATTTTAATTAAAATTTATCCTTTTTATCCGTAAGGAATTTAAATGATTGGTTCTTGTAATATGATAATGAAATACATTCCTTTATTACTACTTTCGGTACTTTCGGTATTATTAATACCAGTAACGCAAACTGTCCATGCACAAACTATATTGGATCAGATTGGTGGAGCACTTAAAAATTTAACAAGCGGTGCAAGTAAATCTATGAATAATACTGCAAGTCAAGCCGGACAAGCAGCAAACAATGCAACAAGCGGTGCAAGTAAATCTATGAATAATACTGCAAGTCAAGCCGGACAAGCAGCAAACAAAGGCACTAATGCATCTAATTCTGCTGGTAATACTTCTAACAATGCTGCTAGTGCTATTGGAGGCTCTTTACAGAACACAACAAAGGCTGTTGGTGATGTAATTGGAAAAGGCATTTCAGGTATTATGAACCTTGGAAATAATACTACTACCAAATAAGCTAAAGCGTTATAGATAATAATACCTCAAAAAAATATAATCATCCTTTTTATTTTTTTTGTCTTTAAATTCAAATGATATTTTTTTGTTCTTATTTTTACAGATTAAATTATTATAAAGATTTATTATTTAAACTGATTCTATCATATTGCAATAAGTTTTAGATTCAAGTATATTATATTGAATATGGTAAATAACATGAATGTTTAAAAATATATCCCGAGTAATAATATTTAATGTTTGATAATATTTCATTAAGGAATTTACTTTTTATATTATTAATTTTAATAATTGCAATTTTAATTATCAATTTTTTTGCACCATTAATTATGTTGTTGATAGTGGTTGGAATAGGCTATTTTATCTATAAAAAATACTATAGGAAAAATAAATGGTGAATTATAATTAATACTTTTATTTTTAATACACAAATATCATGTTTAAAAAATTTATTAAATATTTTAATACATGAAAATAACCTGTTTTAATCTGATGTTTGCCCTGTTTATTTAATTTGTGTGAATTGACCAATAATTTGTGTTTTGCTTAATTTGTATTTGTTATTATTCGTTGATTAAATATTGAGTGATATTTTAAAATTTGACAATATTCTTCTAATCTACTTTTTTGGATACTTGTTGTAGTTTTCTTTAATGTTGTTTTTCAATTGGATTCTCTACAATTTGAAAATCTTTTACTTTTATTTTTTATTAAATTCTTATTCTTGTAGTCATTATCTTGCCTTCAATCATTAGTTCATTTGCATATAAAATAATTATGAAATGGTTGTAGCATCATATTTCCAAAATTCATATTCGCTAGTAATCTTGTCAATTACAGGTTTAGAGAATATCTTAAAAACAAAAAAATTGTATAAGCGCCCGGGCCGGGATTCGAACCCGGGTCAAAGGAGTGACAGTCCCCCATACTGGACCGGACTTTACAATGCAAACAATTGCATTTCTATACTACCCGGGCACTTCAAATTTATTGTCTTACAAAACCAATTAAAATGTTTTGATTATTATTCAAATTATTATTGTTTTTTCAAAGATGAATTATTAATTAAAATAATAAGTTTTATCAATTTTTAACAAGTTTAAATTAAAGTTTCTATAAATTTTAATTCATGCAGGGCCAGGATGGTGATCACTTTCAATCTGTGTTTTTTGAACTTGCAGGGGATCTACGGCTATATATGCTGACAAAACTATCATCAAAACCTTATCGTTTATCTCAATTGGCAAATGATTTAAATTCAACTATGCAGGAATCTCATAGAAATATTAATAGATTAATTGATGCCAGACTAGTAAAAAAAACTGGAGAAGGTGAATTGTTATTGACACCGTATGGAGAAATTATTGTATCTTTGATTCCGAGCTTCAATTTTCCTTATATCCATAAAGAATATTTTCAAGACCATACTTTGAGTAATCTTCCATTAAAATTTATCCAACGAATAGGTTCTCTCAATAATTGTGAAGTAGTTGTGGGTGTGATGGCAGTACTTCAACGTTGGAAGATGGTGTATAGTAACTCTCGTATTTATATTAAGGAAATTCTATCTCAGGTCCCAATAGATTTGATAGAAACCATTGCAGAACGCATCAATAACAATGTAAAATTTTCTTATATTTTTCCAAATGATGTTGTGATCCCTAGAGGCAGAAGTGAACTTTTAAAAAAACTAGGATGGGCTAATATGATATTCAAAGGAATGGTGGAACGACGTCTGGTTGATAAAGTTAGTATTGTAACTGTCTTTAATGAGAAGGAATCTTGTGTTTCATTCCCAACTTTAAAAGGAGAACCTGATCTAAATATTATGTTTTATAGCAAAGATGAATCCTTTCATGAATGGTGTGAAGATTTTTTTAGTTATGAATGGATTCATGCAAAACAATTCGATGAATCTAAATTAAGTCCAGAAATCTAACTATATTTTTATTGATCAAGATAAATCATCTTTTTATATTTGTTATAGTTTTTATAGATATATGCCAGAAGCCTTTGTGCTAATGAATGCAGAATTAGGTAGTGAAGAATCGATTATTAATGAATTAAAAAAAATAGATCTAATAAAACATGTTTATCAAGTATATGGTGTATATGATATTGTGGCTCTTGTAGAAGGTGAAACTATGGATAAGGTTAAAGAAACTATTACCTGGAACCTTAGAAAATTAAATGGGGTAAAGTCTACATTGACCATGATTGTTATGGAATAGGATTTATTTTTTTTTATTTTTTTTATTTTTATTTTCATTGGGCAACAGTAACTTTAATTTATATCTTCAATTTTCTTAATAAATGTGCGATTATTTTCTAAAAAAAGTGAAAAAGACAACGTCAAGAAAAAATGTAAATATTGTGATATGGTCTTTGAAGATAATGAAAGATTGAGACGACATATTAGAAAAGCTCATGATGAAAAAAATAGTGATATGCCAAATTTCAATCCTTTTGGAACATAGTTTGTTTTTTTATTATATTTTATTTTATCTAGTCTATTAAATTGAGTTATTGTCATGTTTCCAATTAATGATGATGCTCCAAAAACTAACGGAAGACCTTTTATTAATTATGGATTAATTGGTATAAATATTATCATTTTTATTTATGAAGTAATTGTTACATCTAATTTTTCTAATAATTTGGCTACATTTGACTTGTTTTCGCATTATGGTGACATTCCAAATCTTATCTTATCAGGCCAAAATCTTACTTCACTTTTTACTTCCATGTTTATGCATAGTGGCATAGTTCATTTATTTGGCAATATGTTATTTCTTTACGTTTTCGGCGATAATTTGGAAGGACGTTTTGGTCACTATAAATATTTGATAATTTATTTAATTTGGGGTATCATTGCTTCATTGGCTCATAGTATTTATGCAGTATCTATTGGTAATGGAGATATACCCGCAATAGGTGCGTCTGGTGCCATTTCGGGTGTCCTTGCTGCATATCTCGTTTTTTTCCCTCATGCTAAAGTTCATACTATAATTTTTGCATTTTTTATTACTACCATACGAATTCCTGCTTTGGCGTTTATTCCATTTTGGTTTATAATGCAGCTAATTTTTGCACTAATAGGACAATCTGGAGGTGTAGCATACATTGCTCATGTGGGTGGATTTTTAGCCGGTATTGCTGCGGCATATTTTTGGAAGTTTTTTGCCCATTTATTTAACAGGCCTTTTATTGAAACAAAAATAAACAAAATAAGTCAATTTCGACCTCCGTCCCAAAATACTCTAGTAGATAAAGATATTTCTCCAGAAGTTATTCTTGGAAATGGTTTTCTGGATGTAATTATTCACCTTCGAGGTATTATTACAAATTCTGATATTCAAACAAAATTTGATAATTCTACTAATGTTTTATCAGTTAAGATGCCCAAATATGATAAAATTTATTCAATCCCTGTTCTAAATCCTGATTATTCTGTTTTGAATGTTTCATCTATTTCTGTTATTAATGGGATTATTAAAATCAGACTGGAGCGTGCTTCTTAAATCTGCTATTGATTAAAGGAACACAATTAAAAAAATTCAAATAGATTTATAAGATATATTTGTGTATTCAAATTACAATGTCTCAGCATCGACCTCCAAATATTGCTGGAGGAAAGATCTCCCGTAGGGACTTTTTAAAATTACTTGCTGCTGCTGGAACTGTCATGACTTTTACTCCTTTTGTTGACTGGGGAAAGTTTTTACCCAATCCAAAAGAAGCTAGTGGTGAAAGAGCAAAAGTGGAATTGCCTGATGGTTCTCAAGCAAATGTTAAAACATTTAAGGTCAATCACTCTGAAGCAGTTATCTATCCAAAGACTAACGATCCAGTGCTAAACGTGGAATCATTTAGAACATGGCAGTTTATACGACTGCCTGTGGAATTAGGTGGTGATAAAACTGATCTGTCTGCCTTCCGTATGTATAGCATGGTATGTTTGCATCTGTGGTGTTTATGGAAATATTGGCCTGAAGATGGACGAAAACGTGGTGAATGCCCATGTCACGGTTCTATGTACGATCCCATGACTGGTATGGCTTTTGCGGGGCCTGCGTCATTACAAGCACCTCCTTCAAATGTTTTACCCATGTTGGATTTAGAAGTAGATGATAAAGGTGATGTTTGGATAAAGCCTCCTAACTGGAGTCCTTCAGCCAATGGTGTAGTAGGATATGGGCGTTACCTTACATAATAGAGATAATAGCCTTGTAAGGCTATTCAGGTGGATTTATGCAGGTGTAGATCGTACTATTTTCATGGGGTTGAAATTTACATTTCCATCCAAGTTTGTAAGCCCCCTTGGATTTCTTGGAATGTTAACTTTTGTTACTTTTATTATTCTAGGCATAACGGGAGCTTTTTTGATGCTATGGTATGAACCAATTCTTAATAGATCTTGGGATAGTGTTCATAAAATTAATGATACTATACCATATGGTTTTCATATGCGTAATATCCATTATCATGCTTCTAATGCTATGGTTATGCTGGCTATTTTGCACATGTATTATCAATTTTTCAGTGGTAGGTATAAAATTAGAAATGAAATTTTATGGGTAACGGGTGTACTCATAGGAGTTTTAACCATTCTTGAAGCTTTCACTGGTTATGATATTATTTTCAGTGAGCGTGCGGAGCTAGCTATTTCAATCGCGGCATCGCTGACGAATTCAATTCCTATTTTGGGACCTGATATGATGCACGCATTTTTTGGAGCGGGCTTTCATGATTTCATACTCCGATTCTACTCTTTTCATGTGTTCTTTTTACCAATAGTATTACTGGGACTCATGGTGGTTCATTTCCCTAGATTTTTGGTATTTGACGTGCCTATGGTTATGGCTGTTGTTGGGGCTATAATGCTAACTGGTGGTGTATTTCCAGTCGATTTGGGGCTCAAATTTGACCCTAATGTCCCACCAGGTATATCCGTTCCTGAATGGTATCTCACTGGATTATATGCATTTTTAAGAAGTGGGTATGATAAATTTACAACTGGTGTAGCGTGGCCAGGGCTTTTTATTTTGACACTATTAATAATGCCATTTGTAGACAAATATAAAAAATTCTCTTGGAAGGACAGGCCAATAATTGCTGCGTTGGGTATAACCAGTATAGCACAAATAATGGTTACTACGTATTGGGGATTTTATATAGATCCTAATATACAAAAGTCATTACTTGAACGATTGGTAATAGATCCTATATTTCTATATACTGTAATGGCTTTGGTAGTTCCTTTATCATTTGGATTTACATATCTGATGATAAAACTTGCTAAAAATGCTGAAACAAACGCTAAAAACCAAAAGAAATCTGCTGAAAAAAGCCCCATCCAGCTACCTGAAAAATGGCTCTATATAATATTCATATGTTTGATAGGATTCCAAGTGTATTTGAATATTGCAACATATTATGCATTACTGAGTGGAATGAAAAACTTTTCATTATTCTTAACAGGTATAATAATGCTTGTATTTGCAGGGATGTTCCATCTTTATAGATATGGTAAAAACCTTCCAAAATCCAATATCGAGGTTGTATCTTCCAGAAAACCAAGCTATAGTTTATCATCATTTGGAAATAAAGTTCTTGGGAAAGATACTTCAAAGAAAGCGATATCTGCAGGATCGACTATTTCTTCATTACCTGACAAGTCTGGTGGAACAACAAAAGAAGAAAAACATATCGAATCACCTGAGATTAAAACATCTTCTAAGGGTGCTTCATCCTCAACATCCTCAACCTAATAATTTTTTTATAGTTATGAGTACAGGGGGACATTTTATTAAAAACAATATTTGATTTATAAAATTAAATTATACTGATTTTTTTCTTTAGTTATAGATAGTTATTCTGTAAGATTATTGTTTAGATGGAGGTACGTAGTACCCACCAACTTGCAAGTTTTTGAAATTAGAGTATAATATCTGCTTTGTTGCATGATTATTTTAAATCGTTTTTTGTTAACGTTTTAGTATTGTATTTGCAAAATAAATAGTCATAATTTCATACGATTTCATAGAAATAGGGCATAGTTTTAACTGTTTTTCGAATCATGCAACAAAGCACATGGCAACAATATTCCATTATCTGATAAACATCTAAAAATATCATTGTTATCATAGGCTCCATCAGCAAATATTTTGCCTATTGTTAATTTTCTATCTGATTTTATAATATTTTCAACCAATTGTGGTAACGCCTTG
>JBDUES010000185.1:0-2957 GCA_040297625.1 Candidatus Nitrosocosmicus sp. | reverse complement strand
TCATTTATAGATTATAATACATAAATAAAAAATGAGCACTCAACTTTGTTCTGCCAAAAGAGGCATTGCTACTGAAGAGATGAAACAAGTTGCAAAAGATGAGGACTTGGATATAGATTTCATCGTAAAGAATGTTGCAAAAGGCTCTATAATTATTCCAAAGAATATTGCAAGAAAGCAGAAAATCAAGGTTGTGGGAATTGGAAAAGGTCTCAAAACAAAAGTTAATGTAAATATTGGAACTTCAACATTGTATCAAAATATAGAAGAAGAAATTTCAAAAGCAAAAGTTGCAACAAAATATGGAGCAGATACGATAATGGATCTTTCTGATGGTGGAGATTTAAACCTTATAAGAGAAAAATTACTGGATGCCGCCTCATCTTTAACTTTTGGCTCAGTTCCAATTTATCAAGCATATGGTTATGGAGTTGAAAAATACAAAAATCCATTAAATATTACAGAGGATGATTTTTTAAATGCGTTTGAAAAACATGCAAAAGACGGAGTAGATTATACAACAATTCATTCAGGAATAACTTTGGAACTAGCAAAAAGAATAATGAATGTTAAAAGGTATGCAGGTGTTGTTTCTAAAGGCGGCACTATAACAGCTGCATGGATGTTAAAATATGGTAAAGAAAATCCATATCACGAACATTTTGATTATCTTTGTGAAATAGCAAAAAAATATGATGTTACATTTAGCCTTGGTGATGCATTAAGACCTGGCTCTATCCTTGATTCTCATGATGAGTTGCAAGTTTCAGAGATGATAAACGTTTCAAGATTATCTAAAACTGCATATGAAAATGATATCCAGGTAATGGTTGAAGGTCCAGGTCATGTTCCATTAAATGAAGTATCTGCAAATGTCCGATTAGCTAAATCCCTAATTGGGGATATACCATACTATGTTCTTGGACCACTTGTTACAGACATAGCATCAGGTTATGACCATATAGCAAGTGCCATTGGAGCTGCAATTTCTGCATCTGAAGGTGTAGATCTATTGTGTTATCTGACACCTGCAGAACACTTGGCACTACCAAATGAAAATGAAGTTAAAGAAGGGTTGATTGCATACAAAATAGCTGCACATGCAGGCGATTTGGTAAAGATAAGAGAAAAGGCAATAAAATGGGATAGAGAAATGACCGAGGCAAGAAGAACACTTGATTGGGAAAAACAGTTATCATTGTCAATAGATCCAGAAAATGCAAGAGAGATTCATTATCGACGTCATGAACAACATGCAGGCAATAATGTCCCTTGTACTATGTGCGGATCAGCGTGTGTCTATATAATGTTGCCACAACAGAGAAAATATACTAAACAAGAAACAGTCTAATATTTTTTATATATATTGTATGTTCCTTTTTTATTATTTCTATCATTACTAAAGTTATTTCCATGAAACTTAAAAAATAGATAATTAATTAACTTAAATCAAGGTTTGACATTAAGATATAATAAAGTTAAATATCTTTTAAACATTTTAAAAAAAGTTTATAGCACTTCTTAGTTAATTAGTCCCGCGGGAATAGTATTCGGATGAATGATCTTTGTATGAATTACAATTTAGAATGACATAATTTCATTATAATAAACTTTAATTGCTAGAATGAGAAAATAGTCACAATGTCACAATCACCACTATTATGCGATTCCTGTCAGAGGTATGCATCATGAATTGCAAATAGTTGAAAATTGTGCTTGTCCATGTTCTAATGCAGTTAGAGATGAGCATACAATAATGTGAAAATTAGGTTCTGTGGAATCTTCTGTTGTTTAAAACAGTAGTTTATTTTCAGTTTGTATACAACAACAAACATCTAAAGAACAGTTATGACAGTTTCCAATTCTACAATCTTGAGGGTCGCAACCACAATCAGCACATTTTATTATCATGATAACAAGTTAACAGTTCTGTAAACAATATGTATATCTTTTTGTAAAATAGTTGTATTTGTTTTGATATCATACACCTTTAGCTTACGCTTGTAAAATATTATTATTGTAAAGGATACATTCCTCAGAATGCTTTACTGATGATGAAAAAAACCTTTTCCATATGATGCTTGAAGATAATAAATCGTATATAGAGCCTAGACAATTTTGATCAAAAGATGATGGGTATACAGTACCACAAATAAGAAAGATGACAAAAATCATTATAATAATAACATAAGAAAATGGATACACCATAGATTTAATCAACAAGGGATTGATGATGATATTATATCAAAAAAGCACAATCATAAGCAGCAGCACAAGTTTGATAACAATATAGAGAAACAAATAGTTGATATATCATCTTCAATCTTTGACTTTCCAAAGTTAATGGAGCCTAACAATAATACAATCCATTAACTATGCTATTATATTATTTACTTTATTTTTGGTAAAAAGTAAAAGAAATGATGAGGATCTTTTATCTGAAATAGATATTAACCACAAAGAAAAAATCAAAGTTGCTATTACTTCTATACCATTTAGTATAAGTAGACAAACTATGAATTTCTAAAATATAAAGAAAAAGTTTCGATAAGGTTTGAACACATAAGCTAAATGGTATAATAACGTAGAAATTACAATAGTAAGTCGATATCCAATAACTACAATAACAAAGGAAATCCTGAAAAAAAGGATTAATTAATTTTTAAATGAACACAAAAATTAAAAATACCAGATAAGACTAGTAAAATAATAGATAGATAAGATAAACTTCTAAATCATGATAAATTGGAATAAAAATAAGAATAATGAAGATTATTTAGCGAATAAAAAAGAAGATGGAGTATGATCCATAACGAAAAAAAGGCCATTATTCAAATTATTTAAATAGTGCTATTCTTGAAAAGGTGTAACATAAATAGCATAACTAAAAAATTAATCGATTTTATTATTATATAATTATTTTTATTTGTAAATTAGCAAAAATAGGCTTTGAAATA
>JBDUES010000184.1:0-10448 GCA_040297625.1 Candidatus Nitrosocosmicus sp. | reverse complement strand
TCTCATGTTTTTCATATCTTTTTACTATCTCGTTGTAAATATCATCAAACTCTTGTACTGATAAACCCGTAAATGATTTGAAAAGTAGTGGTTTTCTGGACAATCTATCATATGAGAGCAATGAAAGGACAAGGAATTGATGAATCACTTATCATATAGCTGTTTATTTTAATTATGCAATAGATCTATTGTTTAGCAACACATTAGTTAATCCATTTACAGATGGAGTATCAGATTTCGGTAAAAAAGAATTATTTCCTTGAGAGTTTTTAGCATAAGTATAGGTTGCAAAATAATGATCAAATGATATATTTTCCTGGAAAATGATAACCAAGTGTTTTATGGGCGTTGTAGTTAAAGTTGAAGATACATTTACAATAGTCTTGTTATTTGGACCTGTTGTCATAGCATCAGCTATTGATGGTGAAAAATAACACATACAAAAAGCTAAAATAGACAATTGCAAAATGATTCCTAATTTAAAAAAATTTATGACCATTTGTTATGTATAATATATTTTGATATTTAAGAGAATGATATAATAAAACCAGTTTTAAATAAAATGGGTTTGAAAAGGATTGTGATTAATACAGGGTAAGATTCGGCATCCAATTTGTTTTTCTGAAATGTATCTTATACAATGCAAAAAAGTGTAATGTGGAAAGTGATGACAGGACTTGATATAAATGGGTATGGCCAGACCAAGGAGAAATATATACAAGATGACAAAAATGAATTGTAGAAATAAAGATAAACATAATCAAAAGTATCACTATGGAAAATCAAGACATGGAGATGATGATATATCAATTATCATGAATATACTTACAATGAATTAAAGCTATAAAGAAAAATTTCTTTATTTTGTAATACAAAGATCCTTTATTAAATTAGATTTTATATATAATAATGAATATTATCCGGGTTATTATGCTCACATACATTAGATATTTGTAGAGATGCATTGACACATTACAAGCGACTTATTAGTAAATATGAACAGTATGAAATTATGTTAGTTGGTATAGTTAATTCTGATTTATATTTTTATTTATTGTAGATAAATAATCTGGTATTTAGATTAATTTTATTATCAAAGTAATTCCAAAAAAAAAAATATTTTTAATTTTTTTAGTTATTTATAACAAAATATTTTTCTTATAAGAGTACAAGTTATGGATCATTCTTAAAATAAAGATATATTCTAAATAAAAGTAACAAAATCAAAAAAAATAGAATAAAACAAAACATTCTAGCATCTTAAAATAATTTAATAAAATCAAAAATAGTACGAACTAAAATAATTATTGACCAGTTTTGTTTTGAGATATGCCATATTTCCATTCTTTATTTTCCATGTCAATTATAAAAGAAATAATGACATCTTTGAGTATTTCTATAATTTCTTGACCTTTTTCTACCGAGGCCTTTTTAGGAGCTCCTGTTGAACCTGTGTTCGTTAACTCATCAAATTTCCAATATAATCGGATTTCCTCATTCGGTAAATTCGGAATAACTTGGTCAGAAGCATAATTTGTATTTACAAGGTCAGGTCGTACAGATAACATTGCAGATGTTTCAGCTTCCCCACCATGTCCAAGTCCATTCCATACCTCAAAAAGATCTTTATTTTTTTGTCCAACCAATACCCACCATGACTCCAAGCAGGCTATCACAACATCAGATGTTTCATTTTTAACCTTTCTTGAAGCAATTTCAATAGGTGCGATATTTCCATCATGTCCATTTATAACAAGTATTTTTCTTATACCATTATTTAAAAGACTAGAAAAAATATTCTCTATTATTGATATCATTGTTAATGGCTCTAAACTCATGGTCATCTGAAAATTGTTGTGATGCGAGCTAACTCCATATGGAACGGCTGGAAGAAGAATCAGATTATTTTTATTATTATTTTTTGATATTTCATCAAGTACTTTTTCAACAAGTTTCATTGGAAAAATAAAATCAGAACCAAAAGGCATATGATTTCCATGATTTTCACATGCACCAAGTACAAGAATCGCAATAGTTTTTTCTGTTATTTTATCTTTGACCTGAATTGCATTCATTTCCTCCAGCAAATAATTATCAGATGATAGTAGTGGTCTAACCATATCTTTTTTTAAAATATCTTTGGTTTATACTTTCAACACTGTATTTATCAACATTTTTTTAAAAATTTTAATTAGTTTTGCAAGAATGGATATCTTGAAAGAAATAAAAAATAATTTGCTTGTAATTATAAATTAAAATGGTAAATGATATTCAATTGATGATGATGATTATAACGATAAAACGGCTATAAAAAAAATATGTATTAAGGTTTTTTAAATATGATTGTCTGTTTATAAATTTAAATTTAAATTTAAATTTAGATTGATATAAAATAGAGTTAACAAGGCAATCGTTGGTAGATTCAATAAATAAAAGTTTATAATGAAAAGAATCTTTTTAAAATTAAAACTTTTACTTTTATAAAGACGAAAAAAATAAAGCTACCCAATTCAATGAGAATCACTACCTATTATAACATAACGTTATTATAAATAGTAGATGCATGAATACGTTACCAAAGATATAATTGGTAATTATTTTGTGTATTTTATTATAATTAATATTGTAATAACAATAAAATGATTAATATTCCTTTAGGTTATGGATAAAAGATGTAAATATTAAATTTAACAAAATATAAATGATATTTTAAAAAAATACCAAAATAGGATCATCTACATTCTGCATCAAATGAAAATAGTCTATTTTCATATACTACATACATTAATCAATGCAAGTCGATTCTTTTTTTCTTCTTTATTTGCAATAATATTCCACCAATTATGATAAGGATTGCACCTATTACAATTATGACAAAGCCGTTATTTGTCCATTCTGGATTGTTATACATAAATGAAGAAGATGGTCCAACAATCGAGTTGCTTTGCATTGTAAAAATTATTCCTGCTACAGCTATGATTATTCCTGAAATAATTAAATATTTCCAGTATTTTTTAAGGTTCAATTTGTTTCTTAGTTTATATCATAAAATTATAAGTGTATATATTTAAAGAATATTTGTTCCTTGGTATATTTTTATAAAAATTTTTTATAATTTCTTTTTCAAACTTTCTTTTTTTTCTTTTTCAAAGAATATAGTTTTTCAAATTAAAAAAATGGTACCCAAAATTATAAACTTACACTTGACTTGGCCCATCTTTACTTAATTTTATTATTTGTCGACAACTATATGGGGACTGGTTGGTTGATATATACAATCTTACTCAAGTTATTTTTAACAAACCTCGCTGTATTCCCAAATTGTTGATACCTGTTTATAAAATAGTTTTTGTATTATCTCACAGTTATTAAAATTCACAACCGTGAGCATTCTTAAAATTGAAGAGATCCATTTTTTCACCCTTTCTGCCCTAATTTTACAAACATGGTGAACATAAATATACACACAGGGCTCTATAAAATCACCTCCCCTTGTCATAAAATAATTTTACAGTTATTTTTTATTTATTTTAATTCATGAGCAAAATATTTTGCTAACTTGATTCCTATAAGAAAGAGACAAGATATGAACGCAGCAGTATTTCGAGGGCATAATAGAGATCCAAACAGAGTTGTGAAAATTGAGGAAATTGATGTTCCAAAGATTAACCCAAATGAAGTAATGATAAAGGTTGAAGCCGCCTCTTATAATTACAATGATCTTTGGGCCATTTGGGGAGAGCCAATTAAAATCCCTATGCCTCATATATCGGGGACTGATATCTCTGGAACAGTGGTCGAAATAGGTGACAATATAACATCACTAAAGATAGGTGATCGAGTTGTATCTCACGCTAACTTGAGTTGCAGAATTTGTAATATGTGTACTTCTGGTAGAGAATATGATTGTGAAAAAAGACTAGTTTGGGGGTTTCAAACCGGTCCTCTTTGGGGCGGTTATTGTCAGTATACTCATTTACCTGAAGTAAATGTGGCAAAGATTTCCGATAACACATCTTTTAATGATGCTGCAGCAATATCCATGGTCGGAATGACCTCATGGCATATGCTTGTAGGACGGGCCAATATCAAACCAGGACAGACAGTACTAGTAATGGGTGGAACAAGCGGAGTTGGTATGGTTGGTATTCAAATAGCGAAACTTTACAATTGTAATGTCATAGCTACTGCAGGAAATAAAGACAAAATGGATAAATGTTTAGAACTAGGTGCTGATAGTGTTGTTAATCATAGAGAACAGGATTGGTATAAGAAAGTTAGAGAGTTAACAAAGAAGAAAGGAGTCGATGTGATATTTGAGCATATTGGAAAATCTGTATTTCCTCAAGAAGTATCTTTATTAAAGATGGGTGGTATTCTTGTTTCTACAGGTTCTACCACAGGATATGATTCTGCGATAGATTTAAGATATCTTTTCTTTAAAGGAGTTACTCTAATGGGTTCAACACAGGGAACAAAAGCTGAACTTGAAGAGGTATTGCACTGGACCTCGAAAGGAAAGCTTAAACCTTTGATAAATGTAGTATTGCCTTTTAGTGATATGGTCAAAGGACATATCATGATGGCTAATGGTGAACAGATAGGGAAAACAATTACAACACCTCAAAAGATTTAGTAAGATCATCCTTCCAAATTTGTAAAATATAAAACCAACAGATATGACTAATCCTCATTTTTTGTTTGAGGGGATCGTAAATTATGAATTGGACAAATAAGATTAATTTCTATTCTCAAGATCATTGACGTAAATTGTATCTGAAAAAGATATTTTGAGAAGAAAAACAACACCTCGAAATTTATTTTGGTACCGCATACACAATTTCAGCAAATAAATTACCCACCGTGTTCATTTCTTCTTTAACATTGAAATTGAACGCAATATGTATTTTATACAAGTTTTGACCTTGATTCGGTGTATAGTTTAAATCAATGGAATTATCATATCATCAAAATAAATAGGGTATTGCATGATTTTGCTATTTATTAATTAATAACGTTTTGCTTATAGCAGTTTCACTATTGTTATACTACAAATGAGAATAGAGTGTTCGTCAATTCCAAATTAAAAAATATTTCCTCTTGTAAATCAATAGCCATTAAATTTAAAATATGATACGTATTTTAAATTGCATTCATATATCCTTTAAAATATGAAAATATGAAAATTTAAAATATATAGATTAAAGGTATATTTTATAATGTTTTTAAACCCTTTCTTTGTATAATCCATTAAATATACAATTACATATTCCATTGTACAAAATTATATAAAAATAATCATATCGATTAACTTTATATAAATCACCAATTGAAAATTTTCCAATGAACTCTAAAGAATGTGGTGTAATAGCAACATTTGTAATAATAGTAACGATATTATCAATAACATCTATGATAAATGGAACATTTACGATTCTACAAATACAAAAATTAAATGCTCAAAAGGCATCCTCAGTAGCCAAAAAATAATAATAATGTTGAGGTCAAGGTTGGTGGAGGGAATCTGACATTTCCTTTTTTGGATACGATCCTCAAAAAGTACAAATTAAGGTGGGTGATAGTGTAACATGGACAACCACATCTAAGATTGCTGAACCTCATACAGTGTCCTTTGTAAATGATAAAAAACTGATGACAGGTCCTGTTGTACCTTTCATGGTTTCAAATTCAAGTAAATTCATGTCTTTGCCTTCAAAAGCAAATAGTCAACCAACTATAATTCCTACCAATAATAATAATAAGAATAAAAATAACAACAATAATCAAGTAGTAATAGTAGGTGCCAACGCAAGGACTAACCTTGCTAATGTAATAGACAAAAACGGTAATTCAATAATGGTTAATCCCTTAAAACCCGTTGTTATGAGTGGAGGTGAAAAATTTGTAAATTCTGGAATCATTGTAGCAAAAGCAAACCAAAAATATTCCCTGGCTCAACAGATTTATTCACTGTAACTTTCAATAAGGCGGGAACTTATGATTATATTTGCATTTATCATCCATGGATGGTAGGTCAAGTAGTGGTGAAATAGAAGCAAAGAATATTTTTTTTAAATTATGCTCTGTTGCAAACTAATTACATTAATTATTTAAAATTTTTTAAAATTGGTTATAATATATATACGTTAATTTAGAATTTGGAGTAATATGCGAATTGATCATATTGCAATTGCAGTAAATAATGCTGAAAATGCTCTTGAAAATTATAAAAAAATATTAAAAATAGATAAAATAGAAATAGAAGAAGTTCCCAATGAAATGGTAAAAGTTATAATATTGAATTTACAGGATACAAGGATTGAGCTTTTAGAGCCTATGAATGATACTAGTCCTATAAGTAAATTTTTAAAAGATCGCGGAGAAGGTATTCATCATATTGCTATAACTGCTGATGAAATAGAAAATGATGTGAATCGAGCGATGGATAATGGAATGAAGTTTCTTGGAGGTTTACGAACAGGTTCATATGGTAGAAAAATTACATTTATTCATCCTAAGTCTCTAAACGGAGTTTTAGTAGAATTCTGTCAGGCTCCGCCTCGATAAATAAGTACTTGATTACATGTCAAGATAATAGTTGTTAATATTTGAGGTTCTGTCAAGTCTTCGTTTGGTGATATAGATAAATAAAACTGTAAAAAACCGTTTGGTGAGAATTAGTTAAAAAGTTGTTGAAACATTAAACATATACATTAGTATCGATTCTTGTTTAAAGCGTTCTTGTAGTATTGTTCTAAGATTATTAAAAAAATCTCTATTTCCTTGTGTATCTTCACATATCACCCAAATAGAATTTAATATATCATCATAGTAAACACTTGTTTTTGGATCCTTCCATCGTCCTGTTATTGTCTGATTATTCATAGAACAAGTGGTAAAGCGTTCAACAATTTCATCATATGTCTGTATTAATTTTCCTTCTTCTACTAAAGAGCCATCATTATACTTTTGTGGTATAAGAAATTCTACTCTTATTTCAGACAAATAAAAACGACTATAATACTTTAAAATTAATATTTTTTTCTTTAAGCATTAAAAATTGTTCATTGGATATAATAAATTTGTTTTTACCTTTGCCATCAAATTTCTTATTGGAATGTAATAATGCTGCAAATCCTTTAATTCTATCATTTTCTGTGCCAAACGCTATAGAGATATTACATTTAGGAGAATTGTTAATTATGGCGGATTGCATAGTAGTAACTATATAGATAGTTGTATATATAATTTAAATCTGTTGTTTCTCTATCTTTCTCTTTGTATTCCAATATGCACTCTTGCATTTTGGGCATACTCTAGGTAATACATTCTCCCTAGGAACCCATGTATGACCACATCTTTCACATTGATATCCTTTTAGCGTTATTTCTGCCATAATAGAATTATTACTTCATAGTATTTAACTTCTACTTAACTACCACTAATAAAGCTAAATACTAATAGTAGTTAACTACAAGGTATGAGCAAATACCAACAAACCAATAGAGAAGAGTCTGGAAAACTTTTGCAAGGTAATGTAAAGAGGATTGACGATGGTAACTATCAAATCAAATCCCTTATTCGTAACGAGTTATACCGAATAATTGTCACATCTCTCGGTTGGATTTGCTCATGTGCAGACCACATGTTCAGGGGTGTAAAGTGTAAGCACATTTACGCCGTAGAGTTTAGTCTCGAATTATGCAAGACCGTAGAGATTAGGAAAATAGAAGCAATTACTATGAGCGGCAGTTGTAAATACTGCGAATCCGAGAACCTTATCAAGTATGGTTTAAGACACAACAAGCACGGAGATATACAGAAATTCGATTGCAAGGATTGTAATCGCTTCTTCACCATCAATATTGGATTCGAGAAGATGAAGCATAATCCTCAAGGCATAACCACAGCAATGCAGTTATATTTTAGCGGTGAATCGTTACGAAGTTCAGCACGTACATTGAAGTTAATAGGGATGGATGTCACTCATCAAACTATCTACAACTGGATAGAGAAATACACTTCTCTTATGGATAAGTATTTGGAAAAAATAGTTCCGAAAGTTTCAACTGCTTGGAGAACCGATGAATTATATCTCAAGGTCAAAGGCAACAAGAAATACCTTTATGCTTTAATGGATGACGAGACAAGATTCTGGATATCTCAACAGGTTGCAGATACAAAATATACCGCAGATGTAAGACCCCTGTTTCAGAAGGGTAAAGAGGTTGCTGGGACTAGACCTAATACCCTCATTAGCGATGGTGCACCCAACTTTCACACTGCATATAACAAGGAGTTTTTCACGACTAAAAAACCAAGAACAAGACATATCAATCACATCAGACTACAAGGTGACCACAATAACAACAAAATGGAAAGGATGAACGGGGAGATAAGAGACAGAGAGAAGACCATTAGGGGCTTGAAGAAAGTCGATACTCCTATACTGAAAGGAATGCAAATATACCATAACTACATGCGTCCACATGAAGCCCTTGACGGTGAAACTCCCGCTGAAAGATGTGGGATAAAGATAGAAGGGGTTAACAAGTGGCTGACGTTAATACAGAATGCTTAGTTAAAGTCTCACAGTTTCAAACTTCTAGAAGTTTGAAACTAGGGCTGACAAATATAAATGTATCTAAAAAAATGAATTTTGTAAGGAATACCTCTTTATAATTGAATTCTATAATACAACAATGATACATCTATTATTCCTGACAACCCTATAATATTAAAGGGGGTGGATCTAGAAAAATTTGAAAAGTATCGGAAAAGAACTCCTAGTAAAGAAGAACTGGATTATGCTGAAGAAGCTAATAAATATTATAATTCTAATCCCACTAAAAATAAATCCTGACCATTTTTTACATATAAATTATCATAATTCTATCGTATTTTAGTTGACCGAACATTCAATAGACTTCATTATTTTAAATGATGAAATTAACCTTTCCCATTTAGACTTTAAAGATGAATATGGTTATGATAGTGAAATACTACAGTGGTTTATAAAAAAACATGTGCATAATCACCATAAAGCAAATCTAGGTCTTATATACATCATATGTTATAATGGTAAGAATATAGGATATGTTACACTTGCTACTTCTTCTATTGAAAAAAAATCTACTGAAGTTCATGCTCCGGCAACCCCACATCTTCCTTCAATAATTATAGCATATTTTGCAATAGATAGAAATTATAGAGGAATAGGAATTGGTACAAAAGTATTATTTTGGGTTTTTGGATTGGCTAGAAAAATAGGGGAAGATGTAGGCTGTAGGTTTATTACTCTTTATGCTAAGAATGCAATTAATTTCTATGAAGATAATGGATATAACAAAACTGAGGTATCAACCGAGGACGGTTTCGTTTTAATGTATAAAGATTTATTCCCTGATAGGGAGAGCGGCAACTAATCAATCAAATCTACCAAACGGTTTTTTACAGTTTTATTTATCTATATCACCAAACGAAGACTTGACAGAACCATATTTGATATTGTTTATATACGACTTATTTTTTAGGGATATCAAGATCTAGTTAGGAATAAGTCAAGATTTTATCCAAAAAAAATTTTAATTATTTTTATCTTGCGGTAAATTAATTAATATAGTATAGATAATAACCTTATGAAATTTATTGCTACTATTCTAATTTCGAGTGTTGTATTAGCATCTTCTATGGTAATGAGCACTTTTGGTATTCCCAATGGAGTGATATTAAAAGTCGATCAACTAAATTCAAGTTCAAATTCATCTAAAATCGTTAAACAAAATGAATTATCTAATAACACTATAAAAAATGCTACTTTGTCTTCGATAGATAACAATAAAACAAAAGGATCCCTGATAGTAAAAATAGTAGTTAATAATAATAAAGAAATTGGAAACAAAACCTCTTCTGATTTTACTATTATTATCCATGCAAATGATCCCTCTCCTACATCATTTGCTGGTAATTCATCTGGAACTAAAGTAAAATTAGGTATGGGGATGTATGGTGTTTCCGAAACTCAATTTCCAGGGTATGTTCCTTCGTTTTCAATCGATTGTTTTGGGGGTATAATGTCAGTGGGTACTAAACAATGTATCATTAGCAATACCTATACTACTACTAATTCCTCTGCACTTTCCAAGTAATTGATATAATGAGTTAAATAATGACCTCTCAGATTCATATTACTATTCTGTACTTTGCAAGTGTTAAAGATGCAACTGGCTTGAGAATGGAAGCAATAGAATTACCACGCGATACTTCGATTGAGAAACTTTTAACAAAGATATCCCTAACCTATCCAAACATCCAAAGTATATTAAATATTATTCAAATTTCTGTAAATTACAAAGTGGTAAATATGGATACAATACTAAAAGATGGGGATGAAGTAGCACTTTTGCCACCTATTTCTGGTGGTTAGTAATATAATGTACAGTAATAAT
>JBDUES010000183.1:0-5399 GCA_040297625.1 Candidatus Nitrosocosmicus sp. | reverse complement strand
CTTTTTTTAGTCGAACTTTAGCATTCTTTCGCACTTTAATACATGGCAACAACATTCCATTATCTGATAAACATCTAAAAATATCATTGTTATCATAGGCTCCATCAGCAAATATTTTGCCTATTGTTAATTTTCTATCTGATTTTATAATATCATCAACCAATTGTGGTAACGCCTTGCTATCATGAACATGTTCGTCAGTAACTTTAATAGAAAGAATTTTCTTGCTTTTTACGTTTACTGTTGCTATATGTATTTTCAAATATCCTTTCTTTCTTACATTCCATTTCTCTCTCATCCATTGTCTTCTGTTTGTTACTTTGATACCGGTGCTATCTATTGCAATGACAATATATATGTCTTCAAATTCCGTGTTTTTACCATCTGCATATTTTATCGGGATATCCAAACGATTTATTCTTCTGTTTATTGTACTGTAATCAGGGATAGAAGGTACTTTTCCTTTAGCATGACCTTGTGCAATACCTTCGGTTTGTCTGTATGGCAAATGAAAGTATGCTTTAGCATATCCTAGTAAGAGAAGAAGAAAAGTATTTGGATAATGAAATGGCTCATAATCTAATCTTATCTTTATTCATCTCTTTTAATTCAGTATTCCAGTTGTTTATGACATCAAATCCTAGCAAGATTTCACCTCTTCTAACTAGAGATTGGTTGTAAACAGGCCAGTTCATATGTTTTCTTAAAAGATGTTAGCTAAATGTATTTGGGAAAGGGGAATCATGCAACAAAGCAGATCTAAACTAATTAAATAATCTAGATTTCTAACACGTATTAAATATTAAATCCATGGCTTAGGAAAAAATGTTAATCTCTTTTATCTAATGAATGTTCATGGAAAAAATCCTTACCCAAATCCGCTAAGTTTAAAGCGGCATCTATTTGGCCTACTGGAGTTCCATTTGCATCTCTTAGGGGATAATAAATAGAAATAACTTTTTGATGCTGCGATTTGCCAAAGTAAGGCTCTGTAGCAAATGGAATATTAGAAGCGGTAGATGCTCTATTAAACTCTTGACACCATGGATGGTCAGGGTAATATCCGGAGGTGAGACCAACTTGACCTGCTTGGTAGCTTCCAGAAATGTTTTGAGATTTATATGGTCCAATAAATACATGAAGCAATCATGTGTTGTAATGGAAGAATATGCAAGATAATTTTTCTTTCTAGTTAATATTTGATCTAGAAATGTATAATTTAATGTATGTAGATGGATGTTGTATTTTTCCACACAAATTCAACAATAGGTAATCTGTCATCATCATCCGTTAACAATATTTGTAGTTATATTCAAAGGCCAAGTAAGACAAGGCAAAATTGGAACTAACGAATATAGGATGGCAATAGAAGTGACTAGAGATTTCGATAAGCAGAAAAAATATGCGCATGCATACATACAAACGCATGTTACTGTCAACACCCAAACGTTCAATTTCTTTACAGTTAGTTATCTAAAAAATTCAGCATAATCTTTTGCAAACTGTGAAAAAGATATTGGCTTTTGTCCTAAAATTTGTTCAACTGTATTTGTTGTTAATGATGCATGACCGCCTCTAATGCCATTATAGAGCTCCATCATACCATCAATAAGCCAATCTTCCATACCCATACTCTTCATGGATTTACGAGCATCTTCATCTGATATGTTTACATAGTTTATCTTCTTGCCCACTTCCTTAGAAAGTATTTCTGCTACCTGCTCATAAGAGAGTAATTCGTCTCCGGTTATGCCATATGCCTTTCCTGTATGTTGATTGTCATCATTAGCAACAAGTGTTTGTACTGCTACAGATGCAATATCTCTAACATCTACAAAACTAACCTTTCCATCTCCTGCTGGAAGATAGAATGTATTTTGGTTTTTTATTGTCTGGCCAAAGAAATTAATAAAGTTTTGCATAAATCCAACAGGTCGCAAGAAGGTATATGGAATTCCAGATTCTTCTATAATTTTTTCTTCTTGTCTATGCAATCGCGAGATTGTGGTTATAGGTTCAGTATCAGCTCCCATTACAGATAATTTTACAATATGTTTGACATAATTTTTGTTTGCTTCTTTTATCAAATTCGAAGATATTTGTGTAGTGTTAGGTGTGAGTGTTGTCAACCAGAAAAGTTCATCGATATCCTGTAAAGCAGTAGTAATGGTTTCTGGTTTATTGTAATCCATATTAACAATTTCAACTGTTTTATACTGCTTTAATTTATCAGCTTTATTTGGTGAATGTACGCCTGCTCTAACAACCTCGTGACCTAAAGATGATGATGCCAGTTGTTTTACTACTTCGCCTCCAACAGTCCCAGTTGCACCTGTTACTAAAATTGTATTCATAGATAATCTTATTAGTCGATATTTATAAATTGACAAGTTTACAAATTATACAAATTATTGTTTTTTTCTTCAAATACTTTCCAAGTTGGATCATTCATCCATATGGCTTCCAGCGACAAACCTATCAAAATTATGTATACTAATGTAAATGTCATTACTATTTCAAGTGTGAATACTCTTGAAACATTGTCATCAGATGGAAGTTACACTAGATAAAATTGCTGAACCAAATATTGTAAAAACCGTTACTACTGCTATTTTGCCTTCTATTATTTGGAAAATGATATAGAATATTCTATCGATAGATCTCATTCTTTTTGTTATCAAAAATACAACTGTTATTGCGGGATACACACGAGCTCCTGGTTTGTATCCAATTGTAAATACTATTGCAGTCAAAACCAAGGCATGGATTAATCCATCCCTATTACTTCTAATTGACCACTTTTACTTTAAACTGTAGCAGCACTTGTAATTGCATAAACTATACCAATTTGTATAAGTTTGCTAAATTAATATTTATAAAATAATAATCATATCAACGAAAATACCTCTTAGCAGTAGAGACTTTTTGTTGTAAATTTTAGTATGATAACTGGAATTATTCATTGTACTTTTGCTAAATGGTATAGTATGAATGTTCCAACAAGTTCGATTAGAAAATTTTTCTTATTTAAATTTTAGATATTACTATAACCACGTTAAATACAGCACAAGTTTTTAGTTTAGTCTTGGTCCCTAACTAATTGTAACTATACTTTTACTCCCTTGTATATTTATTAATTATCTATAGTATAAAATCACAATGAGTCAAGTAAAAAAAATTCCAGATGGCTATCATTCAATTACCCCTTATCTCACTGTAAAAAATGGCTCACAAGCAATAGACTTCTATAAAAAAGCATTTGAAGCCAAAGAACTTGTGCGTATGATGACTCCAGATGGAAAATCAATAGCTCATGCCGAACTTAAGATAGGTGATTCTGCATTTATGTTAGCAGATGAAATTCCAGAGATGAAAAATCTATCACCTACAACATTAGGTGGAAGTTCAAGCGGAATATTTTTGTATGTAGAAGATGTGGACAAAACCTTCAACCAGGCAGTTTCTGAAGGTTCAAAGGTTGTTGATCCGGTTAAAGATCAATTTTGGGGAGATAGGCATGGTAGTATTGAAGATCCATTTGGACATAGGTGGTCAATATCAACCCATATAAAGGATCTTAGTCCAGAGGAGATGAAAAAAGCAGCAGATGAAGCAATGACAAAAATGAGTGAAAATAAAAAAACAAATTAATTAATATTTTTTTTGATTTATATAAAATAGATGAAAATGCCTCCGGTGGCTCCGAAGCTCCGGCTTTCTGATATTATAATAAATAGAATACAAATAAACTATTTTATTATATTCCATTTATCAAGACTTCTGCTAGCCTGTTTGTATATACTCTACCGGAGGCAAATTATTTTATTTTTATAAATCAGGAAAAAATTTATTAGTTGATCTATACAAAAACATATATAAAATTTGTTCCTTTATCTATCTCTAACCCATTACTTTTATTCAATTTGGGATCCATAAAATGCAATTGCTTTATATATCAAATTATCCTTATTAAATTCTGATTTTTCAATAGCTAAAAATTTACTTTTTCCATCAAAAGTAACAATATATTCTAAAACACAAGTATTTCCTTTTATGAAATAGTCTTTTGGAGTAAAATGAAGACTAGTTAATTTCTGTAAAGCTGTCGACCAATAATGTTTTAAATCTTTTTTATTATTTACTTTTTCAGAATTAAATTCTGGAGTTATCACCCTGATTTTTGGACTATAAAACTCGATATTGTCTGCAAACATAGAGAGAACTGTTTCTAAATCTTTATTATTCCAAGCATTTATCCATCTTTCAATATGTTCTTTTGCAAATGAATCAGATATTTCATCCATGTTTAAGTAACATTATCTATATAACTTTAATATTACTACAAGATGATTTATCTTCAATGATAAACTATAAGATAATGCCTATTTCATTTTTAACATTTGCTCCAGTAAATAAATTCTTTAAATTGTCAAAATTTAATAACTATACATTGACATTTATTTCATTACCCATATAGGGTCTGTCTTTTTTATAACTGAAAGCCATCCCATATCAGGTAGTTGTATATCCATCTGCCAAAGTATATCTATTATTTCTCCACCACGATGATGCAACTGTTCTGTAAAAACATGCATTAAAACTTCTTTGACTATTGTGTTTCTTCTTATTCTATCGTTAGTAATTCTTTAAACTAATTTGAAAATAGATTCAGCAGTACGAGAGGATAGATAATTGTTAACTTTGGAAATAACTTGAAATATATTCTTCTATAGATTCCATGAATTGTATTCAGAGTAAGGAAAGGTCTATTGAAATCTTTTAATCCTTGAATGGAATTGTTTATCCAATCGAACAGCACGAATTAAATACACAACTAGCAGCAAGATATATTTTTAAATGATTATAATATTATAGTGATGAACAAAATAATGAAAAAGCATATTGAGACAACAAAATCTTTGAGATTGTTTTGTACAAGATGTTAATTTATCACAGGATGATATTATGACAGCTGTGCAAAAACCAATTAAAAGATCTCTTGCATAATTACTTGCAAACAGCTTTATGACCACTAGTTCCTCATCAACCCGGTCTCTCATTGCTTTCATATGATAGGTTATCCAAAAAACCACTGCTTTTCAAATCGTTTACTGGCCTTACCGTAAAAGAATTTGATGATATTTACGATAAAGAAATAATAAAAAGATATGAAGAGTATGAGATTAAACGGTTAACAAAAAGGAAATTCCGAAAAAGAAGCATAGGTGCTGGAAGACCATTCAAATTGGATATAAAAGACAGATTTCTAATGCTACTTGTTTACTATCGTCTTTACATTACTTACACTTTAACAGGTTTTTTATTTGATTTGGATCAGAGTAACATTTGCAGGGACATTCAAAAGATTGAATATTGAATATGGTAAGACAATGCCTACC
>JBDUES010000182.1:0-8003 GCA_040297625.1 Candidatus Nitrosocosmicus sp. | reverse complement strand
TCGATAAACGCTTTATTTCGTGATTATCATATCTTTTTATTATCTCGTTATCGTAAATGTCATCAAATTCTTTTAATGTTAGGCCAGTGAACGATTTGAAAAGCAGTGGTTTTTTGGATAACCTCTCGTATGGAAGCAACGAAAGAACAGGTTGATGAGGAACTACTGGTCATAAAGCTGTTTGCAAGTAATTACGCAAGAGATCTAGTGAATTCAATAACAACTTATTTGAGCCCGAGTCATAATTCATTTTAGTAATTCAAGCACCATTTCTAACTCGATTAACTACCTATCATGTACTTGATCAGCCTTGGATTGTCCTTTTGTACCTTGCAGTTGTAATAAACAAGCATCTGATAGAGTAATACTGATAGAAGTATGATACTGCATACATTACCATATCATCTCACAGGCAGTGAGTCTAGCCTAAAGACGGCTTTAATATGTTCTATTAGTGGCTCTATGGATATACTTCTCTTTGTGAATATACAACCCGTCCTAGAACAGATACATAGAAATCAACAAGATATAGAGTCTTTCTTCTTGCGGTGTATTTCTGTATCTGCGTACTGGATATACAAGCTGAAATCCCATATTCATGCTTAAATCATACCAGTTCTGGTCATTATAGTATCCAGGGTCTGCAATCATATAGAGAGTGTGTTTTCTTTAATGTTGAAGATGGTAAACTATATGTCAATGCATCATAGACCTGATTATCCTATGTACATTGGCGGTTGTAACATCAGCAACTGATAAAGGTACAACTACAGAAGAAGAGATAGTACTTGATACCATATGCAGTTTATATCCAAATATCCAGCCTTTAGTATGACTAAATCCACATCTTGCATCAATATCAATATCTAATGAACTTGGCACTATTCCTTTATTCATATGTATGATTTATGCCATACATGACCTTTCCTCGCTTTGATAAGAGAACTATCTATTGCAATGATATATGGATGGACTACACCTTCTGAAACAAATAGATATCCCATCGATGTTATTCTTTCTTTTTGATATAGATAGAGATGGTATTTAATCTCCTGTCAAAAGTACGTTTACTGGGTGATTGTAATTCAGACAACCCACAAGCCCTCATCACCTTTCTGTTGTAGGGCAGAGTAAGTCGATTGAAAGATATTGATGCACCAATGACCTGTTGGAATCAAGTCTGAACCAGAGACGTAATATAAAACATCTGAGGATTATTGTAACTGAATATACGTAGGGTCTGCCTCTATGACGACGACGATTATCGCTTCTTAAACAAATACTATATGACCAATCAATCAGTCCAACAAGATACAAAATGCTAATTAGAATGGACGATGAACTGTTTGTTGCTAGCCTTCTGTTGGATTGTATCTTTTTACACCAAAATATGATACTCCAATGGACTAACTTTATTTGTTATGAATTATGACCCAGGCTCAATTAACTAAAACTTGTTACATTTGGAATAGACATTGCAATGGGAATTGTAGAAACAAAACAAGTATTAGCAACTGGCCATTGTAACAGGCATATACTTAAACTAAATTCATAATTCATTCAATTTTTGTTAAATTTATTAAACGAATTTTACAAATATTTTTAACATATCTACCAAAGGGAAATTTATATAACATTTGATTTTTATTCCTTTGTACTTGTTGCTGTTTCCCAAAGATAATTAACGGTTTTTTTATTCTTTAAATAACTATAGGGTAACATTGAATAGCAATAGATCAGTGCCAAAGAATATTTAGGATAACGAAATGCATTTTTAATAAATTCCTTTAAAAGTATAAAAAAAGATATATCTAGTGAAAAAATTTTTGTATATTTTTTTATTTGTCTGTGACCAATTATGGCTCTTGTAACTTGGCTTAAAAAATCCGACATAGTTAAAGGGGTTTTAAAATATATTATTGCTTCGTCATTATAAACAACATTTTTCTGTTTTTCTAAAATTTTGCATTGAAGGTATAAATCGATGGCAATGATATCGGTTGGAATTTCTAAATCTTTAACATCCTCTGAGTATAATGCTAATGCTCTTCCCATCGTTGTGTATTGAGATATTCCATGTAGTCTTACGGATCTTAACCAAAATGCAATAAAAGCAGAGGCTTTTGAAAATATGTTATTGTTTTTAATAATTGGTAGTGTATTTGATGCACAAAGTCCTGTATTTTCATTTATTTTATTAGACAAATTATAGATACAGTTTTTTTCTAGTTCTATGTCTGCATCTAATAAAATAATTACTTCGCCATTTGATTTTTTAAAAATTGTATTCCATGCATTACTTGCACCCATTCGTCTATTGTTATGGAGTAGTTCGATATTTACCTCTGGATTTTCCACTTTTAATTTATTTATTAGATTTGGGGTATTATCATCTGAATCATCAATAAACAATATTTTTTCAATAGTATTTAATTGAATATTTTGTTTTTGTAATGATTCAAAAAATTTTAAAATGTTCTTTTCTTCATTGAAAGTTGGTATACCTATAGTTATTTTTTTTCTATCTCTATTCATTTTATTGTGGATTGTTAAGAGATGTTGTTGATATTCGCTATAATTTTTTCTGCTAGATTTTTTAATTCTTCAATACTGGCAATTTTTCTCATTGGCCACTGACCCTTTATTTTTTCTCGTGCAAAGCGAGGTACTATGTGAACATGAACATGAGGTATTATTTGATTTGCAGACCTGCCGTTATTTTGACTAATATTAAAGCCATTTCCATCTATTGTAGTTATAATTGCCTTTGCTAGATGTGGAACTAAAGAATACATTTCTCCTACCAAATTTATTGGCATTTCTAAAATAGTATTAAAATGATCTTTTGGAACTAGTAAAGTATGTCCATAATTAATAGGATATTTATCTAAAAACACTAAAAACTTGTCATTTTCATAAACTATCGCATTAGGAATGCTTTTATTAATTATTTTACAAAAAATACATTTTTCATTGGATATATGCATCTTCATTGAAATATTATTTAAAGAAATATTTAATTTACTCTTTCAATTGATTAATATATCTTGTCATATTTTTTTTATTTGATATAGTTCATTTTAAATATCTCGAAAATTTTTTAATCAGTATGGGCGAAGCAATAGAGATAGAAGATTTCACTTTGACCTTTTCTTTTTCTTGTCCAAAGTGTGAATATCTTAATGAACTGCAATCAAATGAACTCCATAACAATAGTATAGAGTGTGGTATGTGTGAAACTATTTTTAAATTTGATGGAATGGATTCTATAAAAATAATGGCAAATCTTGAATAGAATAAAATAGAATAAGTTTTTATTTTATATTTTTATTTTAAATGAATATAATGGTTTTACCAAGTAGAAAAACAGTAGAAGGATCATCCAGAGCCCCTAACAGAGCAATGTATAAAGCTATGGGTCTTACTGATCAAGATTTAAGTAGACCTTTAGTAGGTGTTTCCAGTACTTGTAACGAAGCCACTCCTTGTAATATTCATCTAGGGAAATTAGCTCAAAAAGCAAAGGATGGTGTTAAAGATTCAGGTAATACGCCAAGAGAATTTACTACTATTGCAGTTTCAGATGGTATTGCTATGGGTCATGAAGGTATGAAATCATCCCTAATAAGTAGGGAAATAATTGCAGATTCTATAGAAGTAATGATTCGTGCTCATCAATATGATGCCATTGTTGGAATTTCTGGATGTGATAAAAGTTTGCCCGGGACATTGATGGCCATGGCTAGGCTTAACCTTCCATCAATTTTTGTATATGGTGGTACTATACTTCCAGGTAATTGGAACGGTAAACCTGTAACAGTTCAGGATGTGTATGAAGCAGTTGGAACTTTTGATGCTGGAAATATGAGTCTTGAACAGTTAACCAGTCTAGAGAATGTTGCATGTCCATCTGCAGGATCATGTGCTGGAATGTATACTGCTAATACTATGGCATCAATTAGTGAAGCAATAGGAATGTCATTACCCGGTAGTGCGACTCCTATTGCAGAAAGTGAAATAAGATACAAAATTTGTTATGACACGGGTAAAGCTATAGATTATCTTATTAAAAATGATATAAAACCGAGCGATATTATGAAATACGAATCATTTGAAAATGCAATTATTATGGCAAATGCTATAGGCGGTTCGACTAATGTTGTATTACATTTATTAGCTTTGTCACGAGAGGCAGGTGTAAAATTGGATATTAAAGATTTTGAAACAATAAGAAAGAAAACACCTCATATCGCCAATATGAGGCCAGGTGGTAATTATGTAATGCTTGATCTTGACAATATTGGAGGCATTCCTGTAGTTTTGAAATCCCTTTTGGATAAGGGAATAATTAATGGTGATATATTGACGGTTACTGGAAAGACATTAAAAGAAAACCTTGCATCTTACAATTTTGCAAAATCTACTACCTATTTTAAAAATAATGAAAATGAATATAAAAAAATTCTAAAATCTGTAGACAGTCCAATTCATGATGAAGGAACATTAAAGATATTATTCGGCAATTTGGCTCCAGAGGGTGCTGTAGTAAAGATTGCAGGTTTGCATTCTGAAAGATTTGTGGGATACGCTAAAGTTTTTAATTCCGAGGAGTCGGCATTCGAAGCCATTTCGAATCGAGAAATTACTGAAGGTGATGTAATCATAATTCGATATGAGGGTCCAAAAGGGGGACCTGGAATGAGGGAGATGCTGGCTGCTACTGCTGCTCTAGTGGGTCAAGGATTGGGCGAAAAAGTTGCTATGTTAACTGACGGTAGATTTTCAGGAGCTACAAGAGGATTTATGATAGGTCATGTGTCTCCAGAAGCCATGGCAGGTGGTCCCATCTCATTAGTAAAAAGTGGTGATAAGATTAAAATTGATTTAGTAAAGGGGACCGTAGATCTCAAAATATCCGATAAAGAATTCTCAAAAAGAATTAAAAAATTAAAACCTATTAAAATCCGATATAAATCTGGTGCATTATCTAAATATGCAACTTTAGTTCAATCTGCATCTGAAGGCGCTGTTACCCTGCCAATCTTAAAACGAATAAAAAAAAGGAGTTTTAAAAACTAATTTTTTATTTTGATTGAATCTATTAATCCATAAAGCGGAAATCCCTGAAAATGGTCGGCAATTTCTTTATCTAATATTGTTAATTGAATTAATTCTAAATTATTAATGGATAGTAAAACATCCCCTGTTTTTTTAGTTGTATTGTTATCTCCAGTAAAAAAATCTAATTTGCCATTTATTGTTGCACTGTTATCATTTCCCAAAAATAGTTTTTCATTTGACTGAAAGTTATTCATAGAATGCCAGTGAAAACCTGTACCATTAGACGCAATCATTGCAAATTTGGTAGTAAAGTCAGTAACATTTCCATTCTGTACATCCACACTCCACTTTCCTGATACAAGAATTATATTTTTACTGCTTCTGGCATTTAAATCAAGAGAAGAAGTACTTTTATTGTTTATTGTTGGGTTGCCATTATTTATAGATTCTACTATTATTCCAGACAATATTGAAACCAAATTATCTGAAATATTATTAGACTCATTTGATTGTGTATTGTTCATATTCTGCAATATTGGATTAGCAGTTAAAAGTAATTTTTGTGGTGAAACAGGGGGTTCAGATACAGACGTGGAATTATTGCTTGATGACTCTTGTTCTATACTTTTTTCATCGTTGATTTTATTGTTCGTACCGTTTATTGACTGTGTTGTATTGTTATTGAAGTAAACAGATGACATGTCCGGGGGGATGGTTGAAATTAACGATCCTTCCATAGAAAATGTATCATTTATATTTAATTTATAACTTTTAAACATATTTTTTTTTATTGAAATGTTTTGTTCTACTACCTGCTGATCTGTTCTGCCATCAATAATAAAAAAATTTTCACAGCTTATATATGAAATTAGTATAAAACAAATAAAAAAAAACTCTAGTATATATTTCAATAAGTTATTTTTTATATAAGTTATTTTTTATAAAATCTTTTCTTTCATATTTATCATTTTAAATTATATATTTAAATTTCAATTAAAAAATATTATAATTGTAAGATAGTGATATGATTGATAAATCCGAATTGTTTAATTATTTCAAAAAAAATTACGGCACTGAGTTTTCTAAAGAAGAAATTATCAATATTTTTTCCAAATCTGCTGAGGATGAAATTGAGATTGATGATTTTTTATCGGAACTAGAAGTGGAATCTACATTTGCTCTATCCAATTTGTTTGTAACATGCAAAGCAGGTACAGTGTATTATAAATGGAATAAGCCTAATGAAAAAAATAAAATTGATTGAATAACAGGGATTTGCAATTTTAGTTATACAGCATGATTTTTATTAAATAATCTTTTTCCTAATTTTTTGGTAAATAAATAATATTTTTATTACTTAAATGATGACATGAAGAGTTCCCAGAATTAGATTTAGATTGTATTGTTTTATATTTTATATAAAAATATAGTAACTACTATTTATTGGACTAATATGTCCAAATATCGAATTTTTTAATATTATTTTTTATTAAATCTAGAACAGGGGCGATTTCATTATGGTTAAAAAACTGTTCAGTATACTCTATATCATTTATTTCTTCATCCACATTTTTTTCTTTGTTTTGGTTGTCTACGTTTTTCTTTATTCTAATTAAAATACAATAGGTTCCAAGTAAATTCCGATTAATGAAAATTTTTTCACCGCTTTTAGAGTTTTCTATTCTAATTCCTTCATCGGAATCTAAAACTAAAAGATTTTCATATAATTCTTCGGTATTGATTTTTTTATTAAATGTTGGAAGCAGAGCATTACTATTCAATCACTGTGATTTTTATATTTTTATATGATCTAATGGTAGTTATTTTGTAAGCTTAAATTTGACCTATATGGATTATTAATTTAGGTAAGTTTTGAGGCCATGGATATATAAGGTAATTGCAGGTATGATTTTATAACCTTCCAAATTAGAAAACCTATTAAATTTTCAATATCTTAAATTATTGGTATTTGCATTGTGACAGCAGTCCTAAAAGAAAACCATTTGTAACCGGGAACACAGCACGCTTGGTAAACTATAGGGATCACAATGCAAATATTAATAGAATTTTGTATCCAAGGTAATATAAATTAAAACAATTTGTATTTTGCTGTTGACAACTTTAATCCGTCCATATCATTTCTGTTTACAGTTTTTTTTAGCTAAATCTCGTCCATCCATATCAAGGAATTAATTACTATTTAGAAATTTTTCTATTGGTACTAATTATGCCGGATCTGATAAATACAAATATTTTGGCAATAAGACTGACGAATAAATTACATCTCTATTGACATTGTAACCTGAATTTGAAACCGTTGTCTAACAATGTTTGGATATAATTTAAAATAATGTATTAATTGATTGCAAAATAAAAAAATTAAGAGATATATTTAGAAAAACCTTGCAAGAATTTTTTGGATATTCTAAAGCCTTAAAAGGAAGATATTTGCCTTTAAAATGATGCTGAAAATCGTTATTTTTTTGATTTAAAAACTTTATCCGATTTTTGCGCTAATTTATAACCTGATTTTGCAAATTTGATGTACTTGTATATTTTCAACATACCTGTAAAAAATTTTAATGGAAACAAAATAGGTATAAAAATTATGAGAAATATATCAGACCAATACTTTTTAAGGAAATAAATCTTGTTTTCTTCCATTAATTTATATTTTATAAAAAGATCTCCAATCAACAATGTAAATAAAGCCTATTACATACTTGATGGTGAATATTCTATAAGATGTGGCAATAAAACATATCTAGCTCAGGTGGGTGATTTTGTTTTTATTCCAAAAGATATTCATCATAACTATCAATCAGGTCCTAATGGTGGAAAAGTGTTGATAATTTCTCCACCGGGACTTGAAGGATATTTTAAAGAAGTCGCGGATATTCTTTATACACAACATAAACTTGAATGGAATGAAGAAGTAGAAA
>JBDUES010000181.1:0-13481 GCA_040297625.1 Candidatus Nitrosocosmicus sp. | reverse complement strand
ATTAGTAACCATTTTTCCTTCTTCCATCTTTTCCACGGTGGAATTTAACAATTTATCACTTAATGCAAAACTGGAAAATGGTATACTTTTTACATGTCGTACTTTTATTCCTTCATTTAAAAAAAGTGTGACAAGTTCGATATCGCTCTTATTATATATTGATGTAATCCATCTAATACCTTTATGTTCTCCATTTCTATGTTTTTTTACTATATCTTTGTACACTTCAAAAAAGTTGTTATAAATTAATTGCATTCCTCCTGTAGTGGAATAAATGCGCAAATCATTAGACTTATTAGGCAAATCTGTTATTCTTTTAGAAATTTCCTCCTCATTTTCTAATACTTCTGTTTTTATTGGTTCTATCCCTTGCTCTATTTCTCTAATTCTTTGTTCATATGGTATTGCCTTTATCCATAAATTCTCAAAAAAATATTTATGCTGTTCAATTATGGCTTTAACGTTGCTATACATAGTTTGAGTAATAGGCTTTGCCTCTCCTTCTAATTTGGCAGTGGCTACATATTCTGTCTCACTTACTGCCATATTCCCTTTAACATTGGTGATATGTCGAATTTCCGCATATTGCTCCAATTCTTTACAATAAGAAATATTTTCTTTAGTAATTTCAGTAATAAACCGTATTTTAACTCCTCTTCTTTTAAAATCAATATATCCTTTTTTTATCTGTTCAACACCCATTGAAAAAGATGGCGACAAAGAGTCGCCACAAACATCTGCACTATTTTTAACATTGGACATAACTTGAGCTAGTCCATTCATAGCTTTTTCTTCATCGTACCATATCTCAGTCTTTTCTATTGATGACGGTTGTTGTTGTGTTGAGCACATTGTTGTTGCTTTTTCGTTCAAATCTATTGGTAAGTTTGAGGAATTAGGCAATGAAAATGCGGATGCATGAGAATCATCACTATCTGGATCATCGCTCAATATCAGTACATAGAATATATAAAATTAGAATAAATAAAACTTTCAGTATAAATCAATGTTAAATAATGAAAAAATTTACCGTAAATCATCTGTAACTCAATAATATAATACAACAAACCTGCTTTGTTGCATGATTAGAACTGCAGTTAAAAACATACCTCATTCAAAGCAAAACTAATTAAATTATGACTATTTGCGTCACATCCTTAATACTAGAACGTTAATAAAAACCGATTTTATATAGCGATACTGTTAATATTCTTCCTTACCGCGGACTAGTCTGTTATTTCAAGCGAAAATCTTAAAATGTGCTAGTCCAGACATATCGATAAAATATCATATCCATTCAAATATCGGTAGGTTATTTATCGCATATAATATTACCTCTATTTTTGTCATCATAATAAAACTATAGATAAATAATCAAATACAGATCTTCATACTAATAATAATAATTTTATGCTTATATTGTGCATTTATAACACCTAGACAAAAAGTGACAGTTTTATTGACGGGAATGACGGAAAAAATGACGGTAATGACGGCATTAACAAATAAGATGGCAATTATAATAGTATTATGATATTTATCGGTCCATTATTAAACATATGAATCAAAATTATAAAATTATATCTCACCTCGTCTGGCAGCTAATCTTGATTTTTCCCTCATAAATTCTTCTTCACTATCTTCAGAGTCTTTTTTCTGCTTTGTTGCATAATTATAAAAATCGTTATAGAGTAATCGAATTTATTTCAAAATAAATCTAAAACCGGACCCCTATTTCGTACGATTAAACTAATACGCCAAATAATTGCGAGAAATTGAGTTATGCTACAAAGCATCTTTTTTCCTTTATTTTGATATTCGCGTTGCTCATGATGATATAAAGATGATGGTGCTGAATAAAACCCTAAATTGCTTTCAGCCACATAATCAATAAATGCAACCATGAACGCATTATCATTATGCTGGTTTGTGATATGGCGTTTTACACACAATTTCCTATGTGACCACATATAAAAGATCTAGACATACCCAATGATGTTTCATCTTTAGAAACTGTCTCCTTATTCTTAATGGGTTGTGCCACATATGCAACACTGTGCTATTCCTCTTCCAAATTTATTTAAAATTTTATCATCATAATAAGAATTCAATTAAAAATTTTACTTTATTGTATATAGTGGATATAAAAGTCAACCATCTTTTTGAAACAAGATAATATGAAGTTTATTAGTGTGGCAGATCTTATAACATAAGTGCCATTTTAATAACCATTATTGGCAATAATTAATCGTACTATTTTCTAGGTCTCTATACCGATTAATATGATTAAAAAGAATATTTGACCGATTTATTGACCTATTTGACCAGGAATTTGACCGTATTGACCAGATGTTTGAACACTTTAATAATGGAATTGACCGCTATACTACATATATTAAAAGTGAGCAATCCAAAATCACAACATCTGTTAGATAAATCGCTAGTGATATAAAAGACCTACAATGCAAATCCATAAATCAAATAGTGCGAAACGGGAATCTCAAAAGGCAAAGTACATTATTTAATAAAAGATTGGAAAAATAAAATAGGGGGCCTCAGATATTGATGAGATTAGAGAATTTGTAGGTCTATCTAGAAAATCAGATATACCAATTGGCCAATGTGCTCAAGACTATAGAATGATACAATTAATAAAAAACTTGGGGTTGCAGCTGATGGTAATGACGTAAGGAATGACGACGGTGTCTATGGTGGTAATAGTAATGGTGACAACGATAGCAGAAACCACATTGAATTTTCACTTTTGTAAAGGAGATTTATTCCAATTGTAAAAATTCAGGTATACCATCGGATCATAATATCATCGTGGACTAAAGATTTACTTAAATTTCATCATTATTCTTATTGCAATGACAAAATCTCTTATCCTTCGATTGATCAGTATAAGTGTGAGAATAAGACTGATGAAAAATCCAACAGCATCCAACCAAAAAATGCCAAAAGTTTCACCTACAGAAAAGAAGCCACCAAGATCCAATTTAAATCCTAATGATAGCCATAGCCAAATTCCACCAAATATTAAAACGATTTCTTTCGCTTTCAATCCTATACTAACTAACACAATTTTATACTGTTTATATTTATCAATAAGTCAAGTTTATATTGCATCAAAGCATTTTTGTAAAAATCTATCATTATATGAACACGACATCCCTGGTAATACTATTATAAAAGATCTATAATCTAATTTACGAAAGGATCTAATAAAATGACTTTACGAATTTATGTTGGCAGTATAAACTAAAAGAGATCTTTTATCTAAAATTGAACTCCTTATCTCAAATATCAACTTACATTGCTAAAAGAAATAGAATGTAATTAATAAAAATGATATGATATACAATAAAACCGATTAATTATATTATCTATTTGAGAACAAAAATAGGCTTGAGCTCAAATATTCTTACAATACAGAAGCCCTATGAACTTGTAATTTGTGAAAAACCCGCAGCTGCACAAAGAATCGCACAAGCTCTTGGAACCTCAAGTCTAAAAAAAATATCTTCATTAGAAATAGTGGGAGATAACAAAATAAAATGGATATCATCACCTTTTTATTCTGCAATGGATAAAAAAGGTCGACACTTTGTTATCTGTTCTGCATTGGGTCATTTGTATGGATTAGTTGATGTCAGAGGAAATCGTAGTATTTATCCTGTATTTGATGTCAAGTGAATGCCCCTTTTAAAAAAGAGCAATGAAACTAGTTTCAGCAGCATATTGTCTGAAAAAATAGAAAAACATATAAAAACAATATCCATGTTATCTCAAAAAGCTACTGGATTTATTCATGCTTGTGATTATGATCAGGAAGGTGAGGTAATCGGATATAATATTTTAGAATATGCCTGCAATAACAAATATGAAAAGTCATTGAGAGCTAAATTTTCAACTCTCACTGATGATGAAATAAGAGACTCCTTTAATAATTTATTAAAACCAAGTACAAGATTAGCTGATGCAGGCCGATCCCGTCATATGATTGATTTTCTTTATGGTGTTAACCTTTCAAGAGCACTAACACAATCTTTTAAGGTCAGTAATGATGGCAAAAGATATTATAACTTATCAATCGGAAGGGTACAAGGTCCAACTCTTGCTTTTGTAGTGGATAAAGAAATGGAGATAAGAAACCATATTCCTATGCCTTACTGGACTATAATGGCAGAATTTGAAAAAGATGGTAATACAATTAAAGCTTATTATCAACCACAAAAAGTTGAATCATTATCTAAAGCCACCTTAGTTGTTGATGCCTGTAGAAATCAAGATGGTAAGATTGCTGAAATTAAAACTCAAAAAATTACACTAAAATCTCCAAATCCTTTCAATCTTGGTGATCTACAGAAAGAAGCATATAGAACATTCAAATTCTCTCTAAGATACACCCTAACTATTGCTGAGAAATTGTATCTTTCTGCATTAATTTCCTATCCGAGAACCTCCAGTCAAAAACTTCCTGCCTCGATTAATTACAAGAAAATTATTTCAGGCCTCTCAAAAATTAATTCTCCTTTAGACATTCGCAATAATGAGGATGGTGGTAGTAATAATAAGGGTCCTTATGCCGATCTGGCCATGAAATTGCTTTCAAAAGAATTTCTTTCTCCAAATGAAGGAAGTAAAATTGATCCTGCACATCCAGCAATTTATCCAACAGGTGAGAAGCCAAAATGTAAACTTGAGGTTGCTGAATTCAAATTATTTGATTTAATAATCAAAAGATTTTTTTCCACATTTGGAGACCCTGCTATAATTCAACGCACGACACTTACAATTCTAGTGAAAAACGATTACAATTTCAAAGCTGAAGGAAAGAAGATTGTATATGATGAATGGATAAGTTTTTACAAGCAATATATTAATGCATCTATAGTTGGGACCCAAATTGATATACCAATACTACATAAGGATGACATTTTGAAAAGTGTTGATATAACACTGGCAGATAAGTTTACTCAACCTCCCGCTCGTTTCAATCAATCAAGTCTTCTAGAAGAGATGGAAAAGGAAAAAATTGACACCAAAGCCACCAGATCAGAAATTATCAACACACTTTTAAAGAGAAATTATATTGATAATATTGTTACTACCACTGGAAAAAAAGAAACAAATGATATAGGTTTAAGAACAGGAATTGAGCCTACAGATATCGGATTCGAAATAATACAATCAATGCGTAAATACATACCAAACATAGTATCTACGGATCTTACCCGATCAATGGAAGAGCAGCTTGAAGAAATTGAATTGGGAAAAGCCAAAAGTGAGTTTGTTATAGATTATGCAAAGGCTAAATTAAAAGACGCTATAGTTTCTTTCAAGGAAAACCAAAAGGAAATAGGAATAAAAATAACTAACGCTGTTGTAACTACCAAAAATAAACAACAGGTTGTATTAGGATCCTGTCCTGTTTGTAATAAAGGGGACTTGATAGTTAAAAGATCAAACCGAACAAAAAAAAGGTTTGTTGGTTGTTCTTCTTATTCATCGGATAAATGCACTGCTACTGCTCCACTTCCACAGAAAGGTACTATAAAAAATACAAATAAATCTTGTTCTGAATGTCAATGGCCCCTCATAAGGTCAACCTATTATCGTCAAGAAAAAAGCCAATGGAGCTTTTGCATAAATATTCAATCCCCCTCAAAAAGTAATAATAACAATAATTTCAAGACGAAATAACAAAACTAATCATCATTCTTTCTAATAATAGATGGAATAATTTTAAATTATGTGAAAGTAGATGGGGTCTCCTTATCATAATAACTTTCCGAACTTGGCATATATTATTAGATTATATCGTTCGTTAGTATATTTCTAAAACCTATTATGTTATACATTGTATCTCTTGCATAATTAGAACAAATAGCTTTATGACCATATTTCTTCATTATCATGTCCTTTCATTGCTTACTATGACAGGTATTCCAAAAAATCGTTACTTTTTAAATCATTCGCAGGTCTCACAATAGACGAGTTTGATGACATTTACATTAAAGAAATAACAAAAAGATATGGCAAACGTTATCTAAAGCGTTTATCCAAAAGAAAAAATATTGGAGAAAGAAAAGATGGAGCAGGCAAACCTTTCAAGTTAGATGTCAAAAACCGATTTCTAATGCTCCTTATTTACTATCGTCCTTACATATCCTACACGTTAGCTGGCTTTTTGTTTGACCTTGATCAGAGCAACATTTGTAGATGTAAACAAAAGATTGAGCCTCTGATAGGAACGTATGTAACTATTACACAGAAAACCTATAACATTATTAGCAAGTGTTTTGTATAAGAAATAATGTTAACAGTATCATGTAGAGAAGTCGGCATGGATTGTGACTATATCTGTAAAGGAGAAACAGGGGAAGAGATCATGAAAAATGCAGAGCAACATGCAATACAAGATCATCATTTCAAGGCCGAGGAAATATTGACTCCTGAAATGCAAGAAAAAATAAAATCACATATCAAAAGATCCTAATTTTTGCTATTGTACTAAAAAATTTTTTAGTTATCTTTATTTTTTAAAAAATATAATAAAAGGTCTCGGTATAAGCAGAGTCGGATTTATATCGTCAATTTTACAATTTTGATGTTACCATGATCATTTATTATTATTTGCTTAAAACTGATTTTTATAGTATTTATATATTTTTGATTTATGTTTATTTTATATCCTATAAATAGAAACAATCTTCCCTGTTTGATATAAAATTTTTTAGATTTAGTTGATACTGGTTCATTATTCTATAGTTCATTAGATCTCTACTATGTGTAACACTTTATTGTACTTTCTCAATTTGTTTCTAAGTACATCATTCATTATTCTGTATTTTTTATATATGATTTGTTTTGCTAAATCTTGTGTATATTATTTTTTCAATATCTTTTCTTATTTGTTCCTGTATTCTTTATCTTTATCATCATTTTTTTTCTTTGTCTGTATTATTATATATTATAAAAATAGGTGAAGGGGATAACCTAGAAGTTAAATTAATTTTATTATTGAAATCTTTGTTAGAATCGTCCATGTGAAAGTGTTTTATTTTTTTTTTTTGCTTTATATGTAAAAATTTTCAATTTTATATTCTATATTTTAAATCGCTTTTGTGAGATATTCGGAGTCACTTATATATTCTTTCACTAAAAATTTCTTACTGAGTATTTACAAAATTTTGGAAAAAAAATCAAGGAATTTGGTAAATTATTTAACTTTTAGATAAATCTACTAACATGATAGTTACTTTTTCCATATCGACAGTCCTATGTGTTTAAATAAAGTTTAAACGTATTTAATTATAAGATAGAAGCAATAGTTGCATATATCATATTATAGTCTTTATCTATATCTGCATAATTCAAGATTATGATAAGATTGAAGCATATATGTAGATTCAAAATAACCCGAAATACTCGGTTGCCTGAATATTGTCCGATCGCTTGATGTACAATACATAAATACATTTTAAACAATGTTTAAACGTTACGCATAGTTGTGGTAAAGACTATTACAATTAAAGAGGATGTATTCAATAAACTAACGTTGCAAAAGGGAAATGATGAAAGTTTGAGTGATCTGTTTGAAAGGTTATCAGAGAATCAGGTTAGCGGTATCCAAACACTCCGAATGTTGAGGGGATTGGTAGAATTTGATAGTGAAAATAAATGAAAAGAGGGAATTGTTTCGATTTTTGATATAGTAAAGAGGGAATATAGCTTTGGATAATTATAGATATCGATGCTATGATTAAAGTATTAAATAAAAAATCAGTGAGGGAATGAAATATCTTAAAAGCTAGATAAAAGTAAAGCTTGCAATTACATCTATAACACTATTTGAAATCCTGGATTTTTTATGAAAATAAAAATTAAAATGAATATTCTTCCACCCATACTCCTGTTACCAGTGTATGGATTTTCTGAAGAGGATAGACAAATAGCCGAGCAGAGCTGGAAATAGAATTAGAAAACAGGGGAAGAAAAGTAAATGCAGCATTTAGATAATATCTACGATTGTTATCAATGAAAACGTGACATTATGTACTTTGAATAAAGATTTTAATGAACTACAAGATGTAGATTTAAAATTATTTTTAAAAAAGTAATTATTTTCTTTATAAAGTCCAATCAAGATATCAACTTTTAACTTTGATATGATGTTTACAATGTTTTTAAAATTATTTTTAAAATTTAATTTTACCTTTACTCCTACAGCGATTGCTTGATAATTATTTTATCACTCTTGTTTTATAACGATTATAACATATTGATTATTTGAATTTAACATAAAATCGTCATAAAAGTACGTATATCGACGTATAAACTAGATTATATGATAAATTTCCTGTTTATCAAGGATAAATTACTCTTTTTTAAAAAAAATAACTAAAAAGCATTGTCCTATACATCAATTTTTTTATATAAAAAATAATTGTATGCATCATTTTTTCAATTTATTTTATAAAAAAATCAAATTTTATATATAATAAATTCCTTAGTCTCTATATCGGTATTCTAAAAAATATTTCTATATCGATGTAATACATTATATTTATTAAAACAACATATATGCCTGCTATATTATCAGCTGTCTCAAAAAGTTAAAACTATATCCAATTTATATAACGCATGGATATCCAAGTAAGAAATAATTCATTGTTATTCACCGGGGCAGGACTTGAACCTTGTGATACAGAGAATCTATACAATCTAATGAATTTGTAATACTATAATCAAAGATCGAGTTAGTTATAATTATTTAAGGATAAATTAACAATTCAGCTCTGTTCACTTTGGATAATTTCTTGTTATGATGTCTACAAAAAGGTTTAACCAATTACACACAGGAATTAAAACCAAAAATAATCATGCATATTTATCAAAATAACTTTGGTAGCATCTTGCAGTTCTTCCTTATAATATTCTAACATATATTGCAAGAATTCTCCATGGTGGATTTATTTGTAAAAATCAAAAGTTTTACTTGATTCTTAACTATCCAATGAATGTTTGAACAATTTAATATTTAGATGTAAAAATGAAATTATATTTCTATTTAAACTATAACTAGAATACACAAAAACTTTCGTATTGCAATTAACACCCAATAATATTGTCTTTTGATCAAATTGTTTCTTCTGTTGTTGAAAAAATATTAATTCCTTTTGTTGTTAAATCTGCAGAACCCATAGCATCAAAACTTGGAGAAAAAGGGACGGAGAAGATAGAAAGTCTATAATTCAATTAAATCAAAATTTTCCTCTGATCCCCATGCTGCAAGAGATCTTCTCTCTACTACTATCATATTATCAATTATTTTTTTCCTTGTATAGCTAAAATCTACTATTGAATAAATCGATAAATACCATTGTCCTAATAAATTTAATTGTGTCAGAATTTAATAGTATTTCTGAAATAAAGAAATTGCTTGAGGCGAATTGCAAAGTAGAAAAGGTTGAACCCCCTGTCTACGGTTCAGATGCAGAAGTCAACATAGTAAAGGTATCAATAGTATGCGATGACGGTAAAAGAAAGACAATCAAAGCATATAAAGAAGAAGCATCTGCTTTAAGAGAATTCATAAGAACACATAAATAAATTTCATATTAAAAATAGAATTATGTATATCTTTTAACATGTGTTATAGATCCTCTCGTAACAAATAGTTCCTCATATCAAGATTGAATCTTATTGTTCTGAAATATCTGGATATTATATTCTTTAAATCTGCAAATGATTGATAGTATTTTAGGATAAACAATTCTCGTTTGGCTATATTCCATATCTCTTCCATTACCATAAACTCTGGTGATTTGATGCAGTTGGAAGGTATACGGGAATAAGAGTATCCTTGTTTTCTTCAAAATACTTGACCACCATCTTTGACTTATAATGAGGTGATGCCTTATCCATGAAAAGATAACAATTTGGAAATTTATCATATATTTTCTTTAGATACTCAAGAAATGTATCGCCATTGAATTTATTGTACTGTCTGAACAACTGCTGATTTCCTTCTATACTCATGGCTCCAAAAATACATGAATGTTTGTGCGAGCCTGTTACTCGGACTAGGGGTCTATTATTCTCTTCAATCCAAACCCTTCTTACAAGAGAATCATAAAAGAAGAAGGATTCATCCAGTGATACTACGGTAAATATGTCTTCTTGCTGCTGCTGCTGCTGCTGCTGCTGGATATACTCATCCACAAGTATCTGGGCGACCTTTTTTTGAAATCGTTCTTTTCCTCTTTGGATACAGCAGCAGTATTAACATGTACCTTTCTTGGTACCTTCTGTTTAAAGCCCCATTTACGAAGAATACGGTAGATGTGAGTATAGTTATATTTTATACCACTTTTCTTTACAATTAACTCTTCCACTTGTTTTGTGGTCAACCCTGTTTGGAGTTGGATAGTTCTTTCTTTATGCTAAAACTAACCTCTTCTGAAAGATCGGGCGATCTACCGCTTTTTGTTCTATCTTTTAGTCCTTCTATACCTTCCTTATCATATCTTTTTAACCAGTCTGAAGCCCAGGGATTGCTTCTATGCATTTCTTTTACAACACGAAAAGGAATTTGTCCATCTTCGCGTACTCTGATAATTAGTAGTAGTCTTTCCTTAACCTTTGGATCATTTCTTTTTTATACAAATTAACCTTAACCAATTGGGTTTTGGTAAATGACATTAAGAACAGTTAGATAAATATAAAGGTGGTAGATAGCTTTTGTGTTTTGTTATAATTACCATGATAAATTGTTTAGCATACTTGTGCTAATTGGTATACTATCTGCTACAGAATGAAAAATTATAGAATCATTGCAGATAGATTTAGGAACAAATTGAAAAAGAATAAAAGAATATCAGACATAGTATCAAGTCTGTTAAACTACAGAATAATTAACCAGCCTTAGAAGAAACAGATGCAGGGCCACACTAGAAAGTGTAAAATGTTTCTAATTATGGAAGAGATCTATTATTTATTTGATATCGTTGTTTTTTAATTTTTTATACGAATAAATAAAAATAACATGGCAAATTTATTATATGTCATTATTGTTTCTATACTATTTTAGTAGCATGTGCTTCAATAATATTCTTTGAGATATAAATGCAAAACCTGTCTTTTAAAGTATTTTGTAATAAATTCTGTAAGTTACTTTGAAATTATTTATTTATCTATTCTAGTATCTGTATCTTTTACATAAACAACAACTATTTCTTTATTTTACAATTTAGAAAATTCTTGACATTTAGATATCATAATACAAATCCATTTAATCATTGCATATGATTTTATCGGGATTTAATTTTTTTTAAAGTATTTAGGGTAATATGTTACTTTTATAAAGATAGTTTGTTTATTTACATCATATAATACAATAAAAAGATAATTGGGAAGACTTTAAAAAAAGCAATTTGTTCCATATGCTTAAATCAATTAAACAATCAACTATTCTAGTTAGGGAGAATAGAAATTTAATTACTCCATGCCCATTCTTTTCTATATGATTCCGATCGGGCAGGAGTTATTTGAGGAAATCGATATACCGAAAGAAAGTGAAATAGTTTGAAAAGATGCAGTAAATGGAATAGTCGAAAGAGATGGCAGATGGATAGGAGAAATTGCAGGCTTTAATAATTTTCCAAATGGAACAATAATAGATGCTGGTCGTTCATTGATACACGGCAATGACATTTCAATTTCAGACTGGCAGGGAATATTTGCTACCGAGACAGCTAGAAATATCATTTAATGGACAAGATACACACAAGAATGGAATATGTGTAGTATTGACCTATTTTAAAAATTATCAGGAAATCATTTGGTTGAATGGATTAGTATGTATTTTAAATTGATATTTGACTCTAAATATACTTCTGTTAGATTTACTATATAAACTAATGTAATATAGGTTATTGCTAAATTAGGTGAGTTTTAATTTTCAACATTTCTCTATCTATTAATATAGTGGATTTTTCAGTTAGAATTTTCCATTTGTAAATGATCAAAAATTCTATTCTATATATTATTTATTAAATTTCGAATAATTATATTGAAAAAGTCTTTTTTTGGTAGATTTATCTATATTATAAAAATATTAAAATCTATACCTGTAGTAAATATAAAAAATATGTTGAACACTATTTCTTATATTTATATGGATTATTTTATTTGATCTGGTCTAACATATAATTAAATACCGTGGAATAATAATTAGCATGATCATATTTGGTGAGATGGAGTTATATTATTATCTGTGATAAATGTGGATATATCTCCACGGAAAAATTATCTGAGGATAAAGCAAAAGATCTTTTACATGCCCATGTTGGTGGCCCACAGAACTGTACGACTGGACATATTAAATTAATGAAAGTACGAACTTAAACCGCTTTTATATATCCTACGCTTTTATATAATATTCTTATACACTCTGGATATGTTCTGTATTTGAATTTAACTTCTTGTACATCTATGTCTTCGCTTAATTGTTCTTTGGAAGTATCGATTGTATACTTTTTACCAATATCGTCTAAAATTCTATTTATGGACGAATTTTGATACGATTCAACGATTAGGCGGTTCATAATATAATATAGATGTCCTAGTATTTATTTGAGGCATGGTCATAATTCCAGATTCCTTGTATTTATCCTATTGCCATGTCACCAAGTTCCAAGTGTATATTTTATTGATTTTGGATTAGATTTTCCTATTTTACAGTTATAGTATACCATCAGCTGATGCAATAACACCGATGTCAATACAATTGCAGATACAGCATGAAATCCACGTACTGGCAATGGGTCTATTCTAAAGACTGATTTAATATGTTCTATCAATGGCTCTACAGATATCCTTCTCTGGCTGTAGATAGACTGTCCCAATACCGATTCATAAAAGCATACAAGATCAAGCCTTTCTCTGGGAGTGTTTTTGTATCGCTCTATAAGACAAACCAGGTCTATTCCTAGTGTCTTTTTGCTGTATTCGTACAGTTTCTTATCATCATATCCTGGGTCAGCTATAATATAACATAAAGATGGTAAAGAGAATACCAAAGATGAAGATGTTAAAGGAACATACATCTTATTGTCTGGTACATTAGCAGTAGTTACATCCGCTGTTAGAGGTACTACAAGCTCTCCTATTGTAGATGTAAGATGTAGTTTGTATCCGAAAATCCATCCCTTCTTGGTATGACTATAACCCCACCGTGCATCTATATCTATACCAGAACGAGGTACTATTCCTTTCTCCATGGATGATTTATGCCATACACTACCCTTTGATTTTAGCAGAGTACTGTCGATTGTTGTTATAGAAGGATTGACCACTAACCCTTCTGCAACAAATAGATATCCCATTGTTGATATCCTTTCTTTTATATCTGTAGATATGGTTTTCAGTCTCCTATCAAATGTACGCCTGCATGGAATGGATACTAGACCACA
>JBDUES010000180.1:0-12402 GCA_040297625.1 Candidatus Nitrosocosmicus sp. | reverse complement strand
ATTCGGTTAGACTGAAAAATATGATACAGGAAATGATATTGAAAGCATCATTGTATAACAAGATGATATCTATTTAGACAAAACAGATAGTAAAATCAGAGATTTTAATAATCATGCAACAAAGCATATTTTATAACATAATAATTTAATTCTAAATACTTTATGTTATCAAGCGTTACATCTTTAATTGAAATTAAAACAGGATCATGCCTCCTATGATCATCTTGATATCCTTCAATCAATAAATCCAGTCGGTACAAGTATTTTTCTATTTATCTCAATGCCCGTATCTTAATCGTCAAATTTTTACAACTATTTTATTAAACTAGATCAGAAAACTTTACTCAAACCTTTGCCACAACAAATTAATATCGCCAAGTCAATATAATTGACCATTAAAAGATTCATTGAAGGGATGCGATGATGATTGATAATTAATGGAGTGCATTATCTAGCCGACCATCAACCTCCTTCAATGATATGAACTGGCGTATTTCTTGGCTATTCTGGTATTTATTAAGGCGCTATGGCTAGTTTATTGCTGGTACAATAACTTTTGCTGCATTCTACAAACCGCAACCAATATTATAATATTCATGATAAAAAGAATTGCGGTGCATTCTTAGAATAAACTATTAATTAAAATTGTTTTAAATTGATCCTTTCTTTAGGTTTGTATTTTTGTATCTAGTCACTCATTGCCCTATGACCTCTTTTAACAAATCAATAAATTGCTTTGGAAGTTTTTCTTAATGACAGGCCCAGAAAATAGATAGTATATGATAATGGGGTGTTCATGCGATTTGATGGTGATTAATAGAATATTGTTAATGTATTTATTTATGACCGCGCCTCAATTAGTTGGTTTATTCTAAGAATGAACCGCAATTCTTTTTATTAATACTATTACAATAATACTGCAGTTTGTTCAACTGTATTAGTCATTATTGAAGGAGGGGGAAAAGGTGATGATTGGCTAACTAGTGTACTCTTTGTTAATTACTAATTATCATCATTCTCTTCCTTCAATGATTTTTTTAATATTTTAGTTTACAAAAAATATAGGTATTTGTTTGTTTGTAGTGGCTCTGTTCACTTAAGACGTTATTTCTTTATTATGATAGTCTGCGAAAAGATTTAACCAATTGATCACGTGTTTTAATTTACATTTCTTTTTTCTACATGGAAAGTAATCATCAAAGCTTTCAGTTCTATCCTTTATGTATCGCATAGTTCTTTCAATAATACTTTTCTCAAATGAGGAATGTAGATGATGCTCTAGTTTCAAAAATTTGCAGGCTTGTGGATACCATGTTCCACCATCTGTTGAAATAGGATGTTTACCGTACTTTATTATTAAAGGCGGCATAAATTGCTCTGCAACGAACATATTTCTTTCCATGGATATGTTTAATCCTACAATTTCTTTATTTGTCGATTCAATAGCAATCCAAAGCCAGATATAGTTTGAGCCAACATTGAGAGTGGTTTCATCAATGATAAATTCTGCAATTCTTTTTCTTTTTGTTGATATCTTCTTGGGTTTGTACTTTTGTATCCAGTACCATATAGAAACATGATTTCGTTTAACAAAACAAGATAATCTTTCGAATGATGTCCTTCTTAATGATAATCCTGAAAAATATAAGTATAATCCATACCCAATAAACTGTGAAGGTGTTCTATTTCTGGAGTTCACATTAGAATTAGAGCACTTTCAAGCTATAGATTTATCACTAAGTGAACAGAGCCCTTTGTAGTTTATAACCTATTTAAATATCCATTCCACAAGATTCATTGTTTTTTATTCGGGTTGATTTGGTGTAAAATTGCTAAACTTTTATCTACGAGATTAAACTCAAAATAATACGAATAGTTTTTAGTTGCCATTTTCATTTTAATTCGAGCTTTTTATATATTGTTGAATTTCTAAATTAATTCTGTTTTATTAGTGTCCCATCTTTTAAAAACCTCGTTGCTTATTTCAAATTGATCTAAAGTCTTGCCTACTATGTGTAATACTAAATCATTTACTGTTTTTGGCCTGTGATAAAAACCTGGCATGGCTGGTAAAATAATAACCCCTATTTTTGCAAGTTTTAACATATTTGACAGATGGATTTGTGATAAAGGTGTTTCCCGGGGAACAATGACTAATTTTCTATTCTCTTTGATAGTAACTGATGCTGCTCTTGATATCAAATTATCATCATATCCATTTGCTATACTTGACAATGTTTTCATACTACATGGTATTATAATCATTCCATTAGTCTTGAACGAGCCACTGGAAATCGATGCTGCCATATCATTTTCTTTATATTCAAAAGATGCCAATTTTTTTATTTTTTCAATGCTTTCATCAGTTTCAATTTCTATGTTTTTTTCAGCCCATTTACTTAAAATCACATGAGTTTCAATTTCAATTTTATTTAAAAAATATAGTAATTTTATTCCGTAAATTACTCCGGAACTACCTGTAATTCCAACTACTATTTTGAGTTTTTTCTCCATCTAGTTGTTAGATATTTCTTTTCCAATATTTTATATTTAATACCTTGATTTTTTAGGATATGTTAACAGTTTTCGGTTCAGTAGCGTTGGATACTACTAGAACTCCATTTCAAACAAAAGACCGTATATTGGGAGGCGCTGCCACTTATGCTTCGTTATCTGGATCCTTTTTTGTGCCAGTATCGCTGATTGGAATAGTGGGATATGATTTTCCTCAAAACTATCAAATTCTATTAGAAAATAAAATGGACACAAAGGGTTTGATTAAACACCCTGAGAAAAAATCTTTTTTTTATGATTCTTCTTTTGATTATGATTTATCTCATCGAACTACTAATAAAACGGAATTAAATGTCATAGAAAACTATGAACCTGTAGTTCCATTAGAATATGCAAATTCAAAATTTGTTTATCTTGCTAATAATGATCCTGATCAAAATATTAAAATTTTAAAAAATTTTAATAAGCCTGATTTAGTTGTTTGTGATACTATTGAATACTGGATTCGAGAGAAAAAAAATTCTGTAATATCTATGATGGAGAAAACCACTGGTGTAATTATCAACGACCAAGAAGCCAGATTGTTATGTAATTTATCAAATTTAATTAAATGTGGAAAACAAATCTTATCATGGGGGCCTAGTTTTGTTATAATAAAAAAAGGAGAGCATGGGGTTCTTTTCTTTTATAATGATGATGTTTTTCCAATTCCTGGATTTCCTTTAGAGGATGTTGTGGATCCAACCGGAGCGGGTGATTCATTTGCAGGCGGTTTTATCGGATATCTCATTTCAAAATATCAAAAAAACTTTTTTGATAATCTTGATTTGGTTAAGGAATCTATCATGTTTGGTAGCATTATGGGTACATTTGCGATAGAGGACTTTGGAATTAGTAAATTGGTGAATATCGATCTCAATGATATCATGTATAGGTATAAAAAATATAGAAATTTGTTATCATTATGTTAATTTTTTTTAGAAAATAATATAATTATCTTCATGCAAAAAAATATGGTCTTAAAAATAAATGAAAATTTTGATCATTGATAATTATGATTCATTTGTTTATAATATTGCTCAAATAATGGGTTTTCTTAATACAACTCCATTTGTGGAAAGAAATAATAAAATTAGTCTTAAAGATATCTTGAAAATGGATCCGGATGCGATTGTTATATCTCCCGGCCCCGGTCATCCTAAATTTAAAAAAGATTTTGGAATTTGCAATAATGTGATAACTCAATTAGGACCTAAATTTCCAATTTTAGGAATTTGTTTAGGTCATCAAGGAATAGTACATGCTTATGGTGGAAAAGTTAAACGAGCAATAAAAATTAAACATGGTAAAACTAGTATGGTGGAATATTATCCAAATACTAATCTATTTGAAGATGTTAAGAATCCATTTACTGCTACTAGATACCATTCTTTAATCGCAGATCAGGATTCTCTTCCCAGCTGTTTAAAGATAACATCAAAATCTTTAGATGATTTAGAAATAATGGGGATAAAACATGAAAAATATTTAACAGAAGGGATACAATTTCACCCTGAATCTATTTTAACAGGTGAAGGTAAAAAAATTTTATCAAATTTTATTAATATGATAAAAAAATGAATACAAACAACAAAGATCTTCATTATTTAAAGGTGATAAGAAACCAAAACCACTTTATTTTGAAAAAATTATCCGAAAAAAAAAATCTGACCCGTAAAGAAATTTTCGATGTTATTTTTAATATTCTTAATGGTGGTTGCTCTGAAATATTTATTTCAGCTTTTTTGATGTCTTTATTGTTAAATGGTGAAAATATTGATGAAATTAGAGGCACGGTCGAAGCTTTAAAATCTAATGCGATAAAAATTTCTCCATCTGTAAATCTTCCTATTATAGATAATTGTGGAACGGGGGGTGATTTTTTAAATACTTTTAATATAAGTACTGCCTCAGCTCTTGTAGCAAGCTCATGTAGTGGAGTTGTAGTTGCTAAACATGGTAATAGATCTTCATCTAGTCTAAGCGGAAGTGCGGATTTCTTTGAATATCTTGGTTACAATTTAGATAATGGATCTGATATGGTTGTTCAATCTATCGAGTCACTTGGTTTTGGTTTTATCTATGCCCCTAAATTTAATCCTGGTTTAAAAAATGCCTCCAACGTAAGAAAAGAATTAGGTTTACGTACAATTTTCAATAAAATAGGTCCTTTATGTAATCCATGTACAAATTTATATGGTCAAATAATAGGGGTCTCTGATCCAGTTTTATTAAAAATTGTGCCTCAGTTGATACCATTTTTAGGGCTAAAGAATGCTATGATAGTTTATTCACATGATGGAATGGATGAGCTATCTACCAGTAGTAAAAATACGATTATTAGTGTAGTTTTTCAAGACGGTGTCTATTCTTCTAATAAGATTATCCTTGAACCATCAAAACTTGGAATACCGAAATCTACCTTGAATGATATCGCGGTTAAAAATAAATCCCAATCGATAATGGAAACAATGCGTGTAATTTATGGGATTAACTCAAATAAATCTATGGAAAATATCGTATTGTTAAATAGTGCTGCAATATTGTTAACTGCAAATGTGATAAATTCGTTCAAAGAAGGAATATCTATTGTAAAGGAGGCTATAGGTAATGGCAGTACTCAAAAAAAATTAAGGAGTTTTATTAAGAAATATGGTGATTTTTCCAAACTTGAAAATGCAGAAAAATTACTTTAACCCTATATATAAAATCGTTTGAATCAGGTCTTTATTATTTTATTCTATGATGTTATCTTTTTTCTTATATCTTTTGCATACCACATAGATCTCACTACTTTGTTTTCTGCTAGCATCGGGTTTTGTTATAATTACGTTTAGAAAAAATTCTTTTAAATAATTTATAAACTCTGTAGTATTTTCCCCTTGAAAAACCTTGTACAATGCACAACCGTTTTCTTTCAATACCGTTTTTGTAAACTCTAATGCTTTTTTTGTTAGGTCTATTTGTTTTAATTGATCCATTTCCCATAATCCAGAAACATTTGGAGCTAAATCTGAAAGTACTACATCTGCTTTTCCTTTTACGATGTTAATTAATCTATTTATATCATCTTTATCTTCTATGTTACCAACAATTGTAATGACATTTGGAATTGGTTCTATTTCTTTCAAGTCTATTCCAATCGTTGTCCCATGTGGACCTGTTATTTTTGAAGTAATCTGTAGCCATCCTCCAGGCGCTGCACCAATATCAACAACTTTCATTCCTTCTTTTAGAATATGATGTGATTTATTTATCTGAGATAATTTGTATACCGCACGACTTCTATACATATTTTCTTTTGCAAGTTTCCTATATTGATCTTTTCGTGCATCGGTTAATTTCATATAGATTCCCTTTCTTTGATTGGTGTATAATCTAAATAAATATTATTTAGTGCCTGTTCATTCTCGCAATGTTTTTTATGGGTATTTATATTAAAAAATTTATGCATATGGATAAAAATCATATTCAAAGTCTAATTAAAAATTATCCTGATTTTCCAAAACCGGGTATATTGTTTAGAGACCTCACACCTGTATTTAGGGATAACCACTCGTTAAACTTATTGGGAGAGTTTTTTCATGATAAATATAAAACCACTCACATAGATCATATAGCTGGAATCGAAGCAAGGGGATTTATTTTATCTACAATATTAGGATTAAAATTTAACCTAGGTGTAGTTATGATAAGAAAAGAAGGAAAATTACCTGGTAATACTATAAAACAAAAATATGATATTGAATATGGTAACGCAGTAATGGAGGTACAATCTGAATCTATTAAAAATAATGAAGATGTCTTGATTGCTGATGATTTACTGGCAACGGGTGGAACTGCTGCTGCTGCTGCAAAACTGATAGAAGATCTTGGCGGCAATGTAATTGGATTTGCATTTATGGTAGAATTATCTTCACTTGGTGGCGGAAAATTATTACAAGACAAAGGATATTCTGTTCATTCAATGGTGATTTATTGAAATGAATAAAAATAATGATAATGATTCGGTGGAAATTGCAATCATCGGAGGAACTGGAATATATGATAATAATCTATTTCAGGAAGAAAAAGTCATTAAACCTCATACACCATATGGGCCTACTTCCGACTCTATAATCGTAGGTAAGTTCGGTGAAAAAAAAATTGCATTTCTTCCAAGACATGGCAAAGGTCATAAAATTCCACCTCATATGATAAATTATCGAGCTAATATCTGGGTTTTAAAGGAGCTGGGAGTAAAGCGAATAATTGCACCTTCTGTAGTAGGTAGCCTAAACTACGACTACAGGCCTGGAGATATAATGTTACCTGATCAATTTATTGATTTTACAAAAAATAGAAATTATTCATTCTTTGATGGTTCTCAAGTATGTCATATATCTATGGCTGATCCTTTTTGTAGTGGTTTGAGAGATATTGCCAATAAATGCCTAAATAATATGGATATTCGGTTTCATAGTAAAGGAACGTATATTTGTATTGAAGGGCCTAGATTTTCTACAAGATCCGAATCTAAAATGTTTAGGGATATTTATCATGCGGATATTATAGGGATGACTTTGGTTCCAGAATGTATTCTTGCACGAGAAAGTGAAATTTGTTATTTATCAATTTCAACAATAACAGATTTTGATGTTTGGGCCGAACAACCAGTATCCTCTAAAGAAATTATTGAAACATTGCATAAAAATGTGGAAACTACGCGAACAATAATCTCCAAATTAATTCCATCAATATCTGATGATAGAACGGGTTGTAATTGTGGTTCTGCACTGGGTGAGGCATTGCTATAATCGGCAAGGTCTACTCCATTGCTTCTCTTCCTTTCAAATTTTTTTCATCAAAAGTTATGTCGCCTTCAATTATCTTTTTCTGTATTAAAATCAAGATTGTTTCAGGATCCATGCCCATTTTTTTAATCTGATCATATTTTGTTTCAGGTATTTTTATGTTAATATTTTGACCCCCTATTCTTCCAAATGCTACGGCTTTAAAATTAAATATATTATTGTCAATAAAAAAATATCCTGATAGCTTACTGGCTACAGCGCCTTCTGATACCTTATTAATGTGAATTTTGAAATCAATTTTATTGTATTCATCTGGGATATCGGATATCATTTTTGTATTATTTCTTCAGATATTTCTATGCTTTTATTGATGTTTTTGGAAACTAAAAAGCTCCACCACTCTGGATCTATAATTCTGGAGTTTTCTATATTTAATGATATCTTGGTCTCATCATCCGTATCTACAAAATCAATTTTTTTCCCGTCCTCAGGTATCTTTATCAATTTCCACCTGTCTTTTCCTTTTCTATGCTTGTTTACTGCTACTGCCCAGATTTCTTTATCATTGATACGTGGCATTCCAATATCTTCGGATATGTCTAGAACACCCAATCTTTTCTCTTCACACAAGATTTTTTTTGTAATTACACTTCTCCATAGATCAACTGCTCCTATATTTTTACCATTTTCGTTGATATTTATTACACCAAAATATACTATTTTGTCTCCATTATCGGAAGAAGAAGCTGAAGATTGCATAATAAATGATAGTTTAGGATTTTTCCCCTATTTAGCCCTTGCATTAATTATTTTTATTCTGATATTTTTCAAGCATTATTCCTATATTGTCTATTTTGATGTTTTTTTTAAACTGAATATTTTTCTCTTCACATAATCTTCTATATCTGTTTACTATTGCAAATCTTGGATGGAGAACTTGAAATTCATTTTTATTTATTTCTATTATCATTCCTTTTTGTTCAAGCTTTTTACAATTTTCCACCATGTCTTCATCTGTAAAATTAAAATATTTTTTAAAATTTATCGTTGATGTTTTTTCTTCCTTTATCAATGCTAAAAATATTTCTGCCTCCTTTTCACATAATTCAAGATCTTCTATCAGATTTTTTTTAAGTTGATTGTTTTGATTCAAATATCTTTTTGATTTTATTTCTTTAAGATAAATTGTTTCTTTTATAATTATTAATTTTTACAAAAACAAAATTTTATTCATCTTTATGCGAATATTCAAATAACATATTGTGTTATGTACTATATGCCTATTAAAAATGGATTAGAGTATATCGAAAGTTTAAGAAATAGAAATTTACAAGTTTATCTTTTTGGAGAATTGGTGAAAGAGCCAGTAGATCATCCTATGATTAGACCTTCAATTAATGCTGTTGCTGAAACATATGATTTGGCAGTTGATGATCCGGATTTGGGTTCTACAAAGTCTTCTTTAACTGGATTACAAGTTAACCGGTTTTTACATATTGTTGAAAGCGCAGACGATTTGGTAAATCAAAATCGCATGCAAAGAAAGTTGGGTCAAAAGACAGGCACTTGTTTTCAACGTTGCGTGGGAATGGATGCGCTAAATTCTCTTTATTCTACAACTTTTGATATTGATAAAAAATATGACTCAAAGTATCATGACCGCCTAGTTAATTTTATTAAAATGATACAATATGAAAATGTTGTTATCGGAGGAACAATGACTGATGCCAAAGGTGATCGGAGTCTTTCTCCATCTCAACAAGACGATCCGGATATGTTTGTACATATTGTAAAAAGAGATGATAAGGGTGTTTATATTAAAGGAGCAAAAGCTCATCAAACAGGCTGTATAAATTCTCACTGGTTAATTATCATGCCAACAATGCGTTTAAGATCTGAAGATAAAGATTATGCCGTAGTTGGAGCAATTCCAGTCGATGCAAAAGGTATTACCTACATTTATGGACGACAATCTTGCGATACCCGAAGTATGGAAGATGGTGATCTAGATGCAGGTAATTCTAAATTTTCAGGTCAGGAAGCATTAATTATTTTTGATGATGTTTTTATTCCAAACGAATTAATCTTTATGGAAGGAGAGGTGGAGTTTGCATCCACTTTAGTTGAAAGATTTACATGTTATCATAGACGAAGTTATGTGTGTAAAACCGGGCTTGGTGATGTACTAATCGGTGCTGCAGCTGCTGCTGCAGAGTATAACGGCATTTCAAATGCTTCTCATATAAAAGATAAATTAATTGAGATGACTCATCTAAATGAAACTATTTTTGCTACTGGAATTGCATCTTCTTACAAAGCATATAAAACACAATCTGGTAATTATATTAATGATGATATGCTAGCCAATGTTTGTAAACATAATGTGACCCGCTTTCCATATGAAATTGGACGTCTTGCCCAGGACATTGCTGGAGGTCTTATGGTTACTATGCCTTCAGAAAAAGATTTTCGAAGTTCTATAACTGGCCCTCTTTTGGAAAAGTATTTAAAAGGTAAAAAGGGGGTTGCTACCGAAGATAAAGTCAGAATAGCTAGACTTATTGAAAATATGACTATGGGACGAAACGCGGTAGGCTACTTGACTGAATCTATGCATGGTGCTGGATCACCTCAAGCTCAGCGTATTCAAATTGCAAGACAAATGCAGCTAGAATACAAGAAAAAATTAGCAAGAAATTTGGCAAATATACATGAAGGTGAAAATACATCCTCAGAATTAATGTCCGAACCATCTGATTATTTTGATAGAATTTTTGGTATAAACAAATAATAAATTATATGTTTTATCAAATAACTTAATTTTAAAATTATTTTAATTTATTTCTTGAGACATATTAATCATATACAAAATGTTTATCCATGCTTGTTGCAAATTTTTTATTTATTACAATTTATTTAGTTAGGATTTAATTATTTTTATAAATTATTTATCGACTATAATTATATATTTATCATGGACTATTTTCGAGTAACATTTAAACTATAAAAATTAATTTGATCTATATATGGGGTTTATAGATAATTTTTAATCATATTAAATTTTTGTATTTGTATTTCGTATTTTTTTATAAATGTAAGGATGTTGTTTAAAATTCTTCTTCCAATATTTTCCTTTTCTTTTTAATGTTAAATATTTTATCGGTTTGTTCCAATGCTTCTGTTTTCGATTTTTTTAAAACCATTGATTGTATGAGCATGTAGTTTTCTGGTATCACCATTCCAGTTTGATCATCGGAATAGGATATCTTTACAATGTCATCTTGAATTTTTAAAATTTCTTTATGGATGTGAACCATACCTGTATCGCCATGTTCAAATTTTAACTCGATGGCTTTCTTTCTTATATCTGCCGTACCGTTTGCTTTATTGATGATTGCAACTCCATATTCTTTATTGAAAATTTCTAGAATTTCATCTTTGGTAGGTGGTTTATTTTTAAACCTTATTGTCATCTGATGCAGATGCATCATTCTTGATGGGACTTTTAATGAATCCACATACAAATTTATTGATGGGATGAAATCTTTTACATCGTCTTGATGATGAGGTTGTTTGTCCCATTCGATAGAGTCTTTAATTTCTCTTACATCTTCTAAATCTGCTGATCTTCTAACTAGATTGACATCATATCTTTTGATTGATTCTCCATAATTTTCCAGAAGTGGTTGAATAATCCTGCCCATTCCAGTTACGTTGCAACTTCCTTGAATTACATAATCTTTTTCAAATGTTTCATTGTAATTTACCCTTGAATTATGAATTATGTTTGCTACGGAACAGTTCCCATTTCTATCTTCTCCACCTTGAAAAATAGCTTTTTTCTTTAATGGGATGTAATATTTTTTTTTATTTTGAAATCCTTTGCCTTCTTTTGCAGCATCAATGATGATATCTGCCTGTTTGATTGCATCTTCGACTGTACCGCTAATCTTATAATTTTTATTTTGAAATCCTTCTTCCAGCTCTTTGGGAACAAAAACCTTATATCCTTTACTTAATGCTTTTTCAGTTTCCTCATCCGGTGAATATTTTGCTATGCCCACCAAATCAATTGATTTATCTTTTGAAAAAGCTGTAGATAGACGTCTTCCAATATTTCCATATCCATTAAGGAAAATTTGTACCAATGATGAGTTTTACCTTTTACAATATTATATATTTTGTCAGTAAGTTTGTTTTAATTAATTTAGACAATTTGGAAGGTTAAATTGGAAACAGAACAAACTTGCTTATATAAATTAAAAATTTTAATTATAAAAATTAATTCTTAATGGAATAATAAATATTTTTTTTAAAATATATTTTTATTATATTTTTAAAATGAGTGATTTGATTTGTCAGTATAAAATAAAGTTTTAATTATACTTTTTTCTAATGGAAAGAAACATATTGCATTTATATTTTAACGATTAGCAAAATATATGAGTACAAAAAAATCTGATAAACCCGAAGATAAAAAAGATAAATCCCCAATGACTGAAATAAATAGAATTGAAGAAACCTTAAAAACATTGTCAACAAATGTAACAAAATTAAAATCATTATTTAGATCAAAAAGCGATACAAAAAAGAAAAGCGAATAAAATATAATTTCGACACCAAAATAAATTTTGTTTTTTTCTTTTGTCATATGGTTATTTTGTCATTTTTGTAAATTTTTCGTTGGCTGTAAAATAGTAACTAATCTCTATTATTTGGTTATTTTTACAAATCTATAGATCTAAACTGCTTTGTTGCATGATTATTAAAATCTCTGATTTTACTATCTGTTTTGTCTAAATAGATATCATCTTGTTATACAATGATGCTTTCAATATCATTTCCTGTATCATATTTTTAGTCTAACCGAATAAACATATTCGCCAAACATTCTTTTTATAGCAGAAAACACGGTTTCTACAATCCATCTTTGTCCATAGCTTACAATGCTATCCTTCCATTTTTGCAAATCATTTCTTTGGGATATAACTGATAGATTTCTAAGGATGTGTCCTTTTTTTAGTCGAACTTTAGCATTCTTTCGCACTTTAATACA
>JBDUES010000179.1:0-4296 GCA_040297625.1 Candidatus Nitrosocosmicus sp. | reverse complement strand
GAGCATACCATATGTAGGTTGAAAAAATACAGGATAATGAATGATGTATTTAGAAATAGGTTAAGAAAATATAACATGATATCAGACATAGTATCGGGTCTGGTAAACTATAGAATGATTAACCAGTATCTGTAAAAACTGATGCACCATCCATACTTGAAAGTGTAAATTGTTTCTAATTATGCAAGAGATCTATTGTAGATATACTGACCCAATACCGATTGATAAAAGCATACAATCTCAAGTCTCTTTTTATAAGTACTTTCATATCTTTCTACAGAGGACAAACTAAATCTATTCCCAATGTCTTTTTGCTATTTCTTTATCGTAAATATTGTCAAATTCTTTTATTTTAAGGCCGGTAAATGATTTGAAAAGCAATGGTTTTTTGGATAATCTATCATAGGAAAGCAACTCAAAAACAGTTTGATGAGGAATTAATGATCATAAAGCCGTTTGTAAGCAATTATGCAAGAGATCTATTATACAATAATTTGTAATGAGGATTCTTATGAGAACCAAAATTTTGCATATTTTTAGAGAACACGATTTAAAAGGTGAGATATTCTAACCAGACTACGATTTATTCTTGATCAATTGAAATTAAATATCTAACAAATAGAGAAAAGATATAAAATTTTTTGCAGGAATTTAAAAAATAAAGAAAAATGGTATGATTCTTTTAAAAAAGAACATTTATTATCACGTTAGTTAAAAAGTAAAAAGAAGAAATAAACATTTACATATCAAATTAAAGAATTTAAGACAATGGGACAATTTGCCTGCCCTAAATGTGGGGAATCGTTTAATGCGTTTCCACCCGATGAAACTCATAAAAAAATATCCCGATATCCAGATCGAAATACTATACCAAGCACAGTGAAATGTGACATGTGCGGGACTATTAATAGAATTTATTGGAAAAATTCGGATTAGCGATTGTTATTCAAGTTTCATGGACAGAATTGCAGGGACATTTCAAAGAAATGCTTGGTATTTTTCATGTATTTTTTGTCAATTGTGATATAACACATAAACAAAAGTTATTTTATAGTAAACATAACTCCAATCCTTCAAAATATTGTAGAAAAATATTCATTAGATTGTATACGACATTAAAAAAAACAAAATCAAAAAAATAATTCTTTGTTGTCATTTATTTAGTAAAACTTTTAAAAATAACTAATAAATAACAAATAAAATTTAAAAATATAAACGAGAATCTTTGATGTTATTAATTAGTATTATTATTAGTGTCCATGGCTTCCTGTTGCTTAAAATTCATTAAATTGTCTGATTGTACAAATTTAACTCTTTGTTATTTGTAGTAAGAAGTGAAGAGGAACCATTTTTTATTCCAATATTTTGTATTTTATCAAAGCTATTTTTTCTGACATGACCTTGTTCCAAGCACTTCTTGTATGCGAATAAAGAATAGTTTAGCAAGGTTTGCCTTTAGAAAACTCTTCTTGGATGTCTAAGATATGATTCTTAATTTTATTAATTATTTGATTATTTCTACTACAGATCTCGCGTAAGTTAAACATGTATCAAATTTTACAGATTATCAATGATTAATTATAATATTTTCATTATAATTTGCGAATCGCAGTTAAGATGTTTCAACTTTTTAGCAAATATTTAATGATGCTATTTACGCAAGAGATCTTATCTAATGTCATGATGTTTATATTACCACCAAACGGTGTTGCTACAATTTATGGGCAATCTTATTCCGATCATAACCCATGACAACATGTCTATTTCCATTTTTAAAAGATTGGTTTACATCAGCAAGTCCATTATTAGAAGATGATATTAGCAATGGCACCATTTTCACATCCGAATTGTTATTTACCATTGCTGTCCAAATTATAAATGAGAATAAAAATGCATATACCATCTATGTAATAGTCAATGCATTTCTCATTGGTATTATTCTATGGTTTTTAACTCTTTTTCATTTTCTATAACCTTCATATTAATTATGTATAGAAGGTTCATCTTTCGGGTCATTTCATGTCAAAGTAAAAGATTCTTTTAGAAATATAATTAACACATTCCCACAGCAAATGTTTATACTAAGATTGTTCTATTTTTTCTTTGGAAATTTGTATTAAAGCCTGCTGCTGCTTCATTTATAGATTTAACAAATTCTACGTATAATCAGTTTTGTAAGTGTTTCAATTCTACAAATTAAGTATATCTAAACCAGCTGTTGAGTAAATGGCATGATTAACATTGGATAATGATTTATTAGCCTCGGACAAAGTGGAAGATAATTTTACATAAATTTTATAACTTCAATACGAATTCTTCAACTGATACAAAAGTCAATTTGAAGGTTAATAATGCTCCTTGAATATAACCTTTATTCAGTTGTATTTCGATTGTTTACATTATGAATTATCTAAATCCTTGGATTTCTATCGCTTTGGTCCGCACCAACGAATCTGTATTTATTTTTACGAAAAAAGTTAAAATGGACTAAATTTAAACAGCAATAAAATTATTTGTTGTAATACCCATATCATTTATTATTGTGTGAAAAACTATGTGAGAATTCAAAGGTGTTCCGGCACTTGCGATAACATTTATCCAATAAATAGTAATTATCAGGGCTACAATTATAATAAGTAACATTATAATTCTCATTTTCAAACTAGGTTTTCTAACTTCATTTTTTTGTATGAGTGCTTCTTTTGTATCATTCTGCAAATTTTTCTTTCTCTCTGTGTATCGGGATGAATTGAGTAGAGGTATCTTTTTTAGAATCTTTCCATCAGAAATGGATTTTTTAACTTCATATAGAATTGTATTTTTCTCTTCCTTGGTTTTTTCGTTGAAAATTTCCAATGCTTCCTGGTAGTTGGTTCTTTCCTCCGTAGATGTTCTTTCAAATTTACTATGCCATTCAACTATCCAAACTTTTGTTACGTTGGATATAGTGTCGGATTCAAAATTTCGATCATTATCTTTCTCATCATTATTTTCGATCATTATCTTATCTTTTATTATTATAATATAAAATTAAACATATATTATTTTTAATAGGAAAATAAAATTATTGAAATTAAAAAAGTTTAAAAACAATAGAAATATTTATAATACTCTATTACCTTTTTTCCTTCAATGAAAAACATTTTTTTTGCTTTTTCAACAAAATATTAATTTTATGGATAGGGTGAAAGATGGTATATTTTGCTTTGTTTATTGCTTTTGTAGTTAATTTACCCCACCATATTGAGTCATTTCAAGGTTAATTAGATGAATTTACTATCAAATTCTTTGTATTTGATTTAGCTATATCTACAGACTTGGTAGATAATCCACCGCCACCACCACCTGATGCAGAATCAGTGCTATTTCCAGATGAACTGTTTGTTTTGTTTTGGGCGTTTGCTATAGGACAGATTGCTATCAGAATCAAAAATAATGGTAAAATCCAGATTAAATATTTCATTTAATTCTATATAAAATATAGTATAAAAACAATTTTAGAATGAAATATAAGAATATATGAAATCTATCTATATAGATTTAATCTTTCATTCAGTTAGCCAATTTAAAATAATTTTAATTTCCTAAAATCTCTCTTTTACCATAGTAAAATAATGAATGTGATCCTCCTGAAGATATATTATATTTTTGATGTTCCAAGACCACTACAATAGTATATACATCCAATTTCTGCTGTGTCATCAATGAATAGATATTAAATTCTAAATTGATTGAGTGACCGTGATTGTAATATGATTCTTGTATGGGTTTTATCATTGTAATATTTGATAATAGATTGTTAAAATGATTTTCCCAGCCGTTATTACTACTACAAATAGCAATACCACCGTTAGTTGCCGATTTTACTAATGCAATAAGTCTTCCAGGTTTGTAAAGATTTGGATCTTTAAGTTTCTGATAAAAAGGATTAAAAGGTAAATCTATTACATATATTCTCAAATTCGCTAAATATGTGTCATTGATTTTTATAAAGGAGCATAAAATGCATTAAAACTGTCATCATCTAATTGTAAATTCTTTTGTTGTTGTCCAATTCTGGCTATGCTTCCATGTTTTTTGAAAAAATCCAATTGCCCGGCTAATGAATTTTAACAACATAATCTATATTTTGATATATATATGTAAAGTTTTTTTGTATTTTAAAGGCTCTGTTCATTTAACGAAAAATCTATAGTTTGAAGATGCTCTATTTCCTGTGTGACCTTCAGAAACAGAACACCTTCAGTGTATATTGGTTATGCTTTGTATTTTTATTTTTCCGGTTTATCTTTAAGA
>JBDUES010000178.1:0-11937 GCA_040297625.1 Candidatus Nitrosocosmicus sp. | reverse complement strand
TATAAAGTAATAATCATAGCAACGAAAATAACATGTTGCCAGAGATATCCACCGAAGGAAATCTTGGGCCTGTGAATGGTTACAAAGATATGATAAAGAAGGTATATCTGGATTAAAAAATAGAACTAAAAGCTGCAGACCGTCCGAGATATCCGAAGAGGCCATATATCAGATTAAGAAAGAACTAAAACAAAGCAATCATGGCTGGACTACGAAACAAGTTGAAGAATTGATCATAAAGAAAAGTGGGATAAAATATCATTATACCCACATATACCGCATCCTTCGTAAATGGGGCTTTAAGCAGAAGAAGGTGCCAAGAAAGGTACCTATTAACACAGCATCTATAGAAGAGAAAAACCATTTCAAAAAAAGAATAGTGATAGAGCATAACATCTGCAGATTGAAAAAATACAGGATAATGAATGATGTATTTAGAAATAGGTTAAGAAAATACAACAGGATATCAGACATAGTATCGGGCCTGGTAAACTATAGAATGATTAACCAGTCTCGGTAAAAACAGATACACCATCCATATTGGAAAGTGTAGATTGTTTCTAATTATGCAAGAGATCTATTATACAAAAAGGAGAAAATAAAAACATCTATAATGGTTGTTGCAACGTTTGCTCTACTCTTACTTCCCTTAATTATATTGCCATTATCAATAATAATTGCTATAGATGGAAAAGATGCGACCAAAAGTTTAATCATATTGTTTCTGACAATTATGTCTATTCTTTTATTAGTAATAAATAATATTTTACAGTTAAAGTATACTGTATTTTAGAATCTTTTGTATTCATTAGCTTTTCCTCTAGCTGGTTCTTTTGTACTTGTTGCATTTCTTTCATCAATCATCCCTTCGAAACAGAAAGATGTTGTAAATTGGCGAGGCAGAAGATATTCTATTAGAGAGGAATAATGAAGACAAGACAAGTATAATCCGGCGGTAATATCAAAATATTATCAAAGATTTGCTGATCTGAAATCAGCAGTTTCTAGATATTATAGAATAAGGCAATCCAATCTTGATTTCAAAAAATATCTGCCAAGATCTACGAAATAATGGTAGTATGCATATCCTTATTCTAGGTGGGTGGTGAATCTGTATCAACACTGCCCTCTAACATTCTGTCATATAGATTATATTTATAATATCTTTCATAAAAAGATACATGATAATCTTCCAGATCCATCATATATTCATGCACTCTTTGAGCAGATTCTCTCCCTGAGCTCATAGCTTTTACAATAAGTGTTTCTCCAGTTGTTACATCACCTGCAGCAAAAACTCCTTCAATAGATGTTTTATGCTGATCATTAATTACTATAGAGTTCTTCCTACCAGTCTTTATATCTGCATTCTTCTGAAGAAACGAGTTAGGTCCTCTTCCAATAGCTAATATAACACTAGAACAGTTTATTTCAAGTTCTTTGCTTGGGATAGGTTGTGGGGATCTCCTTCCTGATTCATCCGGTTTTCCGAGCTGCATAACATTTAATTTTGCTTTATTTACATGACCATTAACGCCTTCATATGATTTAGGATCAACTAGAAACATAAATTTTACCCCTTCTTCTTTTGCTTCTTCCAGCATTATTGGATCGGATGGTAAATCATTTTCAGTTCGTCTATATAATATAATAACGTTACCTTGGGTTAATCTTAATGCAGTTCTTGCACAGTCTAGTGCGGTATCTCCCCCTCCAATCACAAGGACCTCTTTTCCGAGATTATATTTGTTTTTGTCATCCTTAATATATTCATCTACACCGTTACTAAATACCTTTTCTAGAAATTGATAGCCATTGTATATTCCATTTAGATCAATTCCCGGAGTATCTAATCTATTCACATCTTTTGATCCGGTGGTAATTAGGATAGCATTACTGATATCCTTCAGTTGGGATAGTGAAATATCTTTGCCGATTTTAACCGATGTCTTTATTTTAACGCCCATGTCTTTTATACGCTCAATTTCATAATTCAGTACATCTTTTGGAAGATGGTAGTCTGGAATATTATTTAAAGCGGTTCCTCCAGCATGAGACCACTCCTCGTATATAGTTACATCATGTCCATATCTTCTGAGAAGTTCTGCGGCAGCTAAACCTGCAGGCCCAGCACCAATTACAGCCACTTTTTTATCTGTATTTGGTAAAATAGTTATATTCTCTAGTTGTTTTTGTTTCTTTTCTTGCTTACGTTCCCAATCAGATACATATCTTTGAATCAGTCCAATTCCGATCGGCTGACCATTCCAACGTAATACGCAAGCATCTTCACATAGACCTTGCAATTGGGGACAACATCTTGCAGTTACACCAAGAAGTGGGTTTGTTTCTCTTATGCGTTTATGTGCGGTGTTAAAATCTCCTCTCGCAACAGCCTCATTCATTCCCCTAACATCTAGGAGAACAGGACAAGCATCTATGCATACTGGAGTTCCACACAAAAGACAGCGTTCAGCCTCTTTCATTACTTCTTCCTCTGTGTATGATTGCTGTACTTCAGAGAAATCCTTCTTTCTTTTTTCAGGATCTGATTTGCGAAAAGGGAATTGACCTACACGATTTGGTATGATATTCAATAAATAAATAGGATCAATTTCCCTTATTATCCTTATCAATTGCATTTTAATCCTAAAATAATGAATATAAAAAATACAGATAAATTATAGGCTCTGTAAAGTTAAGATAATAATTATTTATTGTAATAATCAACATAGGGATTCAACCAATTCTGTACATGCCTTTAGTTTACAATTCTTGTTTCTACAATGAAAATAATCATCAAAACATTCTGTCCTATCTTTAATGTACGGATTAGTTCTGTCGATAATGCTTTTCTCATACGAAGAATGGCGATAATGATCTATCTTCAAAATTCTACATGCTTCGGACATCATGTACTACCATCTGTATAAATAGAATGTTCTCCATATTCTTCCACGATATCCGATAGAAAACACACTCTACAACAAACATCTTTGGTTCTTTGATATTTAAATATCGGGAACAAATTTAAATTGATGTTCAATAGCAACCCAAAGTCATATTAATTCAGAGTCCACTTTAATTTGAGTCTCATCTTTTTGAATTTACAAAAATTCAGAAACCTTTAATCTTTTGTAAAATACTCTTTCAGCAGGTTTTATTTTTATATCTTGTTCCAGAATTTTTTGTATAAGACGGGATTTCGTTTTATAAAACAGGCTAGTCTTTTAGATGCTTTTCGTAATGATAAACTTGAAAAATAAAAATAAAAATAAAAATACAAACCGTAACTAAGTCGTAGAATATAAAATATATGAGCTGACAGCAGTTAATAATCCCACATCTTTTAACTCTTCTTTAATTTTTACACGATGTTCATATATCCCAAGTCCAGAAGCCTCGCCAACAGATATTCCCCTATACCTTCTCAATTTATGTTTTATTTGATGATCAATCTCCATCAAATCAGAATATGGGAAGTTATCTAACCTCGATATATGTCTAGGGCCACCAAGATATTCATTCCAGTGCCTCCCTTCAGGATGATTTATAAACATATAGAACTCGCCATTATTTTTAAAAAGATGTTCTCTAACTGTAAAAACTTTTTGATTACTAATGTCATTGCCATCTTTAATTTGTTCTATTATGGAAATGGAAAAAGGACGAATTTCACCATGTACTTTACGAGTAATCAGCCATTCATGGTTATCTTCAGTAATAAGTTTGAAAGTTGTATTTCCTTCCTTTTTTATAATAGCAATTCTATTGTTATCTAAAAATACCTCGGCATTCCCAAGGCTCGAGCCTTTAATCACATATTCAGGTTCCACGGTTTAATTGATCTCATTTAATATTGTATAAGCATTTAATCCGGCTCTGTGCACCTAAGAAAAAATCCATAATTTAATACATTCGAGTTCTTTTTATACAGAATAAAAGAAATAGTATATTGTATTATCCTTTCAATAACGCTATTATCATAAGAGGAATGTATATGAGGAGTTATTTTTAGGAACTGACAAGCCGATGGATACCATGTACCACTATATGTTGAAACAAGATGTCGACCATATTCCTCTACAACTTTAGATAGAACACGTTCGGCCACAAACATATTCCTTTTTAATAGACTCATTCCAATGATTTCTTCGTACTTTGACCGATTGCAACCTAATCAAATCCAGATTAACTCATAAATTTTAGGCAAGGTTTGATCGACGGTAAATTCATTAATTTTCTTTCCCATTGCCAGGTTCTGTTAATTTAATACATTGCCTTTGTTTTGTTGCATAGTTCGAAAAATAGTTAAAACTATGCTATAATTTAGCAAATCCTATTGAATTATGACTATTTATTTCTTGTTAATAGTGCTCTGTTGCATAACTAGTTCATCGTTATTATTTTATTCGTGTTTCTGCCGTTCTCTAGACGGGTTGTACAAAGATACTTTCATTGTCATCTCTTTACCATGTTTTGAAACCTGGTTGCAGAGGTATATTCATCAAACATTCTCTTAATGGAGGAAAATGCAGTTTCAGCCATCTACATCCACCTGCGTCCATCATACATTCTTTTCTTTTTCCATTTATGAGAATATTTTGTTAGAAATGCTTTGTTGCATGATTCGAAATACAGTTGAAGATATACCTATTTCATAGCAAAACTAATTAAATTATAACTATTTGCATTGCATCCTTACTACTAAAACGTTAACAAAAAACGATTTAAAATAATCATGCAACAAAGCAGTTAGAAATCTAACTCCTCTATTCCGTATCTTGTTATTTTTTGATTAGACGATAGAATTGATTTTTACTTTGATAATAGGCTGAATCTTTTTCTCCTTCAGGTATCTAAAATTCTCATTACTGGCATAAGATCCATAACTTAAGAAAGATTTGATCTTGACATTATGATTATTCAAAACATCTTTAACCAGTTTCTTCATTATTTTACTATCATGTACCTTCTCATCTGTAACTTCGGATGCAAGGATTTTCTTTGTGTTGATACCCACTACTGAAACGTGGATTTTAAGATAACCTTTCTGTTGTACATTCCACTTATCTTGTATCCACTGAGACCTCTATTTGTAACCTTGATTCCTATACTGTCTACTGCTATGATGATGAGATCATCACTATCATCTATTCTGTTATTGATGCCAGTATTCAACCTGTTTACTCTTCTACAAATTTTTGAATAACTTGAATGAACTAGAAGATTCTTTCTGTAGCATTGATTATCCCTTCTGTCTATCAATGAGGTAGATGAAAGTATATTCGTATATAACCAATGATAAGAATGAATGAATCAGGAAACTTGTACTTCTTACCTTCCTTATCTTCATCCATCCTTTCTAATTCCATATCACATATACCCAGAAAATCATATGAAAAAGATATCTCACCTCGTCTTACAAGGGATTGATTATAAAAAGGCTAATTGGTCACAAATGATAGATTGGTCCACCCTTAGATATATAGGTCGAGTTATGCAACAAAGCAGTATTACGCTATATATTAAAAATAAATAAAAGATTACATTATAAATATTAAAAAATCTATTTAAACCAAATTGTATTTTATTAATGATATCTAGATCCCCGCACCTATTCCATAGTACATATGATCTTCACGATGACCACCTTGTCCCTTCCCTATATCTTTATAATCGGATACAAATTCGATGGATTTTATCCATTTTACCATTTTGTATCCAAGCTGAGTTTCAATTCTCAGTCATAGAGGAGATCCATGAGGAACATCCAATGATTCACCATTCATTTCATATGCAAGAATGGTTTGATGATGCCTTGCAAGTTCCATATGTATTGCTTCATAGAACTGTTCTCCATTCGCATATTGATAAGAATAAAATATTATATATCGTGATTCGGAGAGAGGCTTGCACATTGAAATTATATAACTCATCGGTACACCCGCCCATTCCCCTATGACAGTCCATCCCTGGATACAAGAATGCTCTGTAATTTGCATCTCTTTTTTTAAAACATGTAAATCTGCAAGTGAAAGTTCAAGAGGTTTTTCAACCAAACCATGAATCTTTAGCCTCCAATTAACAAAGTTATTTTCCAATAGGTCTTTATACTCTTTTGTATCGGGAGGATATCCATTAGCTCTAAAAAAAGGTGTGATATGTGATTTTGAAAATTGCTGCCTTGATCTTACTCTACTGAACAAAAGATGTTTTAGGGGATCTATAATAGCACCAAGTTTGTTCTGGACAAGTCGTGGGTTTTTAAGTGAAATTCCTGTAGCCCAAATGAGAACGGCTACAACAACTAGTACAAAGAGTGCAAATATGCCAATTGCTATACCAAGGCTAGTTGCCTGACCTAAGAAAATATTCCCCATATTTTGGGGGAAATTTGTTATCATAACCATAGAAATATGGATAATAATAAACAGGACAAAACCGACCATACCCAGAAAATGAAGGCTACGTGCAACTTGTCGCCCTCGAAAAATTCGTGGATACCATGGAAATTGAGCACCTATAGCTGGAGACATTGCTGCACCTGTTGCAATCATAAATGGTCCTAAAATGAATACTACACCAAAGTATGCTAATTGCTGGATTGAGTCATATGGATTGCCTATAACTGTAAAGTTAAAACTTGCATACTGAATCATTGTATGAATAGCCTGTGGAAAAATAGACCATGACGTTGGAACAAGTCGTTGCCATTCATTACTTGTAAAAAGCAAAATATAATATGCTACACCATTAGCTATCCAGAAAATAATAGAAAAAAAGTGCCAGTGACGTCCCATTCCTAAATTTTTATGTCCAGGTAAAGCAATCCAGGATGAAAATGATTCTTCCTCTTCAAGGGAGATCTATACTCTTTTTTTAAAATCAGGTGAAAACTTTTTTTTGTAAATTTTATCCACTCTTTACCAGGTTTTGCATCATCATGCCAGTAGAGTTTAGGAAACGCGCTAAGTATCTCTATACCACTACGAATCAGTAGAACAATAAAAATTAAATTGATAAAATGAGCAAATCGCAACCAGATTGGAAAGTCATTGAAGACCATAACAAAAATCCACTATTATTAGTCTATTTAAATATAAATAAAAGACACTGGAATGCTCACACATCTAATTAATCATCTTCTTTCTCTTTTGCAATAACCTTATCAGCATCTTTTTCGCCGTCTGCTATCAGTTTCTTTATTCGATATTTTGAAAAATCAGCATCTTCCAGCAAATAATGCAAATCATTCTCCTTTCTTCCTATCCTAATCACATCAGTTATAGCTGCACCATGTTTTTCAGTCAGCGAATTATATTCCTTATCTAGTTCTTGGAGTTTTTCTTTTGTTTTTTGATCTATCTTTGCTTCATCAGAATTGATAATTCTATGCATTTTCTTTAAAAGATTTATAGAATTTTCAGTCACCTTTAACATTTCTATATTCTTATCTGTTTTATCCACAAATATGATATCTCTAGCTCTATGCCATACTTCAAACATATTTTCAGGAATTTCTTTTTGATAACGAGGAAATACGTCAACGATGTAGAATTTCTTGTCTTTCATAGGAGATGCCCGTATAACTTCCAGCATAGGGGTATTGGTAAGTAAACTTCCATCCCAAAGATACTTGCCATCTTTTTCTGTCCATCTTATACCATAGAAAGGGTAACTTGCACCAGCAACAATATCATCTACTTCTATATCCATATGAGCAGTATCAAAAATAACAGGCTCTCCTTTCTGAATGTCGGTAGAGGTTATGATAAGTCTAGACTGCCCGTTATCATTTCCGTTCTCGTTATAGTTATCTGTATCAATGTTAATTTTTTTAAGATTATTAAAATCGATATAGTCCATCAAAGTCTTTTTAAGTGGAGTTTTATCATAAAGAAAAGTCCATTTGTATGGCAAAAAATAATCGGGTGAATCTGGCATAAACCACTTTGGCATAAATGCTTTTGGGATGCCATAAAATGATGAATAGACCGAAAACATTACCGCCCTCATTTTATCTGAGGATATATAAGGTAATGATAAAACAGGATTAGATTGTATAATATTCTCAGATAAAGACATCCAGAAATCCTCTAGAATCGATGGTACGTCTTTACCACCAATTTGTGCTGCAGCTATTATCGAAGTATTTATGGCGCCAATTGAAGAACCAGCTAGAACGTTGAATTTGATGCCATTTTTATATAGACTCTTGTAAACACCACACTCATATGCACCTAGTGAACCACCACCTTGAAGTACAAGGACAGTTTCTAGTTTCAATGCCCTATAGCTCCTTTTTATTAATATTTATCATTTCCTATTGTTTATTGAACTTGGCTTACATCAGGTTTGAATAATAAATCAGAAGTCCAGTCACCCATAACTTTTAGTTTCTTTTGTACGGTTGGAAGATTAGCCAAGTAATACGAGCGCCAAAGCCACCATGCTAAAAATCCATGTATCTTTATTTTACCAAATAGTATTGCTACACCAGTTCTTTTTCCAATCTCGGCCATCATTCCTTTTGTTTTATAATCAAACTTTTTTTTATTTCCTTCTTTTCTTCCTTTAATAGAAAAAATAATGTTCTCTGCTGCTACCTCACTCTGTCTTATAGCATTTTGTGCTGTAGGCGGATAGGGTTTGCCTGTATGAGGATCTGGTATAGATGCGCAATCTCCAAGAGCATAAACAATATTTTCATAATTTTTCATCTCTAAATATTCATTTGTTACAATTCTATGGCCTTTGTCATGTTCACATTCAAGGTCTGCTATTAATTTATTTTGAGTTACACCGGCAGTCCAAATCATGGAATAACATGGTATAGTAGTGTTATCTTGTAGAAGTACTTTATCTTTTGTTGCCCCCTTGACTTGAGAATTCATTATAAATTCTATACCACTACCTTTTAGTTTTTCCAATGCAAATTTACCCAAATCTTCATCTATTTGTTCTAGGATTTTGTCAGTCGCACTGATAAGGATGACTCTTACATCGGACATGTAGGTGTTTGGATAATATTGTTTGATTGTCTCGCGGACAAAATCGTTGACAGCCCCGACTGTTTCAACACCACTAAAACCCCCTCCAACAACTACAAAGGTCAACAAGCTTTTTCTCAAGTCATGGTTATCTTGTTCCAGATTTGCTTGCTCAAAAATTTTTATTATATGATTTCTCAAGATAATGGCATCATTGATAGTCTTTAAGGTAAATGCAGTTTCTTCTATATCAGAATTGCCAAAGAAATTATTTTCGCTTCCTAGTGCAATAACAAGATAATCATATTTCAGAGTGTGTTCATGTAAATCACTTGGTTGTTGTTGTTGTTGTCTACCAATAGAATGGTTCACATTCACTTCCCTACTATCTAGATTTATTGATTTTACATTAGCTTCAAAGAATTTAGCCTTTTTGCAAAATGATCTGATCGGCGTTACAATATGCCTGGTTTCAATCATACCAGATGCTATTTCAGGAAGCATAGGAGTAAAGAGAAGAAAATTATCTTTACTGACTAATGTTATTTCAACATTATCATCTTTATGAAATTCTTTTTGAAGCTTTTTTAAAACACCAATTCCGGCAAACCCTCCACCTAGTATTACAATACGCTTATGAGGTAAAGGAAAAGATTGAGAAGTGTTAGATTTGTCTTCTTTTGTATCAATAATTGACATTATTTTTAATACCTTTTACTACTATTCGACATGGTGTTGGTGAACCAGCTGATTATAGAACCTCACTGTTTTTATGTTAACAAATTCCATCATACCATATCTTGACAATTCTCTACCAAATCCACTCATCTTAACACCTCCAAAAGGAACTCTTGGATCAGAAGCTACTACATTATTGACAGATACCACTCCAGATTGAATCATTTTAGAGAATCTCTCAGACTTGTCAAGATCTTCAGTCCACAAACTAGCTCCAAGGCCGTACTCTGTGTCATTACCAATTTTTATAGCTTCAACATCATCATCAGCTATAATGATAGGTGCTACAGGTCCAAATACCTCTTCCTGTGCTATACGCATTTTTGGTGTTACATTTTTGAAAACTGTAGGTTTATAGAAATAACCCTTTCCTTCTATTTGTTCGCCCCCTGTGAGAACCTCTGCACCTTCTTTAATAGAGTCTTTAACCTGAGAGTCTATTTTCTCCAAACCATTAGAATTTACAAGAGGTCCCATGTCTGTTATCTCGGATAAAGGATCACCCACTTTGAGTTTTTCAACTTTTTGAACAAATTTTTCAATAAATTCATTTGCTATTTTCTTTACAACAATAAAACGCTTTGATGCTATGCAGCTCTGACCGCAATTAATAAATCGCCCCTTTACTGCGCCTGATGCTGCTTTCTCAATATCTGCATCTTCACAGACTATGAATGGATCGCTTCCACCTAACTCAAGAACTGTTTTTTTTATTCTGGATGTTGCTCTTTGAGCTACCTTAGCACCTGCTGTGACACTTCCTGTAAATGTAATAGCATTAACATATTCAGAATCTATTAGTGTTTCTACAATACTGGAATCGCCTATTAATGTTTGAAAAACTCCTTCTGGTAGGCCAGCTTTATTAAAAGAATTTTCAATTTTAATTCCACATTGCATGGTGGCACTAGCTGGTTTCAATACAGTTGTGTTTCCAACCATCAGAGAAGGTGCAGCAAATCGTAGGGCTTGCCAGTAAGGAAAGTTCCATGGCATTATACTGCCTATAACTCCTATTGGTTCAAATGCTACAACAGTTTTACGGGCATCGGCATTGATTACTTCGTCAGAGGTGAAAATCTTCCCATTGTCTGCAAAATATTCCATTGCCCATGCACACTTCTCAACCTCAGATCTGGACTCTTTTAATACTTTTCCCATTTCTTTTGTTGCAGTCATAGCAAGGTTCTCCTTATCTTTTCTTAGCTGTTGAGCAAAATTATGAATAAGATCTGCTCGCTTGTTAATATCTTTTTTCCATTCTTCATATGCTTCTTTGGCTTTCTTTGTTTTGCTTATTATTTCATCTTTTGTTATATTATTATATTCTGCAATTACTTCTTCTGTTGAAGGATTAATAGTTTTTATTGTCAAAAATCTATAACACCTCTACCAGAAATTTTACCTTCTTTTAATTTAGTTAACGCTTCTGTAACTTCACTTAATTTGAATCTGTCAGAAATGACTGGTTTGATTACTTTCCTCTTTGCAAGTGACACCAATTCGGCCATATCCTGTATATTTCCAGTATATGAACCGATAATTCTATATGCCCTAGTAGGCATTGATACTAGATTCAATTTCAGCTCTCCACCAAAAAGACCTACTAACACTACCTTGCCCCTTCTTCTTAATAATTGCATATCTGCTTCTACTGTTTTTGAAGCATTTACAAAGTCAATAACGGCATCTGCACCTTTATTATCAGTCAATTCCATTACTCTTTGAACAGGATCTTCATTCTTTGAATTAACTGTCTCATCCGCACCATTTTCTTTTGCTACTTTAAGTTTGTCATCTCCTAAATCTAGAGCAACTATTCGAGCACCAAATACCGCTTTTGCCAGCTGTATTGCCATAAGACCAAGGCCACCTGCTCCAACAATCACTATGTTATTATCCGGTTTTATTCCTGCATTCTTAACAGCACCGTATGCAGTAAGCGCAGAACAAGATAGGGTTGCTGCGGGGTCTGATTCTAATTCGTCTGGTATTCTAAGAAGATATCTGTAGTTTGGAACAAGTACATATTCTGCATACCCTCCATTTTTGTAAACACCTATTGACCTTGGATGGTCACAAAGGTTTTCATCTCCTGTTCTGCATGCAGGGCACAGTCCTTCTCCTACCCATGGATACACCATAACTTTCTCTTCTTTTTTAAAAGTCTCCTTAGCATCCTCGCCCATTTCAGATATTATTCCTG
>JBDUES010000177.1:0-11315 GCA_040297625.1 Candidatus Nitrosocosmicus sp. | reverse complement strand
CGTTTAGATTTGTTATTATTTATAATTTTCAAGATACTACAAAAAAGATGACACTAATTTTATTGCTGAAAACAAGCAGCATTAGTTTACAAGAAGGAAGTATCCATGTGTTTACACAACTGTTAACAGAGCCCCCTATGTCAAGGAGATTTGTTAAAATACAAATTAAATCAGAATATATATCAATAATTTACCTGTAATGCATTAGAGTTGTTCCAATTTATTAAATCAAAACTTGAAATAATTACTCCTTTAGGTGACCGGAAAAAAATCATGATTAGATTATATTTAACTTGTAAGTTTTCCCCACTCTTCATTCCCAAGATGATTTTAGTTCTTTACAAAAAATTTAGAACATTGGACTAATTGGATAATCAAACTTATTATTTATCTTTTAAATTAATAAAAAAATGTATAATAAACTTGCAATTTGGCTTAGAGTTATCAGATTTAAATTTCTTGCAGCATCAGCAATTGCCGTTACTAATGGTTTAGCTTTAAGTTATTGGTATCAATCAAATAATTTTAATATTTTGTATGCAATCTTAACGTATCTAGGAATTTTTTGTCTGCATGCAAGTGTAGATTTATTTAATGATTATTGGGATTTTAAACGTGGAATAGATCTTATTACAAAAAAAACCAAATTTAGTGGAGGTACAGGAGTTTTACCCGAAGGTCTACTAAAGCCAAAGGATGTATTCCGGGCAGGTATATTGTTCTTAATATTAGGGTTATCCATTGGTATTTCATTTGTTTTTATTAAAGACTATGTTATTGCTTTGATACTGGGTTTTGCAACATTATCTATAATCCTGTATTCCAATAAATTAGTTAATGTAGGTTTAGGGGAGCTATTTGTAGGCATTAAAGGAGTCCTGATAGTCATTGGTTCGTTTTATGTTCAAACTAGTACCATAATTTTAGAATCGATTATTGTAGGAGTCGTTACAGGATTATTATCTTCTTTGGTTCTTTATATCAATTCAATTCCTGATATTAAAGCTGATAAAGAAAAGGGTAGAAAAACATTGGCAATTATATTAGAGAATCAGACCCCATCAAAAATTTTTACATTTATTTTAGGTTTATTTATTTTAATTTATTTTCTCACTTTTGTTTTTTATTATTTAGTCGTAGATAATATTTATTCTTTTATTACAAGTCTTTTTTTAATGCCTTTGACAATAATCATATTATACAAATTTTATATTTTTTTATTTTACACTAAAATCATTGATTCATCCTATGAAAACATCATGGAAAAAACAGTTCTTTTTTCTAGATTATATGGAATTTCTATTGTAATAGGAATATTGATATTGTTTATGAATAATTACAAAAAATGATTAAATAAAATATGACATCTACTAAACTTATTGTGGAAGATATATGTATCAAAAAAGAAAAATATTGAATTTATTTCCAATGTTATTAATCAAATAAATAAAGATTCTATTATTAAAGATTTTTACTATTTTGATAAATTGTCTTCAACTCAGGATTTTGCATTTAAAATCATTAAAAGAAAAAAAAAGATTCATCCTTCTGTTATTCTCTGTAATATTCAGACTATGGGTAAGGGTAGAAAAGGAGCATCATGGTCTTCTCTAAAAGGGGGAATTTGGATGTCCCTTGTTGTAGAAACGAGTATAAAAGTTGAAAACCTGTTTATATTTGTAATGCTTTCTGCTATTTGCATTTGTGAAACAATTGAAAAGGAAACCATTCTAAGACCTGAAATAAAATGGCCTAATGATATTTTTATAAATGGAAAAAAGATTGCAGGTATTTTATTGGATGTAGAGACTGAAATTGAGGGTAAGAATAAATTAATTCTTGGATTGGGAATAAATACGAACAATGATCTGAATTCGACCATACATGAAATCCAAAAAAATAATTCATCATATTATAAGGTAACGACACTGAAAAAAGAATTAAATGATTCGGAAATATCAAATATTGATTTTTTATCAAGAATGCTTGAACATCTCAATGCTTCTTTGTTAAAGATTGATACAAACTATTTTTTTTATGATAACATATTCAAGAATTATAAAGAACGGGTTATGAAATCAAAAAACAGTCTACATTATTCATTTAAAAATGATGATAATATTCCATTCTGTGGTGACATAATTGATATGGCCCGCGATGGATCGCTACTAGTTAAAGATGATCGACAAAAAATAATTTTAAAGATATCCTCTTCAAATAATGTAGAAGTAATCTAACATCTCGATTTTAAGTAGATTTAAGTAGTAATTTAAAAAAAGAGAAAATTTTTCAAGAGCCAATCATTCCTGGTAGTTTTATGGGACTCCTAAATTCTTTATTTAAGTCTATACCTTCTTTAGATTTAACCTGAACGTTATTTAATGCAGTGCCTGTTGGAGGAGAAAGAATTATTGTTTCTCCAGGTTTTATTGTATTAATCTTTTCTGTAAATTTTACATTATTATCATAAATAATATTAAGATTATTTAAAGGAAGGAATCCCGTATTTTTTAATATTACTCTAGAATTCAAAAGTAATGATTCCGGATCCTTGATTGCATCTATTTCTAATGAATAGTTTCGAGTGGGAATAGAAATTACTATATTATATATAAAGATGCCGCCTACTATCATTATCAAAAATATTAAAATTATTTCAGGCTTTTTTATTTTATCATATATCTTTTTCATTCCATACGTAAAAAATCATATCTAATATAATAATAGTTATATTTTAAAAAAAGAGTTTTAATAAAATCTCTAAAATATATTAATTTTCTATTATAACTAAAAAAACACTAAAAAAAATCTTTTAGTTTATAAAAATTATAACATTTCTTATTGTCTAATATATACTTGATATATAATTCAACCATTTTATTTCTTAAGTTTATTATTGTTGAGATCTATCTTAAATTTATAGACCAACAGCCTTTATTTGGATTTTCTCTTTTTTATTGCAGTATGGCTTGTTTTAAGAAATCGATAAATTGCTTTGGAATTACTTCTCAAAGAGTGACCTGGGAAATATAGATACAGAAAATATGCTATACCTGCAGATTCCATTCTCATTCTTAACTGGCATACTATAAATTATATTGGAAACATAATACCATATCTTTTTACTTAACTTTATAGACTCCTATTAGATTATTTGATAGGTTTAAATATGATAGTCTTATAATTTAAGATACATCGACCAAACCGAAGGGGAACATGCTTGGCAGGATGACACAATTGTCCTGTCAAGCAATTTTAAATAATTGGCTGGGTCTTTACTCTTTTCATTTAGAGAACAAATAAAGATAGTCTAGTGAAGTATCATGTTTTGGTGAAAAACAAATACTATTCAAAATACTATCTACAAATAGTTCATGATCCATTCTAATTATCATTTTATCTTATTGGACTGCTTGAGTGGTCGTGTAATATTAATAAAAAACGACGTGGCAGACCTATATTTATTCCGAATATTTCAACCACCGTTATCATTAGATGTTTTATAGTACGTGTCTGTACCATTAATCTTATATGCTCTAACTAGATTGAATCTTTTTTCATATTTTAGAAATTTATGGTTAGCGTATTTATACTAATTGGTATGGTTTCGACTTGATTCAAACAGAGCGTTGCATGAATATCTCTCCTCCATCGACCAACGATAGAACAGAAAGGTGATGAAAGCATATGGGCTATCCAAGTTACCACTGCCAAATAGAAGCACATTTGATAGGCGGTTGTTAAAAAATATTTCTACCGATATCAAAAAGAAAGGATAACAACAATAAGATATCTGTTTGTTTCAGAAGGTATGATGGTTAACCCGTTCATAACAGCAATAGATAGTACACATCAAATTCAGTGGTGTTGTATGACATAAATCATCCATGAAAAAAGGAATAGTACCATGTTCAGCAGGTATTGATACGGATTCAACGTGGGATAGTTATAGCCATATAAAGGGATGGATATTCGGTTACATATTACATATGATATCCAGTAATGGTTCTTCTGTCATCATACCACTATCAGCTGATTTTACAACTGCCAATATATTCGACAATCAACTCTTCAAGATATTGACATCTAGTTTGGCTTCTTCAACAACAATAAAAGAAATATCATACATGACTGCAGACCCAGGATACGATAATGACGATAATTACAATGAACTGTATGAGTTAAGCATGGATTTGGGATTTCAACTTGTTTGTCCGGTACGGAGGTATAGAAATACTCCATCCGATAGACTAGAATTGGTTGACTTGTATGAATCTATATTAGGACAAACCATCTATTCAAAGAGAAGGACATCGATAGAACTGCTTATAGAACATATTAAATCAATTTTTAGAATAGATCATTTACCGATAAGAGGATATGATAAGGCATATGCAATTGTACTTCTTTCAGTATTACTCTATCAGATAGTTGTATAATATAACTGCAAGACGGTGACGGATAATCCAAGAACAATAAAGTACATGGTTGAAAGATGATAAAATCCAGGATGTTAATCCATTTATTAAATTGAATTATAGCCCAGCCTCAAATAATTATTTATATAAAAACTTGAAAGATGATATCATATCTTTAATTACATTTTCATATTGAGTGTATTTGTCTATTGAAGCCTTGTATGTAATGATAATTATGTTATTCCTATCAATTGTTATTGTCTGTATGGCTTTACGATTTTGAAGATTGTTATCTGTGGCAGTAAATATAATTTGCTTTCCATTTTTTCCGTCTAAATTGAATTGACTGGATGATTCTAATTTAAAATCTTTATGCTCTTTTTTTAATTGGGATATTAATGCATTAGAAACAGATTCTACAGAAACGTTTTTTAATTGAAGAGGAACCACTTTTATTACAAGCCCTGCAGGACTACTACCCGTGTCCGATTCCTTAGGTGCAATAAATGTAATTTCATTATTTATTTTAACTGATCTTTCCCAATTATTTGGATAATTAATTTTAAAATTAAAGCTATTATTTTCATAGGTTAGCATCACTGGTTGTTTTTGGTCATTAAAAAACAATAATCCCAATACATTAGGATTATTATTATTTACTATGGAATTAAATTGAAGTATTAATATCGATATTGTTATTAAAACTGAAATTTTTTTTCCATATTTGTAATTTAGAGATTTTGTTGGTTTGATATGCATATGAATGTTAGATAAAAAAGCCGTTATTAAAATATTAAAATATTAATTTTTAACAATTTAACAATGATAAAATGATTTTTATCATTTTGACCTGGAAATAGATACATCAATTGTGGATACATTTCTAGGTTTATCTCCCTCTGTACTGCTTAAAAGGTCTGATCCTAGTTTAACACTTTCAACTCGATAGCCTAGAGAGTCCATTCTTTTTACTATGATTTGTGCAACATCTACAGCTCTTGTAATGCTTTTACCTCTTGCTTTAATTACAACTGTTGGTTCGTTAGCTAATTGTACTAGTGTAGCAGTTACATATGTCATGAGAGGTTTTTTGCCAATAAAAATCTCATTGCCTTTTCTATTTCCTGTTTCGTATTTGCCATTCGACATTAAGTATTATGCATTAGCTAAGCATATAATAATATTTCAATTTCTTCTAAACTATATATATTAATTTAAATTATTATTAATCTCTTCCAGTATTTCTATAATTCTATCCGGATTATTTAGCATTTTATCTTTAACCTCATTATCCGATATTTCATAACAATGAATTAGTTCATTTTCATCTTTAAAAAACAGAAAAATTGATTTTTCATGAATAAAAGGATATAGTTTTTCTTTTATCATCAACTCAGATTTTATCTTAATTTTATTTTCATTATCTACCTCAATTGGATTATTTTCCATTTTTATTATCATGCCACAACATAATTATCTTTTATCTGGATCAATCAACTTTTTTTAAAAAAGTATTTTATCTTTTGATGAATGGTCTTTCTGCATATATGTGAAGGTCATTATTTGTTTAAAATAATATCGCCTATTAATTTAAAAACAAAACCTATTCCACCAATGGCGCCTATTGCTAATAATACTAATCTTAGGTGGGTAAAATAGTCATCTTTATTTGTTTTTTTAGCTAATTTTAATGTCTGAAACATTTCTATTACTCTTCTCTGAACTAGGTTTGGAATGGATGATAACAACTGATTTCTGTATTTTTGAGGTTTTTAATATTATTTTAACATTTCTAAAATTTTTAGCATATTATTATAATATTTAGTTACCGTTTATAGTTTATAGCAACTAATATGTATTTGAATTAGTTTGAAGAATGTAAATTGGTTCTTTATCTGTTCTTTGCATTTCTACAAAGGTTTCAGTTGTTTGGATACCTTCAATTTTTCCTACTCTTTCTATGACCACTTTATGCAATTCTTCTAATGTTCTTGCATAAACTGTTAATATAATGTCAAAACGACCTGTAACCTCTATTAAAGAACGAACTTCGGCAATTTTTAGCAACTCCAAATGAATGGGTCCTTTTAATTTTGGATCTCTATTGATACCCACTGTTGCTTTTATATTAATTCCAAGCTGAGACTCATTAATAATAACTGTAAATTTTTTAATAAGTTCTCTCTTCATCAATCTTTTTATCCTGCTGTATAAAACAGATGAATTAATGTTTAGTTTTTTACTTAGTTGTGGAATTGAAATACTTGCATCTTTTGTTAATTCAGACAATATCTTCATATCCAACTCATCAAATCTTTGCAAGTTTGATTCATTTTTATAATTATTATCTACATTAATAAATGTAATTAAAATATTTTAGAAAAATAGGAATAATGTTAAAAAAACTATTAAAATATTTTTTTTAATTTTTAGTAAATAATATATTATTATGTCCATTGTTTTTTTATTATGTTTGGAATATCTAAAATTCGTACGGGTGATTTCGTTTTTGTAGTAAAACGTGACGAAATTTCAAATTATATAGTTATTGGAAGAATAATGACAGAAAACAACAACAAAACATATAATGTTAAAGGAACTTTTTTCAGACCTATTGGATTGATTGAAAGAATAAAGTCGGGTAAAGCCCAAGGCAAACCCGTAGATGCCCTTAATAACCCTGATCCAAACAATTGCATATTTTTAATAATTGATAAGGTTGATACTAACACATATAACGATTTAATTGATGCCAGTTATGATAAGATATACCCTATCAATGAAAATCGTTTTTTTGTTTTAGATGGCTGGTTAAAAGAAAGTTTTTCTGATGTTTTTAGTAATTTTTTTAACTCCCCCTCACAAGAAGAAAAAACAGAAGCAAGGGATATTATTATTAAGAAAATGAATTCCCTTATATCTCCTGAATTAAAAGAACATGTTTATGCAGTAGCGCGAAGCACACGAATTTTATAAAGTTTTATATTAAGGTCGAAGCAAAATTTCATCTATCATGGAATATGTATATGCTGCTTTACTATTACATAAATTAAAGCAAGATATTAACGAAGATAATGTAAAGAATGTAATAAAAGCTACTGGAGTTTCTCCTGATGATATTAGAGTTAAATCACTAGTTGCTGCTATAAGTGAAGTAAATATTGAAGATGCATTAAAAGCTGCACCAATAGCTGCTGCACCTGCTGCTTCTGCTGCACCTGCATCATCAAATGTGAGCGCTGCTGCTGAAAAAGAAGAGGAGAAAAAAGAGGAGAAAAAAGAAGAAGAAGCCTTAGAAGGTCTGTCTTCGTTGTTCGGTTAAATTTTTTCTTTTATTTTACTGTTTATTATTTTTTCAGATATTAAGGTAAATTAATTATTATTATTTCTTTTTTTCTTAAGAATACAAAAAATTAAAGATACTTTTTGTCCGGTTTAAAAAAAAATTTTGTGTTTAAAAAAAAGTAGTCAGTTGTTAGCTTTATAGCCTTTTGAGTCTAACTGGCGGGATAGACTATCTGCTATTGAATTGGCTTTTGCTATTACAAACCCAGTAGTTTCTGGTGATAGATATCCTGATTCGCTTGATAATGAAATAGCCTGTTGTTTTGCTTTTAATAGAATTAGTGGCATTGATTCTTTGTTAAAGTATACCGCTTCTACTGATAATACTAAAGCCTCTTGATATGATTTAACCAGTTCTTGAATATAATCTTCGAGAATAATTTTTAGATCTTTTTCTTTAAACTCTAGTCCCTCTGAAATTGCAAAATTAACTGCAACTCCTGCTTCTATTGGTTTGATATCCAATTTACTCAATAAAGCTGCTAATTTTTGTGAAATAACATCACCAGTTTTTGCAACTACAGTATCTTTTGATACCCATATTGTTCCCTGATCAATTTTGGTTGGTACTTTTGATTCCTTAAATTCTGATAATACAGGTCCAGGATTAATTCCTGTATTTCCTGCAGGAATGACAAGATCATTTGGTGCGATATCCCCACCCTTAGCAGCCAAAAATATCTTATTTTTATCGAATGTGAGATTTAATTTAAATGGATTGATGTTAGTAAACATCAATGCACATTGGCCTTCTAATTCTTTGTTAAGAAATTCAAGTCCTTTTACATCATTAAAAATTTTTTCAAATGATCTTTGAGCTACTTTGTTTTTTATTGTAATTATTTTAATTTCGTTTCTAAATTTTTTCCTGATTGACATTAATTGAGCCGACCTAACTTTTGTCATTTTAGATAACGCAATTACATTATATGATTTGGCCAAGTTTTGAAGATTTTCATATAGTTTGACCTTTTTCTCTGGATAATTAGTTCTTTCCATTTTCTTAACAGTTGTTTGACTCATGTACTTTCACTTTTTGTTTGTTTATTCAAACTACTCATTTTGATCGGTTTTCCCATTGAAAATTTTATAACCGTATTTCTGAGGTTTTTATCACCTTGAGGTAGTTTTTTTTCTATTGCAGATATAACCGCATTGGCATTTGCTACTAATTGATCATCAGTTAACGTTTCATCGCCTATTTTGGTAGACATGTTTAATTGATTTTTTGATCGAATTCTTGTTGATGATCTTAATCTTGTGGCAATGTTTTCAATTGGAGCTCCATATGGTAAAGGTGTTGGCATTTTGCCTTTGGGTCCTAAAAATTGACCCAAGGCACGACCAACTGACGACATCAGACTTGCATCTGCAAGAAAGAAATCATGAGCACGAACTATTTTTCTTGCATCTCTTTTATTTGATCCTAATCTATCAAGGGTATCAGGCTCCATTACTGTTTCAACACCGGCTCTTTTAGCTCTCATACCCATATCTCCTGAACCTAAAACACATAATGAAGCTCCTTTTTTTGTGGGATTTGGTAATACTACTGTTTCGTTTAAACTGAATCCTTTTTTTACATCAATGTCTTTTAAAACCAATGTTAATTCTGCTGATTGAGTAAAATTCCTTTTTGAAGCTGTTTCTCTAGCCCTCTTTACAAGTGCATTTAACTGATCATTGTTAATCATTATTATATATTGTAAATTATGTGATGGTCATTTAAAATCCTTTTTACAAATTTAAAAAAATATCAACTATTAAGGGAAAAATACTATTTCATAATTTTAAAATATTCTTCTAGAATTTCAATTCGAAAATTAGAAAAAATGGCAATATTATCTTTTACTCCGGATTTTGCTTGACATATTCTAGAGTTGGTTTATGTTCACTTTCCCTTTCATTTGATTCAGTTATCTTTTTCCATATTTTTTAATGCATATACCATTATTTCACCTACGTATCACCAGGAGGAAGACCTATGGGCCCACCAACAAGTAATCCTGCAACACCAGGAATAAGGAAATCTTCCAAACCATGTCACTTTTCTCATTATTTCTTTAGATATCTCTGAGTTGTGTTTTTCGTATCTTTTTTACCTTGCTATGACCAATTAGCACAAATATACAAACTGCCTTTCATCAGTTGTTTATTATTAATAAATGTGTATAGAAAAGTTAATACCATTATTCGAAAATACTCAGGATTTGCTAATTCTTGTATCTTTTCCAACCGCATTACCATAATCTATGGCAATGTAAGGGGTATGGAACATAGCCAAACAAGATCTACCTAATCTAAAATACTATTCATCATTTAAAGATTTAAAGTGCTTTATCGAATGATTCCCATATTTCCAAATACATTTAGCTAACATCTTTTAAGAAAGCATACGAAATGGTCCGACTACAATCAATCTCTATCTAGACGAGGTGATGAAATTCTACTAGGCTTTGATGATATTAACAATTGGGATGCAGAGCTAAAAGAGATGAACAAAGACAAGGTTGGATTATGAGCCATTTCATTATCCAAATACTTTTCTTCTTCTATTGCTTGGATAGTCCAAAGTGTACTTTCATCTTCCTTATCGGCAAACAAAAGAAGGTATTGCACAAGGACATGTTAAGGGAAAAGTACCTTCCATTCCAGATTACAGTACAATAAGAAGAAGAAAAAACAGGTTGGATATAAAAATAAAAGATAACAAGATTAATGAATTTGAAGATGACTATATTGTCATTGCAATATACAGTACAGGAATCAAGATTACAAATGGAGGCCAGTGGATAAAGAGAGATAAATGAAAGGCAAAAAGCAATAAGAATAAATGGTATTTGAAATTACATATAGCAGTAAACGTAAAAAGCAGGAAAATCCTTTCGATAAAGGTAACAGCCGATGAGCATGTTCACGATAGTAAGGCGTTACCAGAATTGGTTGAGGATATTATAAAACCGGATGGAAAAATGACATCAGCAGTAGTCGGCAAACTATTTGCTGATGGCGCTTATGATGACAACGATATTTTTAGGTGTCTGACGAACAATTGAATCTTGTCTTGTATTAAAGTAAGAAAGAATGCTAAAGTACAACTGAAAACAGGACACCTCCTCAGAAATCTGTCAGTTATAGCCCAAAAAAATGATTTGCAAAGATGGAAGGATAGCATTGTAAGCTATGTAAAAAGATGGATTGTAGAAACTGTATTCTCATCTATAAAGCGAATGTTTGATAGAGAGTATGTTTATTCGGTCAAACTAAAAAATATAATACAGGAAATGATACTGAAAGCATCACTAGATCTCTTGCATAATTAGAAACAATCTACACTTTCAAGTATGGATGGTGTATCTGTTTTTACCGAGACTGGTTAATCATTCTATAATTTACCAGACCTGATACTATGTCTGATATCCTGTTGTATTTTCTTAACCTATTTCTAAATACATCATTCATTATCCTGTATTTTTTCAATCTGCAGATGGTATGCTCTATCACTATTCTTTTTTTGGAATGAATTTTGTTATACTCTTTTTCTTCTTGGGA
>JBDUES010000176.1:0-4656 GCA_040297625.1 Candidatus Nitrosocosmicus sp. | reverse complement strand
TATTTTACCTCTACATCTATTTTAGCATGTAAGTTACAGTTGCAATATTTTGCAATAAAGTCACTTCTTTTGTAAAAGAAATAAATTTAGACCATACCCAAAACGACTCAGTTCACTTAAAGATAAGTCTAGTGTCATAGATAATGCCGTCATATTTTTTCTAAATTGATTGTCACTGTGTATAGATAATCAATATTTTATAAAAAAAATAACGACACAAACTTAGACACTTTACTTAAGACATTAATTTAAGCATCATTTTTGCTCTTATAACTAAAAACTGAACACCTTCAAAGTATATATATTATGGACTATATTTGTATTTTTCATTAAGGTTTATAATTAAAAAAAGCATCTGATCGGATATCGTGTTTTATCAAACATGTCATTTTCAATATTCAAGCATTGCAAACATCGCAAACATCCAATTCCAATAGATTACGGTATTGGCAGCAACAAAGATGCTGTTTCTTAAAAATAGGTCATCATTCATCCTCACCTTTTGAGAAAAGTAGTATAGAAAGGCTATACCGAATGTTAAAGATAAATTAATAAAAGTATTGATATTAATTTTCTTAGAAAAAGTAAAAAAAGTAAAATAAAGTAACTACTGAATTAGTTTATTTTTTTATAGAATAAGATAAAAATACATTTGGAAAGATACGTAAATATGTCCCAAAACCCTTTTTAAGTATTGTATTAAAAATATTCATATAATATCAATGATATGTGATATTGGGTCAAATATTCAACACATCTTTATAACTAAATTACTTGATAAGTAATAAATATTGTGATAGAAGAATCAAAACAATCAAAATTAAATAATTTGGATTTTAATAATTATATAAATAAATTCGTCCATACTATAGATGGAAATCTTCTGGGTACCCTTGAATCAGTAAATAAGGATTATTTAATTGTAAAAAAGGAGGTGATAAATTCGATTTACTATCACATACCAAAAAATAGATTTAATAGATTGGATGATCATGCATTGTGGCTGGACATATCAGAAAGACAAGTAGTCCAGAATCATATTTCGACTACAAATGATAATAACAAAATTGATATTGAAACGACCACATTCCGCTTGAATGAATCAATAATGAATAGTGTTCGATTAGAAGCAGAAAATAGAATGATAAGTACAAATACTTTGATCAGCCAAATTCTCAAAAGGTTTGTTGAATGGGATAAATTTGAACCACTTTCTGGAATGATACACATCCCACGACCAGTAGTAATTGAGGTATTTAACAAAAAAAGTAATGAAGAAATAATAAATATGGCAGAATCTATAGGAAAAAACGCTATATATAATACAGTTTTATTCATGAGAGGTGAAAGCGATTTAAACACTTTTTTATCATGGATAGAGACAGAAATGAATCATCACTCTTTGAATGTTCGTCATATCAATGAAGGAGACATTCATAAATATGTAATTAAACATGATTTGGGGTACAAGTTTTCATTATATTATAAAACAATAATAGAATCTATTTTCAAAGATTATTTCGGAGAAAAAATAAATTTTACTATATCTAGTGAAGTGTTATTATTTAATTTTCAATATTAAATCGTATCATGTATAATAATTTTATAATAATGACTTGATGTATAATGATTTAAATTAATCAATATTTTTCTATCTTGTTTGAACAACTGGAGCAAAGTTATCTGGTTATTTTTTAAGATGTTATCTGCGATGTATTTAAATTATGATATTTTCATTTTCCAATATTGATAATAGATCTTTCTTCACAAATGGTTGTTTATTGTGAATAGACAAACCAAAAGAATGTAAAAGTTTCGTTAAACCTACATGAAATACAAATTACTAATACAAAATCTTTCGGTACCGAGTGTATTGAGATCTGGTTTATTACAAAATCAAATAATAACATAATAATTTATTAGTCTGATACTCAGTTGATGGTAATCTAATTTAGATGTTTACCAGCAATGGATATTATCTTTGCATTTAAATAAGAAAGAACACAATGAATAAACTATTTTGTAGATATGTGATGGAGGGATTACAATCTGGCATTAAACAATCATAAACTTAAAACTGTAATTTCAATTAATTTATCATCCAACTATTTTGAGATTATGATTATACATGTTGATATAATTTAGTTCATTAAATAATATCATCGATTATCAATGCTTAGGATCAATTCGTCAATATTTAAAATAGATATCTGATCATTACCATTTTAAAGTCATATTTTTTGCCAGTATATTCACCTTGAAGTATATTTATTTGAGGTGGAATTAAGAATAGATTTCCAAACAGGTGGTGATAAAATCCGAATGTCTTTTGATTCAATATCAAACTTTTATTCCGGATTGAAAATCCTGGACTATTTCGCATAAAAGGGCCTGTATTGTACCAGTAGTATGAAATGAGTCCTAGCTACTAAAATCTGGTCCAATGTTGTAGAGTCATTAGATGTTAATTAGGTAGCATTTGTCTTCATTGGTACGATCTAAATCAAGTATGCCATCTGAATCAAGATAGTTATGATTGAATATTGGTTTACCATCGAATTTGAACATTGTAGCATTATATGTTAATGCGGTAGTTGGGTGGATAAAAGTAGGGAAGAGTACAAAACGCAATGTAATAGGTGATAAGTCATCTGAATTAAATGGAATATTTCCACCTATTAACATATTTAAATCCCTACCTTTTCCCATACCTTCAGTAACCGTTATTTTGCAATGGGTAGATGGATGTTGCTGATCATAGTAGTTAGAGATCCCATCTTTGTTAAAAGCATGTAATATGATCTTTTATTTATTGGAATAAAACCAGAGTCAAAATTCTCCGGTGACGTACTTAACTATTAAAGATTGTAGTAACTGTATGATATATATGTTCATTATTAAACCATATAACAGCCATTCCTAAAGGTATATGCACTTCTGCGGGTTCAAAATGGGATTCTCCGCTTGATGTGAATAGGATACAATTGCATATGATGGAATAACTTTCAAAGGATACATTATGGGCTGTGGAAATGTTGTAGGTTTTAGGTTCGAGATTTGTGCGTTTGCTATTTTAAATGTACAAGAACTATCGAGATGGGAGCAATTAAATGAGCAGAAATACTACCAAGGCGCTAATTCGTGGTAAAGTATAGATGTTCTTCTTTTTGGTCAATATATTTGAATCATTTTACTGGTATAATTCATTAATTTTCTGTATTCTTTCTTAAATTATGTTACCTTATGCTTCTGAATAGGATAACTATCTAGATTGCAATATTTTGCAATCATTATATTTGAAATACCTTGTAACATAATGTTTAAAAAGTTAATAGATATTTATTTGTTAATGAATTTCACAAACTTTTTCAAAGTACATGTTCCCTCTGGCTATGTAGTAATGATGATTAGCATGTTTGCCATTCTAACAACCAGCTCCCTTATCATTAACTATCTGAATAGTGATTATGGAAACATTGCTTTTGCACAAACTACTAATACTACAAATGGTAATTCTACTAGTAATAACAGTAATAATGCTAATAATAACAATATAAATATGACCAATCAACAACAACAATCTCAAATATCATCTATTGCTAATTTTACCAGATCAGTAGGTTTAATATCGAGTGTACAAAATAATGCAAGCGGTAAACCCTCATGGATACTTTCTGGACAATGGGATTTGGCAATACCTCAACCATTAAAGATAAATCAAACAAATCCATCCAATGCTGTAATGTTTAATGCGGGATTTGAAATGATCAAAACGGATGGAAAATCAATGCATACACAAACAATATCTGATTTTAAAATAACAGGTAGTGCTATAAGCGATAATGCTCTTGTATTAACAGGTACAGGGACAGTACTTATGAAAGATGGCCCGGTTAAAGATGTTCCAATTAGTATAACTATTCTGAATCAGGGTGCACTAAATCTATTCATAGATCCAATAAAGACAAACAATCACTTTGGTAATACTCCTATCTATGGCACCGTATCTTCAGTAGGAACATTCCTGACATTTCCATGATAATTTATTAACACCCATTTTTATTTGTAATTATGATCATGTATAGCAATTAAAATTTGTATTTATAGTGTTATATACTTCTAATAGAAATTAATAAATTCTTAATTTAAAGCCTATTTCAAAAATCGTTAGAATTATATACTGTCTAACATAAATTCGTAAAGTCTTTCTATTATATCCATCTCCTAATGAGATTATATGTATAGCATAAGGAAATTACCCATGATATTGTGCTCACATATTGATTGATTTTTTTTGTAGAAATGCTTTGACATCCTACAAACTTGACTTACCGGTTAATATGAACAGTATGAAATTATGTTAGCCAGTATAGATTGTTCCCAAGATTATTCAAATGTGATCTATATCTAGCAGTAGCATCATCAGCAGTAGCATAAGATAAAGAAAATAAAATTAAAATATAGTAATACAAATTATGTTAATTTAACTTTTTAATTCATACACTATTAGACAAAATATAAGAACTGATTTAATTAAATTATTGAAAGCATTTCTTTTCTATTACTACGATATATTAATATATTAAAATTTTATAATACTACACAATATATTATAATATATCAGATTCCGTTCTAAAACTCATTCCATACAAATTC
>JBDUES010000175.1:0-4624 GCA_040297625.1 Candidatus Nitrosocosmicus sp. | reverse complement strand
GCCGGTAAATGATTTGAAAAGCAATGGTTTTTTGGATAACCTATCATAGGAAAGCAACTAAAGAACAGGTTGATGAGGAACTAATGATCATAAAGCTGTTTGCAAGCAATTATGCAAGAGATCTATTATATTCTATCTCTCTATTATTATTACTATCTGCCGAACTTTAAGATTTAAATTATATTTCTAAATGCATTCAGAACAATTTGATCGTTATATAAATCAGAACAATATCATGATAGTGAGAAAAAAATAAAAAATATTCTTGTTTTAAAATTTATTTTATTTTATCTAATTTATAAATTACGATAAAAAGCCAAGTTAGCATAACAGTTAAACTCAAAATCAAACAAATAGAGTGAAGTGGGTTACAAGGTAAATAATGTCCTTTTATTTATAATACCCGCAGTTTTCACTCCAGTATTGTAGTTTGATTTTCAAATATGATGTCTAACCATTCTTAATAGTAACTATCATTGAACGCTGCAATGGAAAAGATATTGCAGGTGCAACGGAATTTATAAGATTCTTTTGCTTATTTGATACAATTATTATATGCGTTGGTTTTGAGTATGTTATTTCCAATAAATTATTACCTTTTGATTTTATTATGGTTGAAGGGAAAGGAGTATCTTTTATTTTTAAAGTTGAATTACCTCCTAACTCATAGTGTGAACTAGTTGTATTGCCAACTGTGTTGCCGATAAACATGGAGGTATTGTTTTGTAATTTTATTCCAGTCTGTTTATTATCGGATATTTTGTTATTCTGGAAAGTATTGTCAAGGGATCCTTTACCTACTACATAAATTCCACTAATTAAACTGTTAGAAATCGCGTTTGAACTAACGTTATTCTTTGAAGCACCACCATACAAGTAGATAGCATATGTTGAAGAATTTGTAATAGTGTTATCATTTATCTTATTTTCATTAGATCCAGGGTCTACTCTGATTCCCACCTGCTGGTTTTTTAAATTATTGCCATTTATTCTATTATTAGATGAATCGACAAGGGCAATCTGATCATTATGATTATTAAATAAAATATTATTTTGTACAGTTGAGTTGGATACATTGCTATACAGAATTATACCATGACCGATGTTGTTATATGATTTGTTGAATTCTATCAGCACATTATAGCAATCGACACAAATTATTCCATGATTTTGATTATTATAAACAGTGTTATTTTGAATTATAATATCATGAGTACCTTTATAAGGATCAATACCATATCTTAAATTATTATGTACTTGATTCCCTTCAACCCTTATTCCACTCACATTCTGAAGATAAATACCGTATTGGTTATCATGCAAATTATTGTTTTTAATAATGCTTCCAGAACCCTGATAATATGCAAGACCATAACTATGTGTACCATTATAACCCAAATAAGCAATCTCTGAATTAGTAATATTGGTTGCAGCAGTTCCACCAAATATCATAATAGAGCTTCGGGGAATTGTGCCATTGGAATCAGTTATTGCATAATTATTTGTGTTGGTATCCCAGCTAGTTATCTTGACCGAATCAATAACCATGCTCCCTTTTGCTTGAATAAAATGTGGAATTCCATTTGTGGAATTTATCTTTAGCCATTTTGTATCCTGAGGGGTAATAGATAATTTAGAATGGTCTGCTATAACTAAATTCGCATTTAATATCCAGACCCCTGGAGATTCTTTGTTCAAGATTTTATGATTACTGAGAGTATTGTATAAATCGGTAAGAGTTGTGGATTTGCAGCTTACCGAAATTATTTGAGTCATTGGATTATATGTTGCACAATTAGCAATGACTCCATTAATATTTTCAAAAGAAAATAATGTCCCGGATAATGTTATTAAAAATATTACAATAATTGGTAACAATAATACAACTGCTTTATTACATTTAATGTAATATGCATTTCTTTTATAATACATGAGTAACCACTAAAAATATAATCCCCATAATAATATTTCCGGTAATAATCCAATGTCCTATTTTTTTGAATAATCCAAATCTTTTATTATATCTAACAGTTGATCTAATCCATTTCTGTTCCCTTAAAGTTACCAATGCATAAAGTCTTACTAGTGCAAGCATAAAATTAATTCCTATATATGCAGGAAGTATAAAGATATCTTTAGGATGGTTACGGAGATGTGGGCTCAGTTTTATTCCTCTGCCAACCAGCCACAGAATCAAGATGGATATAGCAAGAGTCATCTTATCCAGGTAGAGAGCACCACCAAATGCAATGGGCCCTATAAATATTGTGAATACTGATACAAGTTTATCAACAGTAAAAAAAGTAAGGTAAGGGCGTTTCCAGATCCATCCTTGCGATAGAGAAAGAAGATCCGAATTAAAAGTATTTCGAGACCATCGAACCTTTTGATTTATGAAGGTCTTAAAATTTGGAGATGCTTCAGTAAATACTTGAGCATTACTTTGATAATATGTCTTCCAACCATCCTTTTGGATTAGTCGTGTCAAACATTTGTCCTCTCCTGACTCTTTCTTCTTTCCTAAAATAATCTCATTTAGAAATTCATTTAATTTTGGCAGGAGAATATGACGGCGATACAAAGCAGTCCTTCCAGAAAGACAACTTAAAGAATTGCCCATTGCTGCCTGAGATGGCCAATCTAAATAATTCCTCTGATTCCATTGTATATTGGCCATTTTTTGCCAAATTGTTTTAGATTCCAAACTGTTCTGTCTTGCAGTGACCCCTCCGATTTTTGGATCCTTGAAAGGTACAAGTAATTTATTTTTTATATTTGGGGCCCAAACTACATCGCTATCTACAAGTGCGACAATACCACTTTTTGATTTCAAGATTCCATCCACAAGAGCTGGTCTTTTCCCAGGTTTGGAAGTGACTATTAACTTTGCCATAGGCTTATCCCTAGCAAATTGTTCAAAAATATAAACACATTCTTTATCCCTTTGATCAATTACTGCAATTAATTCATTAGGCTCGTTTGCATACCATGAAAGCAATGCTTGGGTGAATAATTCGGGTTTTTCATTATAGACTGGTGCAATGATACACAAGGTTGCAGCACATGGATGATTCTCGGTGACTACTATGGGTTTATAAAAAAGTGAACATATCTTTTTAACCACCCAACTACTCCATCGCCATAAACCAATCATTGTCAAAGGAAAGTATTGCCAGAAATATTTCCAAACATGTTGAGAAAGTAAGTAGAGCCAGAAATGCTCCATTAATAACACAATTTTTCGAATTGTGAATAATATGAGAGATTGAATTCCATATACATTTGACAAAATTATCAAAGAAAAGGTAATAATAACAAATAGTGTTACAAATTTTTGTCTATCTCGAATCATAATTTTATTGATGATTTATGATAATATTTGCAATTTATATGCTTTGTTGCATGATTCGAAAAACAGTTAAAACTATGCTATATTTCTATGAAATCGTATGCAATTATGACTATTTATTTTGCAAATACAATACTAAAACGTCAACAAAAAACGATTTACTGAATCAGGCATCAAAGCATTTTATAATCACTTGTCAAAAATATAAATAGGTATAACAAACAGGCTGCTGGGTATGTTCACACATTTTGGAATTTTCTCAAATATTCCTTTGATATATCATCTCAATTTTTATTGGATTGTCATTAACTTTGTAATATTCTCTCACCTATTCAACTTGATCTAAATTTGATTCTTAGAATATAAGCAGATTATAATTATCTTTTTTTTATTCATTTTTTTATAATTTTCGAAATTATTTCTAAATCTCCGAGTTTAACAAATACACTTTCAAAGATATTAGTTCAAACAAGAATTCTCAATTGAATATCGCTCTAAGAATAGAATAGCACATTTTTTTATTTAAATTATATTTTATTGTGAGCGTTTGAATTTTGTCGTTTTTCGATATTCTGCATAGTTTTCATAAGAAATTGACAAATAAATCGTTAAATTATTTCTTTATTTCTTTATTGATTTCATCAATAAGATGATTTATTTCTTTTATGTGTGTTCCATTCCAATAAATTTTTTGACAATTCGAACATTTAAAAAATATATCAGTGCTTTCCAATACTTTTTCGGGAACGTCATCCACCATCAATAATGATTTCAAAATTGCATCTAATGTTCCATTACATAATGTACACCTTGTATATTTATTTGTGACTGGAAAAATATAACTAATATTATATTCTTTCATAATAGTAATTAAACTATCTAATTCATTTTCCAAAGTAATCAGAATGCATGGAATGTTTAATTTTAGAGATCGAGCATAAAGTTGTCTGTCTTTTGTTAAAATAGTTCTCTTTTTATCAAAACACATTTTAATTATCGTGTTGTCATCAGTATTTGCTAAATATTCTGTATCAAAACCAAAGATTCTTAATTTCTTTGCAATTTTTCCAAGCATACCATCTGCTAGAAATTTTGGATACACCAATAATTAATTATGGAGACTAAAATAGAATTACTTATTGTTTATGCAAATAATTAAAATAACAAAGTAGTAGTGGATTTGAGCTGCATAAATGAATTAATAATTTTAATTATTTTTGAAATGCATAAAAAAGGTATTCTAAATTAATAAATTAATTTTTGTAAAGGATAATT
>JBDUES010000174.1:0-5154 GCA_040297625.1 Candidatus Nitrosocosmicus sp. | reverse complement strand
GCCGGTAAATGATTTGAAAAGCAATGGTTTTTTGGATAACCTATCATAGGAAAGCAACTAAAGAACAGGTTGATGAGGAACTAATGATCATAAAGCTGTTTGCAAGCAATTATGCAAGAGATCTATTCTTTTCTTTACAATTAACCCTTCAACCTGTATTGGGGATCAGGCATGATGGTTGCTTTCTTTTAATTCTTTACTAATCTGGTAACTGGCATCGTCTGTTAATTCGGATGGTCTACCGCCTTTTGTTCTATCTTTTAGTCCTTCTATGCAACTTCGTTATCATATCTTTTTAACCAATCTGAAGCCAAGGGATTGTTTTTATGCATTTCTTTTACAACACGAAAAGGAATTTGTCCACCTTCTCTTACTCTCTGATAATTAGCAGTAGAGTCTTTCCTTCACCTTAGGATCGTATTCTTTTTTGTACAAATTAACCAATTTGGACTTGGTCAATGACATTGGGAGCAGATAAATAAATACAAAGGATCTAGATAGCTTTTGTGTTTTATATAATTACCATGACAAATTGTTTAGCATACTTATGCTAAATGGTATACAATAAAACTAATTAAGGTTTAATTATACGTTAAATTTTAACTGGATACATCTAAAAAATACGAAAAATTGAGTTATGCAACAAAGTAGTCCACAACAAAAATATTTTTAAGATGTTCTACTGGAATTCATAAAGAAAGATATTAATTTGAAAATATCATATTATCTCTACTTCCATTTTATTTGACTATGATATTTCTAAAATTATTCTTTTACTTAAATAGATGTAAATGCTTCCGATGCCTCCATCCCTCCAGATACAGGCCTAGTATCAACATAATTGCATTTGGAGGCTCGGAGGTTCCGGAGGTAATTTATTATATTTTTGTAAAGCCAAAAAATATTATTTTACAGAATATACTTTGTTAAAAATTAGTAATTAATAGATCTTATTGATACTTCGCTATTACATAAAAATATTCTACAGACAATTACAATACAATTATTTATTATATCTTTTTAGAGACTATAATTCAAGAGCAAAAATTAGTTAATAAATTAAATAAAAATCAAGATGTTGGAATTACAACAAATAAAACATTAGTGTTTTTATGCAAGTCTTTTATTATCTCAAAGAATGTCATGTGATGCAATAAATAGAGATAACGTCTTTCTGATTCTTCATTAGATTAATCATTAGCATTCATATCCTGTATACGCTTAAGACCCTTGTATTCATATTCTCAATACTTATTGCCATAAGTTCGCATCCATTGATTAGGATTACTATCTACCTCTTTCCATTCAATATTCAAACCCAATAAAATACGATTTTTAGTAAAACGCCCAATCTCTCATAAGATGATATTCATTTTCTATGGGCCAATTTCTTTTAAGAAACTTTATGAATATACCAATGTGAATCAATAGTGTATGCTTTTGCCATAAAGCAAAGATAACTGGTATTTCAAATGTATTAAGATGCTTTGAATTATGCTCTGGCTGCTTGTTCAGTAAAAGGTGGTTTTATATCGGTTGGTTTTACCAATATGAATTATACTGAGTATATCTAATATACTCATTTACAATATCAAAAATTATCCAATTTCTACTTATACAAATAGTTATCTGGCATTACCACATAAGCAGGTACAAGTTAAATCGAATGCGCAAATTTAAATTTTGAAAAGTAAAAAGTTAATCCAATAAAGTGTCTGGTGACAGTGATAGATATAGAGGATGATATATTAATTTCTGATTAGAAATTATATTATTCAGATAAAATATTATATAATGTATTTTATGATGCTTTGTTAAATGATATGAAAAACAGTTAAAACTAATGCTATATACCTATGAAATCGTATGAAATTATGACTATTTATTTTGCAAATACAATACTAAAACGTTAACAAATAAAAAACGATTTATTGAATCATGCAACAAAGCACATTCACTACACTCCTTGCTCTTTTTAATTTGTTTAAGTTCAGATAACCACTCTTCGGCAGACAATGAATTCATTGCTTTTGTAATACATGTCCATTCATCCGTATAACTTTAAAACTTATGTAGAGGTATACTGATAGGAAATTAGTTACTCGTCCTTTGTTTAAGAAAGCTACGACCCCTATATCAAAAACTAGTTCTATTATACTAATTGCTATAGCAGTTGTTGCAATATTACTCTCAGTTTTTTCATATCAATATTATTCTTTTACTTCTGCTAAAATCTCAGATATTGCCTCACATGAGGTTAAAACAAATGCTCAAATTCAAGTACATGACCTTTCACAAATATTATCAAATAAATTTGAAAGCATAAGTAATCTCTTGCAAACGCTTGCAGAGTCGCCAGCTTTACATAATAATGAGTACAAAAGGACATTTGATGTTATCAACACTAGGCAACAATACTCAAATCAACTTACGGATTTTTATATGTGGCTTGATAAAAATGGTAAAATGAATTGGTTGAGCAATATTAACCAAAGTGCATATCAAAAGTATAAAGGAATAGATTTGAGCTATAGACCATATTTTTCTGTACCTAGAGATACTCATACAGCATATTATAGCAGTCTATTAGAATCAAATGATAATATTCCCAGATTATATATATCTTATCCAGTATTCAATATGACTGGAAAAGGATCACCTGAGGTATTTACGGGTGTTGTAGTTGCATCAATGAGAGCTACTACCTTAGGAACTTTGTTACAGCATCAAATAATTCCACAATTTAATAGTACAGTAGGACTATTAGACAGAAAAGGCATGGTACTCTATTCGAACACCCCATCATTTATTGGTAAAGACGTTTTTGGAAAGGATATACAAACTACACTTTCATCCTTACTGCCTTCAGAAGCTAAAGATTCGCTAAATAAACTAATAAATAGTTCATTGCATGGAGGTAGAGGATCAAGTAACATTTCTGTAGCTGGAAAAACAAGCACTATATCTTATGAACCTGTGAACATTAATGGCAAGTACTTTTTGACGTTATACATTATTGCTCCACATAACCTTACAAGTGACGTTGGTGGGTTAATTAATCAACAGAAGAACTTTAGTATTATTATAATAATTGTAATTGCAGCTGTTGCATTTGGCATTGCATTTTTGGTCTTTTCGTGGAACAAGAGGTTGATATCCACTGTAGAAAAAAGGACTGCAGAACTAAAGACAGCAAATGAACAACTAAAAGTGCATGACAAGATGCAAAAAGAATTTATTAACATTGCCAGTCATGAAATAAAGACTCCAACTCAAGCTCTTCTTGGTTATTCTGAGCTATTACAAAGACATCCTGAAAAAAGAGAACAAATATCTGAAGGATTATTTAGAAACGCTAAACGATTACAAAGACTTACCAACGATATTTTGGATGTTACAAAAATTGAAAGTCAGACATTGAAACTAAATAAAGAACAATTCAATCTCACGGATCTAATATCCAGTGTTATAGAGGATTTCAAAAATGATATTCAAAAGGAAGGTAGCGATATTATGTTATTATATAAACCCGAGTACTATCTGGTAATAGAAGCAGATAAAGGAAGGCTAACTCAGGTAATATCTAATCTATTAAATAATGCTATCAAGTTTAGCAAAAAAACTGGGGGAAAGATATCTATTGTTACTACAGTTCAACAAATGCAAAATAGGAATGATAATGGTAAGAAAGTCCTTGTTAGTATCAACGACGACGGAACAGGTATAGACCCCACTATAATGCCAAGATTATTTACAAAATTTGCTACAAAATCAGAAACAGGTATTGGTTTAGGACTGTTTATATCAAAAAGTATTGTTGAAGCTCATGGTGGAAAAATATGGGCTGAAAACAATTCTGATGGGACAGGAGCTTCTTTTTACTTTATACTGCCGATATTATTAACAACATCAACCAAAATTGTCTTATGATTCGGGGCTAACTTGACTTAAAATTAATGTTTATATTTTGATTATGTTATAATTTTACTATTTTTGTACTCTGTTGAAAATATGAGAATAATATCCGTGGACTTGTAAATCTAATCAAATAAAAAAGTCGGAAAATGGAGATTCAATGGTCATATTTTTTTTATGATGCTCTTTCTTTTTATCCGAGATTGATATCTGCTTTTGTAAGTGGAGGGTTTGTCGTTTTAATTATACCAGTATTACATACTGCTGCAGCCAGGAATTCACCGGATACACATGTATTAAATTTGTCATTGACTAGAATAGGAGCATTGTCACTTTTTGCACTAAATCTAAAAGGCATTACCACGTGATTTCCACTAAAAGTTGTTGAATTAAGTGATTTTACCTTTGTAGCGTTATTAAGAGTTACTGTAAGATCGATAACCCCATAATCGGTAGTATTTTTATGAGGCATATTTAGATCCACAAGTATCAAATAGGTGGGAATACTTGCTTGAATCTTTTTTTGTAGTTCGATTGTTTTATTTGACATTTGTGGTGGTTGTGATTGTTTGAATGTAGCATTTGATGCAATATTGTTTGATGCTGCGGCAGTTGCTGCAGAAGGAGAAGAAGAATTGGAGATAGGAGATATATTATTTAATAATGCAGTATTATTTGTATTTGACGTATTATTAGGGACTATCGAATTATATTCATTAGTATTGGTGGCATCTGTAGTAGTATTATTAAAGGAAGGCATATTTGTATTTGTTAAATTTTTTTGTTGCGTTGTAGCCCATCCGTTTATTGATAATATTGTTTTTGCGCCATTTGCAGTAGAAATTGCTATAAATAGCAACAAGATAAATCCTATAGATAACATTGATGAAGATAGTTTATGTAACATCATTAATTAAGGTGTGCTGTAATATAAAAAGAGTCGTTTTAAATTGAGAAATATCTATATTAATGGACTAATTCAGAAAGCATGTATTATAAGGTCTTCAGAATATACCTTTGTAAAACCTATTTTATCATCTAGCATTTAAATATATTAAAAGTCTGTAATCTAAGGCATAATTAGGCTCTGTTCACTTAAGATATAATTCTCTGTTATGATAATCTACAAAAAGATTAAGCCAATTCTTTACATGTTCTAATTTACATTTCTTCTTTCTACAAGGAAAATAATCATCAAAACATTCTTCAGTCCTGTCTTTAATATACTGCATAGTTCTT
>JBDUES010000173.1:0-5252 GCA_040297625.1 Candidatus Nitrosocosmicus sp. | reverse complement strand
GAAATATTATACATCATTTGCAGATTTAAAAAACAAGATATCTGGATATTTCAGAACAAAAAAATTCAATCTTCATATGGAAAACTATCTGTTAAGGGAGGTTCGCTAATATATGCTAAATGGTATATTAAAGTTATGTTCGATAGAATAAGATATATTTTATATAGTTTTTATGAATTTTATACAAAGTAAATCAACCATATTTTTGTTAATTTTTTTACTTACTTGTTATTTTATTAATACACACCAAATAATTGGAAAAAGGGTCTAACTGATTTGTGTTCTTTAATTTTGCAAATTATGACACGGACTATACAATACTCATTATTATTTAACTCAATAATTATAATAAAAATTTAAGAAAATGAACAAATTAGTGGTTCATATGATCAGGCATTTGAGTGTCCTCGCAATGATCATTACCTATTTGTGGACAATCATTATCATTTGAATCTAATTGAAAAATTCCTTTTTCATCTTGTATTTTTTCAAACTGCTCTTTAGTCAACCAGACTTGTTGTCTCGATCTCATTATACCTACCATGCCATTCATCATGTGCATCTCGATATGACAATGAAATAGAAAATCTCCTCTAAATGTATACTTTTTTGCGTTTGGTGTTTTATCACTTTGTCTTTTAATCTCCTCAGAAAGTAATAAAACTGGAGGGACAGTTGTATCAACAATGAATGATTCCGCAGGACTAATACTGCGAACATCCATTGTTTTATTGGCAAACGACCAACGTTGAGAATGTGGATGAAAGTTATGCCATTCTGTATCTAAAGCAAGACTAAATACATACCATTTTATCTTTTGACCTGTCCATGCAATAATTGTAGGCGAATTTCCAACGTACCCTCTTCCATTAAAACAATCGGTCGATAATGTAGCACCATCCATACCATGATAAAACAATGGAACATGAATTACTGGCATACTATCCCTATTACCTACATTATGTTTATCCGAAGTTATGTCATATTTTAACAAAAATTCTTTTTCTAGAGCAAGCATTTCATTATTTAATGAGTTATATTCGTCTTTGGTTAAAGATGGTTTGTCATATTTTTCCATAATTTCTTTAGATATTTCTAATGAAGGTGGAAGTAATTCATTACTATCTATTACTATAATTCCGCCAAATAAGCCACTTTTTACATTGTCTTCAATGGCCTGATAATGTTCATGAAATGGCCATGCACCAACCATTTTTTGTGTAATATCAAAAGTATAATTCCAATATTCGCCATGGCATATTTTATCAGAACGTCGACCATCTTTACTTTTTATCCCAAATGGCCAAGCTCCATCAGAGTCTATACCATAACTAAGTCCATGAACATGGAAGCTATGCGGCTTATTATCTGAATTGAAAACATGTACTATTAGTTTTGTGTTAGGGTGTGTATATACTACTGCACCTGGAACTCTTCTATTATAATTGGGTTCATTTATATCATTAAAAATGAGTTTGTCTATTTTAGGAATTGTATAGTTGGCATTCAAATATTCCCTATATACTATTGCTGCTTCAAGAGATCTATCTTTAACTTCATTTGGGTCGTGGTCGGGAATTAGACCATTACGATGGTTTATAGTATATGACTTGGGTGGATCACTAAGATCTTTAGTTGTAGTAACATTGTACATACAATCTCTCTTGTATTTTCTAGTTGTAGTATCGGCTGGTTCTGGTTCAACAGGATTATAATTTTCTATCCTTTCAATTTTGAGATAGATATGTTTTTCGAGCATTACAAATAACTACAATAATGATTATATTAAATTTTATCATTTTTTGGAATAAATTACATTTTTTCACTTTTCTCTACAGTATTTCTCATATTTGACATTTTGCAATTCTTATCAATGTTATTTTAATATTGCAATATGTTACTAAATAGTAATTAGTCATAATTTAATATGATTTGCTAAATAATCGAGTATGGATCATAAATCATTTTATAATTTTATAGGAATTAATGGAATCAGTAGTATCAATTCTCAACTAGTAAGGAGAGAAAGGAGAGAAAATATACAATATCCTGTATCATTAATTATAATCTGTTACCAACACTGAGATAATGTTATGTGTCGCCTACTCTCAGATAAGAATAATCCAAAATGTTCATGAAATGTGGATAATATCTAGAACATCTATCTATATTCGTCGCCACAATCTCCTATTATATCAAACAAATTATTTGACTTTGTACATACAGCATCTATGGCATCACAATCTAATTTATCCAAACTAAAGTTGAATACTTGGGCATTATTGTTTCTGTGATCAGCTATTCCAAGTCTAACACCGATAATGACACCTGCTACTGCAGGTTTCCCCAGAATATATCGAGTTGCTACATTTGCAATACTTACATTGTGCTTTTGTGCAATTTCCTTCAAAGTAAATAAAAGTTCTTGGAACAAATTCCATCCGCCCCATACATCTATCATCTTCTTGTATTTTCGTAAGCTTAACGTATTCAACTCCGCAGCAGATGGTTCTTGTATTCTTCCTAGATACTGTTCTGACATTAGTCCTCCGCACAGACTTCCGTAGACAAGAAGACTGATGTTATGCTCTATGCAAAATGGTATCATCTTTACTTCTGGCCTACGATCTATAATCGAATATTGAACTTGGTTTGATACAACTTGCAAATCTGAATCTACCATAATCTTCATACGTTCAGTATCAAAATTTGTAATACCTATATGCTTGATTAATCCTTCATCGCGAAGGTCGGACATATATTTGAGAGCATCCATATAAGACGGATTATTATAATCCCACCAGTGAAACTGAAGTAAATCCAGAGAGATAACGCCCATTCTGTGAAGTGATCTTTGTATATTTTCTTTAACGATAGAATGTGTAATTCTTCCTGGTTGTGGTACCCATTTTGTTAATGACTGAATTCTATTGAGTTCTTCTTTTCCTTTTAGTTCAGATAATCTACGCCGGAACTGTCCAATAAAATCTTCTGCAGGACCATAAATATCTGCTAGATCCCAGCTAGTAAATCCAGCCTCATGATATTTGATCATATCTTTGATTGCCAATTCATGATCGATATATCCATGTCCTCCTGCAACCTGCCACATGCCATTGATTAGTCTATATATTGCCAAATCAGGAGCTAGTTGGTAGTAGTGGCCTTTTCTATTCATGTTGTTATTCATTCTCTATGTGTCCTATACACTTGATATGGTAAATATAAAGTACAAAAATCTGAAGTGATTATCTGATAAAAATTTTCATAAGGATTTATTGGAATTGAATTTGTGACGAGATTGGTCATAAATATACTATTAATATACACACAGCAGTATAAATACATGCTAATTTGACGCGGGTTCGGTGGAAATCGTGAGGAAATCTACATGGGTTATTTTCATGGATATTTCAAACCTAAAAAAACGTTTAAATGATTACCAATTTTATGATCTATATAAACATTTTATATTAAATTCTTGTTTAATAATGTTTAATGTTTCAGTAAATGTAGATTTATATGAATTTTCTTTTATCCATACTCTTGTTTTTATGGATAAACTAGAAGAATTGGAATTTAGTATAGATAATGTAATTGAAGTATAGTAAAATTTTAGAAACTACTGTGATATTTATAAAATTTATAATCTAATTTGTGTATTATGTTTGATTTGATGTATTTTAGATTTTTAGCAATTTTTTAATAGGTACCAATTTCTCAAGAATTATATGGATAATTATTACGATGGAGATTATCTAATTAAATTCAGGTAGATGGAAATAACGCGCCATGTCTCAAATCAATAAGAGATTGTTCCAAGATGACTTTGGTAACCTGGTTGATCCGGAGGATCTAAGTTATATATATTTTTTAAATCACGAAAATAAGGCCGACTTATTATCTCTAGCAAGGCTTGCCGGTCTACACAATAAACAAGCCAATCTTGCAAAGGAGGATTTGGCAAGATTCCTAGATTTTGAACTTCCAAAAGTTTTGTCTACATTTGTTGATAAATTAAACTCTAAGGATCGTTTAGCATGTGAAATTGTTGTTTCTGCTGGTGGTTATATGCCAATATGGGAACTCAATACCAGAATGAAAATTGAATCTAGATCGTGGAAAAAATCATTGGATTCAACGGATGAAAAACTACCGCAACAAAATGGATGGAATAACGGGAAAAATATCGATTTTCAAGATATTTCTGAGGATGATGAAGAAGAGGATGATGAGGATTATTACGGTCTAGGTAATTCATTTCTTCTGCAATCCTACGGTCACCGAAAAGAAAAATTCTTATTACGCCTATTTGGATTTACTAAGCCGCTTTCCACTTATAATCCAAGTATTAAGAAAGAATCTAAAAAAGAAGCACGATTCTATTTTTTAATACCAAAAGAGGCAAGAGGGTGTTTTAAGACAAGGTCGCTTAAAGTAGACATTATTCCATTTAGTTCTGATAAAAATATAGACGAGCCCTCCGCCATTAAAACACCACAGCTAATGCATCTTATGCAAGCGTTGTTTGACGATATCTCTTTAAAGCCGCCAAAACCCACTCCAAAGTTAGGTCTCGTCCCCAAGATTACCTTCCTACCACTATTCCAACAATATGTGGCTACATCTCAGGCTTATAAGAAGATTTACGGTGCAGATTACTTTGATTGGAAGGATTTTAATGAGATGCTCATGGCCTTTGCATATGACAAAAGACTAATAAAAAGATCAAATGCTCGAGAAGGAAATGCAGAAAGAATAGAAGTTATATCATCCAATGTAAGTAAGATACTCTCATCAAATGGAGTGCTTAATGAAACTTTTCTAGAATGGTGGGCACAAGGGAAGAACGGTGTTGCTCCTTTTTTGTTCAAATCAAAAGTATTTGATTTTGATCCAGGTATGCGAAGATTAAAATCAAACGAGATTGCAGCAAGACAATTACTTTATAAAAAAATAAAGAACGATATGAAGCCGGGCATTTGGTACTTTTTATCCTCATTATTGGATAAATGCGAGATCGAATCAGGAGGAAAACTTTTTACAAATGAATATGGCTTAAATGTATCTGGACCTGATGGTATACTAAGCGACAATGAAATCTTGAAAGAGTTTCTCTCTATAATGATTGTATTTCCGCTATGTCTTTTGGGAATCATCGAAACAAATAATTCCGAGAAAGAGTTAGTAGCACTTGGAAGATGGGGACATTCTCCTATTTCTGTTAATTCTCAGTTAAACCCCTCAGAACA
>JBDUES010000172.1:0-10361 GCA_040297625.1 Candidatus Nitrosocosmicus sp. | reverse complement strand
GCAAAGCCTTGTTGGAATCCAGTCCGAACCATCATATCCTTACAATAAAGCATCTTAGAATTACCGTTGGAGAGTATACATATGGTCTACCACGTTTTCGTGGTGGTATAACAGGCCATGGTATATACCCTATTATATACAGAATGTTAAAAAGGATGGATTCCTTTATTCTACCAAGAGATAACCTTTGGGACAGTTTTAATCAAAATAACATTCCATAGGTTAGCTTTAAGCTGTTGTAAATATATCCAGAGATAATTTGAATTATGACCAAGCCTCAAATAGATATACGAATCAATTTATTAAAAGCTCTAGATTATTGAAAATATCATGGGAAGTAGAAAAAGAAAAACAGCGAGGCCAATTAAGAAATCAAAGTCAACCGATGGAAGATGTCCAAAGTGCAAAACAATAGTAAGGTTTAATGTATCAGGGCCAGTAGGTAGCGAAATTTATGAATGTATTGGATGTACGACTAAATATAAAGTAGATGAACTATGACATTTAATTTCAGCATTAATCCTTATTCATTATTCATTATTTATGATATGAATAATCAGAGATAAGAGCAACGGTATGTTTTTCTATTTCAAAATTTATTATAAATAGTGTCTCAACATATAGAATACACTGAAAAAGTTTACCTATATAGCAGTGGAATGCCCAAAGAATTAATAAATAAAAGTAAAATCAAATTGCAGGATCATGGTGTTGATTTAAAGGATTTGATAATAATAGAATCTCCAGAAAATGTACCAGAGGGAGCAATAATGATAACTCTATGGCCCCATTATCTCTCTGTTGCCAAAGTTAAAAGAGTAAGAGAAGGCTCAATATATGCACCACAATTATTTAATATAGATTTATAGTATATATAAAATATGTTTATAACTTTTTTTTGCAAAAGAGATAAACACATAGAATGTCCACGAAAATGGCCAGTTAATGAAACATGTGGTCCAGATGAAGACTGTTCATTTGACATGAAAATGATTGATTGTGAATGCGAATGCCATCATACATTAGATCTTGCATAATTAGAAATGTTTTGTCCCTTCTACTATGGATGCAGTATCGGCAATCTAAAATTGAATTGTTATTCTATAGTTTATCAGTCCTGATACTATATCTCATACCTTGTTGTACTTTTCTATCTTCTTTCTAAATACATCTACAAAAATCCCATACTTTTTCATTCTGCAGTAGATAGTATGTTCTATTACTATCCACTTCTTTTTAGAATGGCTTTTGTTATACTCTTTTTCTTCTTGATAATTTATGGTTTCTTTTCTGTTTATGTAGTAAATATGAAATTTGATCAAAATCCTTTACTACTCCAAGATATCCAAGGTAAAACACATTCACCATAACAATAACTTGATTGGGAGTAATGGGGTGATTCTTCTTATAGATGTTATAGTCATGCCTTTTTCCTCTTTAATATCCTATTTTATGGAGAATTATGCCATGATTGTTAACTATGTGTCTCTTTCTCTTTCCGAAAAAATACATCTTCCTTCTAGTATTGTTCTTAGGCCAGGGTATCTGCTGTTCTATGTACAATCTACGAAAGCCATAAAGCCCGGAAAAATGTTTTTCAATTTCCTGTTCTAAGCCTTTTTGTTATTTTGTATATTTTCTGAGGGTTAGGTATACATTTTCTTATCAAGATTTCAATCTTTTGCATATCTCTGTAACAGATATTACTCTGATCCAAGTTAAAGAGAAATCCTGTTAACATATAGGTTATGTAAAGATGATAGTATATAGACTAAAAGCATGAGAAACCTGTTTTTAACATCTGGTTTAAAGTATTTTCCAGCAGTACTAATGAACCGTTTTCTATTCTTTCGTTTAGATAATCGCTATATCTCATGTTTGGTATATCTTTTTTCTATCTTGCTATAGTAGATGTTACCAAAACTCTTTTAATGTGAGGCAGGTAAATGATTTGAAAAGCATGAGTTTTGTGAATAACCTATTCTAGAAAAGTAAATAATTGACATTTCAATGGAGACTATGGTTATATATCTGTTTATACAAATTATGCAAGATCTTGTATATTGGGAGATTTATCACACAGGTATTAAAACAAGAATAAAATAGCATTTTAAATTACTTGTAATACAGTAGCACAAAATGACAGAAAATAAAGATAACAAAAGAGATGAAATAACTATCAATCAAGAAAAATGTTTATCATTTCTAAAAATTTCGGAAAAAATTAGATATGTTGGGATAATAAATAAATTTGGTAGGACCATTACAGGGAAGCTAAAAAGTGGCATTAGACCAATATTAACACCCGAACAAGCAAGGGATGAAAGATATATCGAATCTGCGAGACAGCATTTAAGGAAATCATTGGATATATCAATAGGAAAATCAATCTTTACAGTAGAAAAAAATGAAAATGTTACATTTTTATTAATTCCGGAGACAAACAAAGACATTTTCTATTATCTAACTGTAGAAAAAGATACAACACTGACTGAAATAAATGAGATAATAAACAAAATAATTGAAAAAATAAATAGATAATAAATTAATTTAGATTTAATTTACTCCTAATTTCTTTGTCTTTTATTATGGCAGGATGATTTGGATCTATGAGAATTACCTCAAACCAAGAATACATTCCATCTTGATATAAAAAATAGGAACCTAAAACTTTAAGGTTAAGGAATTTCTCATTAACACGTCTTTGGGCCACCCGTTTCATACTAATACTTTGTTTTATATGAACAACACCTAGATGTTTAGGCCTTCTACCAGAAACAGGTCGCTGTTTTCTCATTCCCCCTCTTCCAACACGAGCTCTTACAACTATAATACCTTGTTTTGCTTTATAGCCCAAAGCCCTTGCTCTATCCAATCGGCTTGGTGAATCAATTCTATGTATTGTAGGCTCTCTCCTCCACAAATATGCTTTATCTTTGAGATATTGTGATCGTGTTTTTAACATCGACTTCCAAGTTTCTGCAATATGGTGGTACATACTTCAAAGTTATTTTAACCCATTAATATTTTTATTTGGAAGATAAATTAAAATAAATTAAAATTAACGCCTATTAGTTCTCTCCGGTTTCTTTTGACCAGGTGCAATTCTTTTTTCAAATCTTTTCTCAAAGTTATCTTTATTTCTTACTTTAGATGCAGGGCTAGTTCTCTGACGCGCTTGAATTTTAGGTGTCTGACCTCTAACTTTTCCGGCTTTTGTTAATGATCCGTGAGTTGGCATGTCATATTAATAACAAAACCTATATTTAATATATACTTAAAATAATAATTTATATCGATTGGATCATTATAGGCAACAATTACCTAGAATAATAAATCAATGGCAATCAGATACTATCTTATTATTATTTAAATTGAAGAACAAAACAATAAATATATAAATAAATGTCTGTTTTAAATATTGACTTCACCAAGGAAATATTAAGATTAAAAAAAGAAAAAAATGCAGTTATTTTAGCTCATAACTATCAAATTCCCCAAGTTCAAGATATTGCAGACTTTATAGGTGATTCTTTAAAATTATCGAAAACGGCTGCAGAAACTGATGCTTCAATAATTGTTTTTTGTGGTGTACATTTTATGGCCGAAACAGCATCAATCATAAGTCCTGATAAAAAAGTATTAATACCAGATATGGATGCAGGGTGTTCCCTTGCGTCTTCAATAAACCCGCAAGAACTACTAGAATGGAAAAAACAAAATCCAGAAGCAATAGTTGTAAGTTATATAAATACATCTGCAGAAATAAAAGCATTATCCGATTATTGCTGTACCTCTTCTAATGCGACAAAGATTGTAGAATGCATTCCCCTAGAAAAACCAATTTTATTTTTACCTGATATGTTTTTAGGAGCATATGTTGCAGAAGTAACCAAGAGAAAGAATATCAAAATATGGCCAGGAGAATGTCATGTACATGCAGGTATAAGGTCAGATGACATCAATACAATGTTAAAAAACTATAAAAATGCAGAATTTTTAGTTCATCCAGAATGTAGCTGTACATCATCCACACTTTATCACATTTCAAAAGGGGATATCAATAAAGATACTAAAATATTATCTACAGAAGGGATGATGAAAGAAGTAAAAACATCCACTAACAATCAGTTCATCATAGCAACTGAGACTGGAATGTTATATAGAATGAAAATGGAGAATCCAGAAAAGGAATTTATTCCAATTAAAAAAGATGCAGTATGTAAATATATGAAAAAAATAACAGTAGAAAAAGTATATAATTCTCTAATAAACAATGTATACGAGGTCAAGGTTCCATTGGAAATAGCAGCCAAAGCAAAAATCCCGATTGAAAGAATGTTAGATGTAACCTAATTTTTGCCATATCTCAAAATATAATCATATTCAAGCTAATAGCAATTAAAAGGATTGAAAATCTAACTTCAACTGGATGATATTTCAAGGCTGAAATCGATAGACTGAAAAGAATGAGTCAAAGAACCTACTGAAATTACGTCTGGTATCGAAGATGCATATTCATAAATATTATCTAAAGTAACACCTCCAGATATTTCAATAATAACTTTATTTCTTAGTCCCAAATTTGTAATTTTTTCTATAGAACTATGAGCTAATTCGGGGGTAAAATTATCCAGCATTACAATATCTGCCCCTGAGTTTATTGCATCAATAATGCCACGATAATCACTTACTTCACATTCGATTTTTCTGGCGGAACCAAATTTTGATCTAATCGACTGAATAGCCTTATTGACAGAACCTACAATTGCTATATGATTATCCTTTATCAATACAAGTTGATCAAGCCTAATTCTATGCGATATGCCGCCACCTAGCACTACCGATTTTTTATCAAAGTATCGTAATCCCGGGGAGGTTTTTCTTGTAGAAGAAACACGCACAAATTTAGAAAATTCACCCAATTTTTTAACAAATTGAGATGTTTTAGTTGAAATTCCACTCATATGCATAATTAGGTTCAAAGCTGTTCTTTCGGCTTTTAGGATTGATCTAGCCGGCCCTTGAATAATCATAACACTAGTACCTTTTTTTAAAAGGTCTCCATCATTTACCAATAGTGTAGAATTGCAATTACATATTTCAAAAATCATTTTAGCTTCAGATAATCCGCTTATAACGATCTCCCCATCATCCTTACAAATAATTTTTGCATTAGCCTCAATTTTTTCATCGATCAATATATTACTTGTAATATCCCCTGTACCGATATCTTCATTTAAAAAATCGGTTAAAAGTGATCTTTCTTCTATTTCATTTTTTAATGAGATATCGTCATCATTGTTATAAAAATTATAATATTTACTCAACTTAAAACTAGGTCACTTTTAATGCATATTTATGAGAGATAGAGATATTAAGTGTTGAAGCAATTTTAGATTTTTCAGGATCAAAAATTAACAATATTCCAGACCAATCCTTAGATAATTCAGTTGATTTACATACAGGACACATCTTACCCGTAGTTAATGCCTTACATTTTTTACATGCAAATTCTCTTGCCAATACTATATTTAAAATAATGCAATTTTTATTTCTTATCTTTTTTTGTATTGGAAGAAATAATGTTAGATGATGAGACGGGTTTTTTTGAATTTGTAGCAGCGGTTGCCCCTCCACCACCTTCACCATCAACACGTATATCCTGAGCACGTTTTATTTCCCGTTCTACCCAATCAAGAGCGCCCAAAAATGGTTGCCTACATGTAATACCAATTTTACCCATAGATGCACTTTTTCCCAGGCTTATTGCAGTAATCCTTGCTCGGATTTTAGAACCAATTCGCAAGGTCTTTTCTGACTGATTAGACAAAATAACGCCCTGTTTAACATCACTTTTCAGATAATCATCAGTAATTTGAGACAAATGTAAAAGAGCATCAGTTGGACCTATACGTACAAAAGCTCCAAAATCAGTAATTTCAACTACTTCCCCTTCAACGACTTCATGAAGTTTTGGATAAAATGTTAGAGCAGTAAAATTAACTTTATGATAAGTTGCACCATCACCAGCAATCACCTTGCCAATAGAATTTGCTTCTGCATCGATTATCAGAATAACGTAACCTAATTCTGCGTTAACCATACTTTCGTATTTCTCTTTTAAAATTCCAACCGCTGTTAATTTCAATGAATTTGTTAATTTGCTTGGTGGAATTCTCACTACATCGGTCATATGTGCTATAGCAAACATAATAAAGATACAACTTATCCAGAACTTTCAGTTTATGAACTTTATGTTTATCTATTAAAAATTATAATACATTTATTATTTTATTCTAGAGACACTTGAAAATTAAGGAATTTATTATCTTTTTAATCATTTTATGTGTGTTTCCCTATATAAGCAGGTTAGATAATTTATCTGGATTGGTAAAGAAAATATGTGACAAGAAAATTTTTTCTTGCCTTTACAGATGCTCTAGAGGATGAATCATTTAAATATAATCGTAACCCGAGTTCTATATTATCATGGTTACCGTAGATCAAGTCCTTACGGCTTTAAAAAGTGTCAAGGACCCAGAGATACATAAAGATATTGTTTCTATGGGAATGATTAAAGATATATCGATTTATGAAGATAAACTTGCTTTTACATTAGAATTGACTACTCCAGCTTGTCCATTTAATAGTGAAATCGAACAGGATGTAAGAAATTCGATATCAACACTAGGTATAAAAGATTTGGATTTAAAAGTGACAGCAAGAGTGATGGAAGGCCGTTCAATTTCAATGGACCAACTATTACCAAACGTAAAAAACATTATAGCAGTTGCTAGTGGAAAAGGAGGAGTAGGTAAAACAACTGTTTCAGTAAATCTAGCACTAGCACTGGCAAAAACAGGAGCAAAGGTAGGAATACTTGACGCAGATATTTATGGTCCAAGTGTGCCTTTAATGCTTGGATTAAAACAGTCTCCAGAAGTGATAGACAATAAAATACAACCACCAATAACTGAAAATGTAAAAGTTATGTCAATGGGATTTTTTTATGAACAATCTCAACAAGCAGGCATATACCGAGGTCCAATTATAGCAGGCATAGTTAAGCAATTTATAACAGATGTTAATTGGGAGGATCTAGATTATTTAATTATTGATTTGCCACCAGGAACTGGAGATGCACCGTTAACAATGGCACAAACTATTCCTATAACAGGTATTTTAATTGTAACTACTCCGCAAGATGTAGCTATGAATGTTGCAGTAAAATCGATAGGAATGTTCAATAAATTAAATATCCCTATAATAGGCGTTGTTGAAAATATGAGTTATCTTGCCTGTCCTAATTGTAATGAGAGAATTAATATATTTGGAAAAGGCGGAGGTCAAAAAATAAGTGAACAATTTAATATCCCATTCATAGGCGAAATTCCATTAACTCCACAAATCATGCAAGGCAGTGATGAAGGTAGATCAATAATAATTTCAGAACCAGATTCAGAATACTCCCAGGCATTCTATAAAATGGCAAAGACTACAGCTGGAAGAATAAGTGTAGTCGCTTTAGAATTACAAGACCAAGAAGGAAAAGAGAAGGAAAAAGAAAAAATTCCACAATAATTATAAAAAAATAATTATTAATTAAAGTTATTGATGATCCATCCAAAAATCAATAATAAAATAAGACAATATATGCATGTTAATCCAAAATACAGTAATCTATTGAAAGAACCATTTGGTACATTGATAAAAGAAAACGAAGTAAATAAAGAAAAAATATATCCATTCATTAGAAAATCAAACAAGATAGTAACAGTTGGAGATACAACTACCCAAAAGTTCATAGAATTTGGATACATTCCTGATCTATCGATTATAGATTACAAAGAAAAAAGGCTGATGAACAGTAAAAAAATAGAATTTGAGGTGGATAAAATAATAAATTGCAAGAATAGTCCAGGAGAGATCAACATACAAGTAATTGACCTGATTAAAAAATTAACTACAATAAAATTTAACAAAATACAACTAATAATAGAAGGAGAAGAAGACTTGGTTGCTTTACCTCTTTTCATGTATTCTCCGGATAATTGGACTATTTTTTACGGTCAACCAAATGAAGGATTAGTTGTTGTTGAAATAAACAACAAAGCAAGAAAAAGAGCCAAGTTAATATTTAATAAAGTCTTTTCTCATTAATTAAAATTGATCCGGGGTATGATGATACGGTGGCTATATGAAAAAATAATGATTAATGTACCATTTACTGACCCTAAATTATATAAAAAATATGTTATAAAGATAAGCAAATGATTTAAAAAATCTTTTCAATTTTGATAACCAAAAATAATACAAAAAACATATATTTTCACGATTTATTAGACACTACAAAATGTAAGAATTAACAAAAATATTACAAAAATATATTGACTAAAATAAAACTTAAGATAGAATAAAGGCTTTTAGAATATACATTTAGATAAAATTTTAAAACATCAAGTTTGCTTTGTTGCATGATTCAGTAAATCGTTTTTTGTTAACGTTTTAGTATTGTATTTGCAAAATAAATAGTCATAATTTCATACGATTTCATAGAAATAGGGCTAGTTTTAACTGTTTTTCGAATCATGCAACAAAGCACATCAAGTTCTATTGATATACAATTTATAAATCAATCCCGTTTCGTCACTGATATAATTCCAATTTTCAGGTCTAATATCAACCATATTAAAATAGCTTTGTTCTTCTTTAGATAAAATATCATAGATTAGTTGTCCAACTATGATGTGATCAACTTTAGCATAGGCTGTCATTTTTGTAGTAATACTAATAGTATATCCCAAAATATCATAAATTGGTTTTTTTATATCAATTTTATCTTCTTCTGATACACTTTTTTCTGATGTATTGTCCTTAGAATGATGATTTAAACTTTCAGAATTAGGTAAATACTTTACAACAATATTTTCACCATAATCTATACCTATTCTTACCCCCATTTCAGGATAATCATATTGATTGAGAACGGGGTTAAAACCATGTTTAATCACTTTAATCATCGTTTTGGCACAATTGATTACATTAATACATGGAAGATACAAATTATCCGTATCTATATTAAAAAAACCGATTATTGCATCACCAATGTATTTTAAAACATATCCACCATAGAGTCTGATAATCTTAGTCATTTCCTGAGTAAATGCTTGAATAATTTTGGAAAGGCGTTCTATGGGAAGAGTCATAGATAATTTGGTAGAACCAACTATATCGATATACAAAATAATTGATTTGATTTTAGTATTCGCATAATTACTCAAAAGTTCTTGTGTTTCATCAAACGGAACAGTAAATACGGGATCTGTTCTTAAGGCTTTCCATATGTTTGATTGAGCATTGGATATTATTTTTTTAATATCTACTATTGCATCCAAATAAAAAACAGACATAGGGTGATTACTTGAATCATTTTTCAAATATTTTTTTTCCTTATCATTATTATCGTTTATCGTCTGGGTAATCCTAATAACTTCATCTAATTCGGTATCCAATTGTAATGCAATAATTTCTAAAGGAATGCCCGAATCAAAAAGATTTATAATTGTTTGTCGCTGTTCATTTTTATTTATTTGACTGGATTGTTCATTTTCAGTATTATCTTCATCTTTTTGTGAAATGTTGATCACATAAAATGATATTATGTTATACTTAAACTATTATTAAACTAGGGGTAAACTAGAAATTTTTGCTCAAATAAATAAAAAACTGTAACAATAATCAAAAATAAAGATTTGTGGTTTTATGATCATCTTTACAATATGTTTGACTTTAATTGTTTTGCAAATATGTTTTAACTGTTTTTATAATCTGCAAGATGAATATAATAACCATCTTAGTCGAGTTTATGTTCTATGCGTTATCTTTAATTCATAAAATAAAGATAGATATGTTTTTTATCTATAATTAACTCATCAGGATATTTTTTTATTGCATTTTATAACCATATGCAGTAATATTATAATGGTTAACATTACTTGCAGAAATTAAAACATCAAAATTCCTCTCATATCCTGGTTTAAAGGTGAATGAAGGAGGTATAACAAGTCTCACGGTTTCGGCGACCAAGTTGTTATTTGAACCGAACAATCTTACTTTAACTTTTACATTTACCATATTTGCCGTAGAATTATTATGTACCACACCTGCTCTGTTGCATAACTAGGTACCCATAACTTATTTCTGTCGGGTTTATGCCATTCTGCTAAATAGGTTATACAATGACTTTTAAAATCATCTCTTTTATTATATTTTGGGATTTGATTTCAGATACATATATTCTCCATAGGTTCTCTTTATAGATGTAAAAAACAGTTTCAGCAGCAATCCATCGTTTTCCA
>JBDUES010000171.1:0-6178 GCA_040297625.1 Candidatus Nitrosocosmicus sp. | reverse complement strand
AATTTCTTATTACTGCTGACACCATCTATTTTAATATCCAACCTGTTAATTCTTCTGCTAATTGTAATGTAATCAAAAATAGAGATTACTTTCCCATGGACATGTCCTTTTGCAATTCATTCTTTTTGTCTGTCTATAGGGAAGATGAAAATACACTTTTAGCATATGCAAGCAATAAACGAAATGTGTTAGGATAATGAAATGGTTCTCCAAATTTATCTTTGTTCATTTCTTTTAATTCTTTATTCCATTTGTCCATACATCAAACCCGATTAGTATTTGTCCATGTCTAACTAGAGATTGGCTGTAGTCGGACCATTTCTTATGATTTCTTAAAAGATGGTATCTAAATGTATTATGAAATAGATAATCATGCAATAGAGTAGATATCAAGTGCCTCCATCATCTGTCGAAATAGGATACTTACCATGAATTTTGAATACTATTGATGATAAACTTATCCTCTGCTATGAACATATTTCTTTCTTTAGAGATTCAAATACCAAGAACAAATTTTATCTCAAATAAAGAATATATTTTGAATTTAATCTAGAATTTCTTTTGAAAGTTTAGCTGCTTCTATAACACTTTTTATCTCTATATTTTTACTTTTACTTAATATTTGTGAAAATGATGGCTTAGCTTTTTCACCAATAATTAGTGTTTCTTTTCCTTTAATATTTAAAATAATTGTTAATTTGTTATTTTTAAGAACTTCAGCAAAATCTCGTGCATCATGGATTAAATCCCAAAAACTTGTTTTATCATCTGTTTTATCATCCAATTCAATCAAATCAAAAAATGATGTATCTTTAACATCAATTATTATTTCTTCTTTAAAAACTATGGATAAAAGAGGTGTTTCATTAAAATCTGCTGAAATGTTACCCCTTATATACAAAAATAACACTACCTATGCTGTTACATATTTTGAGGAATTGATCGATGACTCGGTATTATGAGTTCCTGTTGATGATGTAGAAATGGTTATTTTGCCATCTATTACCCATTTTGCACCTCCTAATTCCTTTCCACCTGGACCATGTGCTGATGGAACATCAATTTCAAGGTGGTCAAAAGTATATGTTACCGATACGTCTTTACTTACTAATCTCTCTATAATTTTAGAAATTAGTTCAGACCAATGTGATGCCTTTTGTTCTTTATCTGAATCATTATTTTTTTCATTTGTGTGAGAAATTTCACTCATAATATTTTATTCTTAACGTTATTTATAAAGATGTATCTTCATTTATAGTTTTTTTGAGATATTATTTTTACTTCTTGATAATTTTGGTGTAATTATGATAATGCATTCAAATATATCTTATGATGGGGCAATATTGTTCTATACATGTTCAGATACAGTATATAGCATGTTACATACATATACCAAAATATATACAATTAGTAAATTTAAAGAATGATGTTAAAAATGCGTTTAATCCTATATTGTTTTTGCATTGCATATTTTTAAAAAATGCTAAATATTTATAGATACGTATTAAAGTTATTTGTTTTAGACACAATTCTTTGGCTAAATCTTCAATTAACTCAATTTCTGTTTCCATATCTATAACTTGTTATAAAACAAAGAATATGCGGCCAAGATGAGCAAAAATGGATGAATAGATAAATAATGGATTTAAATGATATGATCGGGATGGTTAGCGAAGATGATACTATTGGACAAACAACACCGGATAAGGGTGAACTCGATGAAGCTCTCAAATATGCCAAAATATCACTAAAAAAAAATGAAGGATTAAATGATAGAGGTGGTGTAGCTAGAGACTATAGCAATATTGGTCAGCTATTAAAAGATAAGGGTGAACTCGATGAAGCTCTCAAATACGGTAAAATGGCCCTTGAAATCCAAACCGAGTTGAACGATAGAGTTGGGATGGCCATAGATTATAATAATATTGGAACGATACTTCAAGTTAAGGGTGAACTCGATGAAGCTCTCAAATACGGTAAAATGGCCCTTGAAATCCAAACCGAGTTGAACGATAGAGTTAGCATGGCTGTAATTTATAATAATATTGGGCAAATACTTCAAGATAAGGGTGAACTCGATGAAGCTCTCAAATACGGTAAAATGGCCCTTGAAATAGATGAAGAGTTAAACGAGCTTTTTCAAATGGCAACTGATTATTTTAATTTAATAAGTCTTTATTATTTAAAAAATGATGAAAGAGAAGAGTTATTTTATCTTAAAAAGTTAAAAGAGTTACTAGATAGAGTACCAAATTATTCTCATTTGGATTACATTTTGAAAAGGATAACGGAATTGGAAAATAAAGTCTAATTATCAAAAAAATAATTTGCTAATAATGTAAGTGATTTACTTATTTCTACCCATAATAACATATGATTTAATAGAACTATTTTTTATCTAATTTCATTTTTTTTAAAATATAGTTATGATTTGTAATGACATATATAATATAATATAATATAATATAATATAATATAATATAATATAATAGATGATATTTCCTAGCTCTGTTCACTTAGGATATAATTCCTTATTGTGAAAATCTATAAATAGGTTTAACCAATTAATTACATGCTTTAATTTACATTTCTTTCTTTCACATGGAAAATAGTCATCAAAGCATTCATTATTCTCTCTATGATGATGCTTTTCTCATATGAGGAATGAATGTGATGCGGTAGTTTCAAAAACTTATATGCCTGTGGATACCAGGTACCTCCATCTGTTGAAACTGGATAATATCGACCGTATTCATCTACAATATCTCTGATATAAAATGCTCTGCAACGAACATATTTCGTTCTTGTGATATGCTGGTTCCAATGATTTCCTTACTCTCAATCTCAATAGCGACCCAAAGCCATATTAATTCAGAGCCAATCCTGATAACTGTTTCATCTTTTTGTATCAAGAATATTCTAGAATTTTCCTTTTCTTTGATGATACCCTTTGAGGATTGTATTTTTATATCTAGTTTCAGATAGAAACATGGTTCGTTTGATAAAGCAAAATGATTATCTATCATAGCTGCTTTTCTTAAGGAAAGATTTGAAAAACAAAAATACAGAGCATAACATATGTATTCTGAAGGTGTTCTGTTTCTAATATCATAGAGGAAATAGGGCATCTTCAAACTATAGATTTATCATTAAGTGAACAGAGCCGATTTCCTATTATTTTTTATATAAGTTAAGATTATGGTAAGTACTGGTAACCCCTCCCATAACGCGCGAGAAGACTGAAGTCTTGTATGGAATAGAAAACACAACTAGAGTGCAATTGCAAGTTTCAACAAATGCAAAGAGTACGATATTTGTTTGTGGTGATTCGATATCCCCTTCGATAATTGTTCAAATTGAACCTATTAAAAATATACTTCTTGAGTGTATCAAAAGGGGGATAAAATATAAATACATTACTGAAATTACTAAAGACAACCTTTTATATTGTAAAGAAATCTCCAAGATTATTGAACCTGATTCACTTCGACATTTGGATAAAGTTAAAGGGAATTTTGCAGTAACTGAATCTGAATATATAGCTACCTCTACCTTGCAAGATGCCCAACCTTTACAACAGATAATATACAGTAATGTAAAAGAATTAGTAGAACAACATAAATATCTTTTTGAAACTTTATGGGATAAATCTATTCCTGCCATACAGAAGATAAGGGAAATTGAAGAAGGCATGCAATCAGATGTTATAGAGATCATTAATAATTCTAATAGAGCAAAAGAACTTTATCAAAGCCTAGTAAATAGCGCAACAAAAGAGATAATGTTAATATTCCCCACAATAAATGCATTTAATCGTCAGGAGAGGATCGAAATAATACAATTATTACGAAAAGCCGCGCACGAACGCAATGTGAAGGTTAGAATTCTAATGCCTTTAGAAAATTTGCCTGAAAATGGAAAAAAAAACCTGACAGAAAATGAACATAATCAACAACAGAAAAGAGATGATAATAGAAAAATCTCTATACATGAAAATAGTACTCATAATATAGATTTTCGACATATCGAGCGAATGTCTGAGACAAAAGCTACCCTTTTGATGGTCGATAAAAACTTTTCTTTAGTAATGGAGTTAAAAGATGATTCTAAAGATACATTTGATGAAGCAATAGGATTATCAACCTATTCTAGTAGTATATCCGGGGTATTATCCTATGTAGCTATTTTTGAAAGTCTTTGGGTCCAAACTGAACTATATGAACAGCTAAAGGTTCACGATAGAATGCAAAAGGAGTTTATCAATATAGCAGCTCATGAACTAAGAACACCTACTCAAGCTATTTTAGGATTTAGTGGTATATTGAAAAACCACCCGGAAAGAAGCAAGGAATTGGTGGAAGGAATATTTAGAAATGCCACAAGGCTTCAAAAGCTTATTAGGAATATACTTGATGTTACGGCAATTGAAAGTCAATCATTTAGGTTTAATACAGAGCAATTTAATTTAAATATCGTATTATCATGTATAATTGATGATTATAGAAATCAAATTAAAAAGACCAATAGTACTATTGAATTAATTTACAGGAACAAAAATAATACTAATGATAATCCTATTTTGATAGAATGTGATAAAGAAAGAATTACACAGGTTATTTCCAATCTATTAGATAATGCTATCAAGTTTACAAAAGAAGGGGAAATATCTATTACATGTGAAGTCGAAGAGAAAGATGCTGATGACAAAAATGTCATTATAAGTGTTAGAGATAGCGGTAGTGGAATAAATAGTGAAATATTTCCCAAGCTATTTTCAAAATTTGCAACAAAATCATTCCAAGGGACAGGTTTGGGATTGTTTATTTCCAAAAATATTATTGAAAATCATGGGGGAAGTATTTGGGCTAAAAATAATAATTATGGAAAAAAGGGAACTACAGTTACTTTTAGGTTACCATTAATTACACACACCTGGATTACCGACTACAAGGAAAATAAAGAAAAATAGGGAAATATCAAATGGAGAAGAAAAAAATTCTAGTTGTTGATGATGAACCCGATCTTACTATACTTTGTAAAATGATTTTGGAAGATGAGGGCTTTATTGTTGATGCATTCACGGATTCTCTTTTAGCATTATCAAATTTTAAACCGAACTTTTATGATTTGGTTATACTTGATATAAAAATGCCCGAGTTGGATGGCTTTGAATTATATAAAAAGATATTAGAATTGGATGGTCGTGTCAACATATGCTTTTTGACAGCAAGTGAAATGTATTACGAAAAGTTTAGAGACAAAGAATATTCTTTTATAGATAGAGAATTATTCATTCATAAGCCGATTGAAAATGAAGAACTGATAAAAAAGATAAACAAAATCTTAACTATAAATAAGCGCATTTAAGTTAATTCTATTAAAACAGATTTAACGAATTTAAAGAATAAAATATCTACATATTTCAGAACAAAAAGATTCAATCATGACATGAGACACTATTTGTTAAGAGATGTTAGATAATATACTAAATGGTATAGGCAAAATGGTTAAAAGGTCCAATAATGGAGATATACATATAAAATAATGTCTCATTTTATAATATAGTATGTCACAAGGTGAGTGGTTTACTACTTATTTACAATACGAAAATCTAAAGGAGATGTTGAATGTTGTACTTTATACATCGCAGTCTTTTATGACCATAACACCATTACTTTATCATATTACATACCAGAATAAAGAAATACTGTTTATTCATACAGGCATTATAGGGGGTGTTATTGCTCATTATCATGTGTTTGAAGAAAAAACCATGAAAAAATTTGTTGAATTAAATAAAATGACATCTGACTTTAAATTTGTAGATACTATTGGTAACAATCCTCAATCTCTTTATATTCCAATTGTTAATTTGGTAAAATCTACTCTAATGTTTCCAATAGATAGTTAGGCAGATCCATAATCTACTTATATGCAATACAGAAATCTTTTAGAAGAGAATTGAAATACTATAATACTCCAATTTACCTTATTTTGTGGGTTTAACAATTAATATGACCGAATAGTTTTTTGATGTAGATATTGGATCACATCATTTGTATATCTCCATAACTTTAATCGTATACAAAATTTAGATTGTTACCAACATCAAAAAACAATAATTTCACATTTTTAGGCTTCTTTTTTCATTTGTATTTTTAAGAATTTCAAGTGTTTT
>JBDUES010000170.1:0-24051 GCA_040297625.1 Candidatus Nitrosocosmicus sp. | reverse complement strand
TATCTTCTTTTCATATCGAGTAAACAGTTTTCTCAATCTATTATGCCATGAATTAGTTCTTTCCACAACCCATCGTCTCGCAGTATGTTTTTTGCGATTTGAGATCTTTTCGGTTTCTTTCTTAACCGCTCCTCTTTTTCTCTTATGTGGTAAATGTGATACATATCCTCGTTTGATTATTTCCAGTTTTACTGATTTGAAATTATATGGTTTATCAAGACATAGATGCTGTTTTCTTTTTCTTCTATCTTTTGTTTTAGGAGATGAAATATGTCTTTTAATAACCGCATTATCCACTACATCTCTGTTACTAATTTCACATCATCGTACTGACAGTAGATGTTATGACAGCTGAGAGTGGGATATATCTTCCTATTCGGTTCTAATTATGCAAGAAACCTAATAACAGAATAAAAAGATTTAAGCATCCATTATTTTAGTTGAAAGTAATGAAATACCAATCAAAGACAAATGTATTCTTTTGTTTTATAATTATGGCGAGCCTTTCTGCTACTACTGTTGCTGCTGTTGTTACTATAAATGTGTCAATATCCTCACCATTTCTTTTCGCAAGTGCACAAATTTCATGTCATATAAAAGGTGAAGGACTTCCAGATCCAAATTGTACACCAGGCGCAACAAATCCTAATGTTACCCAGAAAAATATACATCAAACAATTTGTGTTCCAGGATATTCTGCTAGTATAAGACCTGATCCATCCTATACCATTTAGATCATGTGTTCAAACCTTATCAAAAATTTTTCTTTATATTTTAGAAATTCATAGTTTGTGTACTTATACTAAGTGGTATATACAGATCATTTGAAAGAAGTTCAGATGCAATCGTATGGATTTGCAGGAAACAGTACTGGTAATTATGAGGAAGATCATTTGATACCTCTTGCAGTAGGTGGAAATCCAACCGATCCTAATAATCTTTGGCCACAGCCAAGGGCAGGCGTACAATATACAGCTGGTGAAAAAGATGGACTTGAATATTTTCTTTACAGGGCAGTATGTAATGGAGACATAAGTTTATCCGATGCACAGAAAGAGTTCTCTAGCAACTTGATATCAAACTGGATAGCTGCTGGACGTCCATAATTTTTCTATTTTAACAGTTTGTATTTTTATTTCCTTTATTTTATTTTGAATACCTAATTAAAAACACCTTATATCATGCAAAAAATCTTAAAATATATTATAAATTAATGTACACTAACTAACATAATTCCATACTGTTCATATTAACCAGTAAGTCCAGTTTGTAGGGCGTCAAAGCATTTCTACAAAAAAAATCTATCAATACGTGAGCACAATATAACGGGTAATTTCATTATGCTACACATACAATCTCATTAAGAGAAGGATCTAATAGAAAGACTTGACGAATTTATGTTAGACAGTATAGTTATAGTATACCATTACCTGATATAATAAAGCGATATCATTACAATTGCAGAGATCGTATGAAATTCATATATTGGCAATTGGTCTATTCTAAAGACGGATTTGATAAGATCTATCAATGATTCTATCCATATTTCTCTTTGACTATAAATGGACTGCGGTCCTAATATCAATTCATAAAAGCATACAAGCTAAAATCGCTCTGGAATTACTTTTGTATCTTTCGACCGGGCAAACTAAATCCATTCCCCATGTTTTTTTGCTATACTCATACAGTTTCTCATCATCATATCCTGCCAGATCAGCTGTCATATAACTAACAGACGGTAAAGAAAATACACATGAAGAAGACATTAGAGAAAAATACATCTTTTATCTTGTACATTAGCGGTAGTTACATCGGCTGCTAAAGGTACTACAAGAAAATCTGTTGTCGATGCAAGATGTAGTTTATATCCATCCTTTGGCATGACTATATCCCCCACCTTACATCAAAATCGATACCAGGACGAGGTAATACACCTTTTTTAATACATGACTTATGCCATATGATACATGACCATTTGCTTTTAAGAGGGTGCTATCTATTGCGGTTATTTGTAGATCAGCCATCCCTTTTTTTATATCCTTTCTTTTATATCTGTAGTAGGAATGGTCTTCTTTAGTCTCCTATCAAATATACGTCTACTGCTAGGTATTGTTAAAAGACCACAGGCCAGTACCAGTTTACGGTTATACTGACAATTTGTATTTAAAAATATATTCAAGGCGTTGTTTGAATCATTTTTAAACCATCTTATCTTTACAAGAAAACATCTTACAATTACGGTTGATGGTAGAAAATATACATATGGTCTACCACGTTTCTTTGTTATATTAGACCATGGTATGCAACCTATCAGATATAAAATGTTAATAAGTATGGATTCCTTTAATCTATCGAGCTAATCTTTGGGACAGTTTTAGTCAAAATCATATTTCAGGTGTTAGATTTAAGATGGTATGGAATATATCGAGATAATTTGAATTATGGGCTCTGTTCACTTAAGGTATAATTCCTTATTGTGATAATCTACAAATAGATTCAACCAATTGATCACATGTTTTAATTTACATTTCTTCTTTCTGCATGGAAAATAATCGTCGAAGCATTCATTGTTCTGTCTTTGATGTATTGCATAGTTCTTTCAATAATGCTTTTCTCATATTCTTATATACAAAAAATGAACATGATGCGGCAGTTTCAAGAATTTACATGCTTGTGGTAGGTACCAAGTGCCTCCATCTGTAGAAACCGGGTGTAAACCATATTTCTCTACAACATCTGACAGAAAACGTTCTGCCAATACAAACATATTTCGTTCTTTCGATACGCTCATTCCGAGGATTTCTTTATCTTTTGGTTCAATAGCGACCCATACCTAAATGTACTCTGGTCCAACTTTAATTAGAGTCTCATCTATTACGTACTCGGAGATCTTCTTTTTCTTTGTAGATATTTTTTGAGGATTATATTTTTGAATCCAGTTCCAGATAGAAACATGATTTCTTTTGATAAAGCAATCTGATAGTCTATTAGTGCTGCTTTTCTTAAAGATAAACCTGAAAAATAAAGATATAACCCATAACCAATATACTCTGAAGGTGTTCTGTTTCTTGAGATCATATAATAAATAGAGCACCTTCAAGCTATAGGCTTTTCTTAAGTGAACAGAGCCGAATTATGACCACACCTCATATATTTATCAGACAATGGAATCTACCTTTGTATTAATGTAAGAAAGAATGAAAGAAATAAACTAAAAACCGACCACATCCTTAGAATTAATCTGTTTGAGCGCAAAGAAATGATTTTGAAAAATGAAAAGATAGCATTGTAAGATATGAAAAGAGATGAATGGCTTCTGAAACAATATCATCTTTTATAAAGATAACGTTTTATAGAGAGTACGTTTATTCGGCAATGTTCGAAAACAGGATAAAATAAATATGCTAAAAGTAATTTGAATAACAAATTGGTATCTTTTTAAATAATCTATACGATGTATCAGTGAAATCGAAGAATCATGCACAGACCAACTTGTCCTATTTCTAAATTCAAACTTTAAAGTTATGTTTATCTATAATGGCTATACAAAGTTAAGAAAAATAATTTCTGATTTTAAATATTTCAACTATTATATATGGTCAAATAAATTATTATTAAACAGGTTTAACCAGATTTGAGGTCAATTTAATAAGATATTGTATTTATACAGTATAAAAACTATAAAAGTGATCAAAAACACTCATTAAAATCCCTAACTTTACAAAGCATCAAAAATATACTATTTAGTTTATCAGGATGTTTTTGCATCTGTGTATGTATTATTTCATTTCTTATCCATTTTTAAAGTATAAATAATAAAAATCCGCAAAGTTTTAGTAGCAAATAATCAGTTTCAGTAATAAACGATGTGAAATCGCCTCCATTAATTCCAAAGAATTCAACTATAAAATCACCTGATCGTAAACAATTGTCTTCATATCATTTTGGTCTTCTCTCAAATAAAATATTTATAATGTATACTCTTTTGCCTGCCATACCTCTTTCAATAATCGCAATTTTATCATTAAATCCAAATAGATGGATGGGTTCAGAAATTCACCATTTTTATATTGAATTATTCGGAGTGATATTAGCAGGAGTATTAGCATTTTATTATATTTTGCATGCACGCAAATTAAATGATAAATTTAGTCTTTTTGTGGGTATAGGATTTTTTGTAAGTACATTAATTGATTTGCTTCATGTTGCTGTATCGCTTAGTTTAATAGAGAATGTTACCCTTCTCAAACATTTTATCCCTCAAACATGGTTTGCAGGAAGAATATTCCTTAGCTCCATGCTTCTTATAGCCATTTCCAAATATTCAGTTCTCTCACCTTTCGAGAGCATAGAAAGTGAAGATGAAGAGAATAACAATAAAGTACTATCGTCAATTCAAAGAAAAGAAGATCAAGATAAACTTCGAAAAAATACCATTATATATATAATAGTACTGGGGGTATTAGCAGGAAGTATCGCTTTAATCTCTTTGTTTGTCATATTTCCTATAAGTGTGTTAGATGACTATTCTTTACATAGGCCATATGAGATTCCCCCATTAGTATTATTTTCTATTACTCTGTTTTTTTTCTATAAGAAACGTCTTTACTTAAAAAAGGACATCATATACAAAGGAATACTTGGATATTTATTAGTTGATATTTTTTCACAAATTATAATGTCTTACTCTACAGAATCGTTTGATACGGCGCATAATATGGCGCATGTTCTCAAGGATGTAGGATACTTTATCAATATCATCGCACTTACATTATCAAGCATACAACATATAGTTAAACTAAGGGAAAATAACGAACTGATCAAAAATAATATTGAAAAGTTAAAAGAATCGGAAAAAATGAAAGATGAATTTATTAATGTAGCAGCTCATGAACTACGAACACCAATACAACCAATATTGGGACTTTCTAAAATTTTATCAGATAGGAATGGATCAATTGAGAATTATAAAGAGCATATCGATATTATTTTTAAAAATGCCAAAAGATTACAAAAGTTAGCAGATGATATTTTGGATGCTTCCAAAATAGAAAGTCATTCCTTAAAACTAAACAAAGAGCAATTTGATTTAGACAAAGTGATATCATCTATAATAAAAGATCTTTTAGATCAAATAAGAAAAGATAACGAGAAAATCAATTTCTTATGCGAGTTTAATGCAGGTAATATGAAAGAAAAAGGAGAAGGAATTATTGTTGAAGCAGATAAGAATAGGATAACTCAAGTAATATCTAATCTATTATGCAATGCAGTTAAATTTACAAAGGAAGGAAATATCTCTGTTATGATAAAGAAAAACGAGAAGGAAATTATTGTGGGTATAAAGGATGAAGGACAAGGAATTAATAGTGAGATAATGCCAAAATTATTTGATAAATTTATTACAGATTCTACGTCCGGAACAGGTTTGGGTCTATATATTTGCAAAAACATTATTGAAGCTCATGGTGGCAGAATATGGGCAGAAAATAACAATAGTGGAAAAAAAGGAGCAACATTTACTTTTAGTCTACCATCCAACATTCAATAATGGTAAAAAAACAATAAATTCAAATAATGTGAAATATTGCAGATTCATAAAAATACATAAATAATAGTTACTTCAAGATGATATATGGAAAAGCTAGAAGGAATATGTATGCTATTTACTTTTAGCACACCATTTAATAGAAAGATAGTGGAAATTAAATCTAATAATTAAGGATCATAGTAATTAAGATGGGAAAGAAAAGAATTTGTTTCGTAGATGATGAACCAGATATTATTTTACTTTGTAAAATAGTTTTAGAAGAGGGAGGTTTTGAAGTCCATACATTTACTGATTCTCTTTTAGCACTATCTAGCTTTAAGCCCGGCTTTTATGATCTAATTGTTCTTGATATCAAAATGCCAAATATGGATGGTTTTGAACTGTACAAAAAAATAAAGGAAATAGATAACAAGACCAAGGTATGCTTTTTGACAGCAAGTGAAATGTATTATGAGACTTTTAGAAAGAAAGAATTTGGGTTGGTAGATAATGATCTCTTTCTTAGAAAACCAATTGAAAATGATGAATTGATAAAAAAGATAAACAATATTATCGGAACCTAAAAAAAACTTTTATACAAACAAACGTTACTTATAATAGACTCCAATTACGCGATTTTTGATAGTTCAAAAACTAGAACTATTAATAAATCCATAAAAATATAAAGTAAAATATTTAATTAGAAAAGATATCATCAATATACATCCACACTAATAAATTTATTTATTATGATATCAATACATATAGTTACGTTTATCAAACAAATTATATTAAATTTTGAAATAAATTCAATTGGTTCAAACAAAAGGTAAGTAATTGATGATACCATATTCATTATTAGTTTTTACTATTCTTGTTTTTAATATGGATTAACGATCAAATTTTGATAATTTTACAAATTTTTTGCTAAAAATAATTATTAAATTTTTCAATTTAGATTATATTTATCAGGCGTTCTGCTTTGTTGGAAAATGAATCTTCATCTGCAACAAACCTTTTCGTTTCACTGAATATCAAATCCAGGAATCGGGGTTGTCATGTTCTATCGCAAACCAAAGTCAAAAATATCATGAACTAATCTCAATCTATGATTCATTGATAACATATTCAGCAATTTTAACCTCTTTATGGTCATATGTAACGGACTCAATTAGGCGAGAAAAAATGTCTCATTAAAGCATTGTTAATCTTTTAACTAATTTTCATTTATTTAATGATTCATTGATCTTTAATTATAGAGAGTTTGAATAATATTATTTTATTCCATAAAAAAAATACAGAAAAAAAATTATACTGTATTATTAAGGAATTGATCTATTACATTTTTAAATACAGAGAATGGTTGAAATCCTTGTATAGCGGCTACTTTAGTCGAATTTTGCTTCAAAAAGAAAAATGTAGGAGTTGAACCTAATCCAATACCCTTTCCTAAAAGATCATTCTTCATTACTATTTGATTATATTTATGAGAATTCAAACAAGATGAAAATTGTTCAATATTATTTATTCCTACATTCTTAGCAAATCCAATCAAAGAGTCATTTGAAATCCATCCGGTATTTTGACCTTTGTAATTCTTATAAAGTTCATCATGATATTGCCAATATTTATTTTGTTCAGCTGCACAGTAGGAAGCTTCAGCAGCAAGAGTGGACAATTTATCTTTGGGTAGATCATTGATAACTAGATCTTTAAAAATAAATTTTGCAATACCTGTATTTATATAATTATCGGTTAAATTATTCTTGGTTTCATTATTAAAAACAGCACAAAAGGGACACTGATAATCACCAAATTCAACAATAGTTATTGGGGCTTTATTAACACCTAAAGCTTTAGCACCCGGTAGAGATGCATTTGTTAACAGGGATATTAATTGTTTAGCTTGAGCCTGTTTTGCAGCATCGTTATTCGGGTTTTTACCAATGTTAGTAAAAGTAGCTACAGTACCACCAACAAGGAGAGCTCCAAATAGAATGGACATTATTATTATCTTTCGATATTTAGTTTTAGTTTTAGGGGGCTTTCGAATTCTTTTTTTCAAGTTAAAACACTATATGAAAAACAATACTGATATTTAAAATAAATTCATTTAAATTATTTTAATATATCTCAAGCAACAATAATTGAAGAAATTAATTATTAGGCTCATTTTTAGATTTTTTTAACTTTTCTTTAATCATTTCAAGACCTTTTTCCGCTTGATCTTTTTTTGGTAATTGAATAAAGAAAATATTAGATCGTGGGTCCTTAGATGGAGCCAATCCCAACATTCCAGCATTAGCAAGATTATTAAAAAAATCAAGATTTTCATTGGCATATAACAGATAATTTTCTTCAATATCCGTATTAAAAAATTTTAACGTGATATCTACAAAAATATGATGTCCATCATCATATATATTTAGATTCGTATCGACAGAGATTTTATTGTTGTATGATATGTTTAAAACCTTTTCGAAAAATGTATTTTCTACATATAAGACCGGAATTTTAATATCATTATAGTCTACAATAGTGAATCCTAATTTATGTACATTTTTAATAAAATCTTCAAGTGTATCGAGAGCCCTTTTCAATTATAATAAATTATATAACATTGTAAATTATTTATTTATTTAATTATTCTATCCTTTATTTTATCCCTGCCTAAATAAAATATAAAATATAAATCATAAATCATAAATCTGAAGAAGAAGAATAAATAAAATTAAATTAAAAAAGTTGAATAGATTTTGCCAGCATTATTGCTTTTTGAGGATCTTCAAGTTTTATTTCATTATCAGCATATTTTTTACTAAAATATAATAAATCAACTAATTTCCATCTATCAACTGTTACAAATGTAGTGTCATTATTTTTATAATTTGTAATATTAGTAGTGAGGATGATTAATTTATCAACTAACAAATTTCTTTTAGTACTTTTTAATATTTTATCAAAATTTTTATTTTTATCATTATCAATAGCAATAGTTACACCTATTTTTTTCCCAAGCTGATCATTATATACCGCATCTAAATAACCTTCCTGAATTCTATCATCTGATTTTTTAACTGTTCCTAATTCCTCTACATAATTTATCAGGTTTTTTATAGCATTTTTAATACCAGTTTCCAGATTATTTCGATCTATCGACATTTTCCTCATTTTGATAAAATCAGAAATTGGAATACCCATGATACTTCCACGCAATCTTAAACCAGGATAAATATTCTTTATAGATTCTTCAATTGACTGTTCATCAATATTATAAGAGTTCTTTTTTGAAGATATATCTGTAGAATGGTATAGAATATTTAACACCGATCTAATATTGCGGAAATCGGGAAATTCATCATATATTATTTTAATTTTTGAAGAAAGATCATTTTTATCAGCATCGTTTAAATCAGTTGTATTCTGGTTTATATAATCTAAAACAATATCATTTATTTCATCAAAAGAATTTGATCCGGCCAAATCAATTTTATAATTTGCTTTTTCCAAGCGATCAAAAAGAGATGGACTAACGCGAGATATATCAGAATAATAAGAAGGTGTGGTTATTAACATTAGAATAGAATAAGGTATATGAGAATTAATCAAGCCCTTTACATAATCTAAAGATTGTTTATTGGCGTCAAATTCATCAATTTGAAATATGGTTATTTTATTAAAGAATTTATAATTTATTGAAGATATACTAGTCAATATTAACAACAAATTATCAAATGTCTTCAAGTCAGAATAATTTAAATCCCCTTTTTTTATAATTTCAAAAATTATTTGTATCTCTACCTTTGAAAAATCATTGGACAAAAGTTGAAATAAATGGTTGAAAGATGGTTGAATTTTTTTTTCCAATATTTGCTTTAATTTTTCCTCGATTGAATTTCCATTTAGAGTATCAAAAAAACCATATTTTATAACCTTCTTTACTAATTTAGGATTTTCAGAATATTTATGTCCAAGATATCCGATAAACTTTTCAAATATATCTTTAAAATAATTAACATCAAATCCTTTTATTATTGAAGAAAAAATAGTATCTATTTCACGAGGATGGACTTGTGCTAAATCTATATATGAAATAATTGCTTTATCAACTACATCCTGAATAGTTCTCATATGTAATGTAAGATGAGTTTTACCTGAACCTATATCCTGTATAACAGTAACAACATTAAATAAATCTTCATCAGAATATGCCCGATCATTCAATTTTAAACCTAGATCATTGACACAATTTTTTATACTAGATAGTGCTTCTTGGTGTCTTTTTCCCCCCAAAATTTTTGCAAATTTTAATGTTGGTGTGGGACTACTAGGAAAAGGATTCATCAACAAATTATAAGGATACATTAAATGCACCTCACAAATCCATGAACTATCCCTCTCAAAATAACACCTTCATATCCGCCAGAAGAGAGCTCATATTTTTCTGGTGACAATTCCGTAATAGTACTTACGTAATTATAAAATTCATTATCTGATATAGCACACATTTGACAAATTTCGTTTTTTATAGAAGATAACTCAACCCAACCAATAGATGTAGATTTTTCCATTAAAATTCTATCGAAATTTTCTCTAAAATCATCCAAAGAAATGGTATTTGGTATGTCACCAGTTTTTTGTAATTTAATGTTTAGATCATTAATCTTATTTTCAATACTACTGAATGAATTTTTTATTTCAACCAATTCACAATCAATATTTTCAATATATTTAAAAATACTATCAGAATAATTATTTATTTTATTTTGGATATTAGAAACAGATTTATGAAGATATTTGAATTTGAGGTCTGAATTTAAAAGATAATCCAAAAAAAATTCTTTTCCCCAACAATAAATAAAAGTGCCCTTTTTAGATATGCAAATCTTGTCCTCTTGGATCAATTCATCCAATATGCTATCAAAATTTTCTATCGTGTATTTTTTTTTTAATTCAGTTTTTTTCATTCCAACAGAACCAAAAGAGTTAATGGCATCAACAATAGCATCTTTGTTGGACATATGTAAATAACAAATAAAGAAAACTTAAAACAAAGATAGTGAACTTTTTGTTATAATAATAGTAAAAATAATTAACAAAAATAAAATTAGTGTGAAATTACAATAATTTTGGGAATGATGATACATAAATACTGATGAACATAATGATGTAAGCACTAGGGTATCTGACCTACTATTTCTATTACATTATTACAAATCTTTGGGATGAAATCATAAAATCATAAAAAGGTTTTTAAAATTTTTGATTGATGGATTTCAAAAAGTTTTCTTATTTTATACTTTAAATTATTAATTTATATGATTGCTCTAGTCCTATACCTAATTGAAATTATATTAGATGTTAAAAATAAGAAATATTAAATTTCCATTTCCGTAAAAAAGCATCTATAGCGACGCAACAACTAACAACTATATTGTGATATTATAACAATCTATAATATAAAGAAAGTCAAATTACGATTGATGAAGTGTGTTTAAAAATAATGATAAATATGAAGGAGAAATCGGAAAAGACGAAGTAACCAAAAGAACCAATGATCTTTTGGAAAGTTTTAAAGAAAACTATATTAAAAATAACAATAATGACTTTATCAATGACGCAATCACCAACATGACTGTATGTTGTAAAGCATACGAGAAAATATTTGAAGGATTTGTAGTAATATCTCAGATAAACAAATTGCCCCAGGAATTAATAGAAGGATTTGTCAAATGGTCCACAGGTCAACTCGAAGATCTTAAAGAAAAAATACAAGAAATAGACAAAAAAAGAGACATGAGATAAGAATATGTTAAGACGGGGGTTAGTCATTTCATCGAATAAGTTAAATTCAAGAAATGATTACAAAATAATGAAAACACGTGCACGTTAGTGGTCTTCTAACATCATCAAATATTAAAAATTTTCTTGAGATTTCAAAACCAAGGATCGTTCTGGTTCTTGTCATTACTGCTGTAACCTCAATGCTTGCTGCCACTAGATTTGATTCTAACAGCAGCAGCCTAGCCTGGAACATTTCCGGATGGAAACTAGTATTTTTAATAATTTGTGGAAGTTTGTCTTCTATGGGGGCAAGTGCAATTAACATGTTTTACGATAAAACTATAGACAATTTGATGAAAAGGACTTCAAAAAGACCAATTCCATCTGGGAGATTACAAGCAAATAAAGTACTAATATATGGACTATCCATATCCGTAATATCAGTTGTACTTTCATTTTTTACATTAAATCCCATGGCATCATTCATGATTGGGTTGGGTATTTTCTTTTATGTTGTAATATACACAATATTATTAAAAAGAAGAAGTGTTTGGAATGTTGTAATTGGTGGCTTTGCAGGGAGTGCAGCAGCTATGGCCGGATGGGCAACAACAACAAACAGTATTGACTTGTTAGGATTTTTAATAGGATGGATAGTTTTCATGTGGTCACCACCTCACTTTTGGTGTTTATCCATTAAAATGAAAGATGAATATGCAAAAGCAAACGTTCCAATGTTACCAGTCGTTTATGGAAATCAAACAACTTCAAAGTATATTTTTTTAAGTACCCTTATACTCATCCCCTATTCTGTATCACTATATTTCTTTGGTCTAGGATTGCTATATACTACAGTTGCATTGGTTGCAGGTTCTTTAATGGCAATATATCACTATAAACTAATGAAAAATCCGACACCAGAATTTGCATGGCGAGCATATAAAGTTACTGCACCATACTTGGTAATAATATTTATATCAATAGCTTTAGACGCACTATGGTATATCAGGCTATAAAAATAAACAAATAAAATATAGATTTTTCTGTATTTATTTATCTTTTCCTTTTTAAAATAATAAGATTATTCTTTATTTTGATTTACAATTTCAATCCTTTTTGTATCCCTAGTTATCCAAGTAACTTGAATTAATCCATATATTTCCAAGTCTAATAATATTTTATTTAGATCATCTTCAAGTGTAATTATATTATCCTTAGATAAAGAATTGATTAAATCATGATCTGTAATATTTCCATATTGTTTTATTTTCTCGAAAATGACGTTCCTCAAAGGATAATTCATAATTAATCCATTTACAAAAGTATTAATATAGTTTTTTAAATCTCAATTAAATTTGAGATACATGATATGATTATCTGTAAAATATTTTATCGTTAAACTTTGGAACAGCGGATGATAATTTTTTTTCAAATGATAAATACCAATTGTGGACTTCGGTGGTTATGGAAGGGTTCACTACTGTTAAAGCATTTTCAAAATTAGAATTATAGACCATGTTAGAATTATCCTGTATTGCGTTTATAGCAGCAAATCTACATAATGAAACTAAATCTGCTCCACTATAACCTTTTGTCATGGAAGATATTTTGTTAAAATCAATATCGGATGAAAGTGGCATAGTAGAGGTTACTCTTAATAAAATATCATTTCTCGATTTTTCATCTGGAGGACTCACAAATATTATAAGATCAAAACGTCCAGGTCTCAATAAAGATGTATCCAAAAGGTCAGGCCTACTAGTAATTCCAATAACAATTACACCAAAATTACCGGCATCATCCATTTCCGATAAGATTTGAGATAACACGCGCTCATTACTTCCAACGTCTTCAGTGGTTCTCGATCTTCCAAGAGAATCCAATTCATCAAAAACAACAACACAAGGAGATGAGGACCGGGCTTTCCTAAATATTTCTCTAATAGCTTTTTCTGATTCCCCAACCCATTTTGATAAAATTTCTGGCCCTCTAACAAATATAATATTGATAGAACCTTCTGCTGCTAATGCTTTGGCTATTAATGTTTTTCCACACCCAGGTGGACCAAATAACAATGCACCTTTTGCAGGTTTAATTCCCATTTTTAAGAATTTTTCTGGAGAGGCAATTGGAGATAAAAAATTATCCACAAGCAGACCCTTTTCTTTGGTTAATCCCCCCACGTCATCCCATTTTATATTTGATGGTTCCACATAAAATTCTCTTAAAGCGGTAGGAACAATTTCTTTCATTGCATGGATGAAATCGCTATTTTTAATTCGGATACTATTTAAAATTTCTGATGGAACCTCTTTATTATCTGCCAGATCGACTTCACTCAAATACCGTCTTATTGATTTCATAGCAGCTTCTCTGGAAAGAGCTTTAATATCAGCACCAGTATAACCACTAAGCATCTTTGATATATCCTTCAGATTAACATCACTATCTAACGGCATTCCGAGTGTATGAATTTTTAAAATTTCAAATCGTCCATCTAGATTATGAATTCCTATCTCCATTTCACGGTCAAATCGTCCTGGTCTCCTTAGTGCAGGATCTATACTATCAGGTCGGTTTGTAGCCCCCAAAACTACAACATTTCCCCGATCAGCCATACCATCCATTAATGCAAGTAATTGTGCAACAACTCTTTTCTCAACATCACCAAAAGTATCTTCTCTTTTTGGTGCAATTGCATCAATTTCATCAATAAATATTATGCTTGGAGATGAGTCCTTGGCCTTTTGAAAAATTTCACGTAATTTGCTTTCTGTTTCACCATAATATTTATTAACAATTTCAGGTCCATTTATGATATAAAAAGTAGCATTTGATTCTGCTGCTAATGCTTTGGCTATTAATGTTTTTCCACACCCAGGTGGCCCAAATAAAAGAATTCCTTTATGAGGCTCTATCCCTATTTTTGAAAATACTTCAGGATGTCTCAAAGGCAATTCAACAATTTCTCTTAAACGAGTTATTTGATTTTTCAACCCTCCAATTTGCTCATAAGTAACTTGATGAGTTTCTTTGGGAAATTTGCTTAATCCAGGCTTTATTATTATTTTTGTATTTTTATTTATTTTAACAACTTCTTTTGGCAAAGATTTCTGAATTATAAATTCAAGTGTTGTTCCTAGAAAATTTAATATAAATTGATCACCCCTAGTAACTGGATAACCTTCAAATCGGGTATTAAGATAGGGGATAAATTCATCAGATAGATTTTGAGTGGTATTACACAATAAAACAATTTTTTCAGCAAATTTTGGATTTGTTTTCTTTATAAACACATAATCATTTAAACTAACACCAGCATTTTTCCTGGTTTGACCATCAATATGAATATAATGATTTTTCCTGGTTTTATCATCTAAAGTATAAACTATTACAGCAGTAACTTTTTTTCCTGCAATTTCAACAACATCGCCATCTACAACTCCTAGTTTATTCATAGTAATATTATCAAGTAACGCTTTTTTCTTTCCTACATCTTTAATTTTACATTCTCCAACTCTTAATTTAAGAGTTGTGACAGAATTAGGTGGAGTTTTATTGTTATTGCTTTTTTTCAAATAGATCGCAAGGAATCGAAATTTAAATAACTATTTCATCTTAACTGACTGTCGGCTTATAGTAATAACTTGAATTTCACCAGCACCATCTATTTTTTTCAATGATTCTTCTAATTTCTCCATTTCACCTTCAGCATCATCTAGCAAAAAATCTCCTACCAATGCATTTAATCCAAATGCAATGGGTTCTTTAGCATGTGCTTTTAGTTCCATTCCTTCAGGTATACCATTTTTTAAATTGTTTATCAAACCGTCAATGTCGGTTTCAGAATCTGCCGGAAGAATTTTAATTCTAGCTACTAATCGAGCCATTTTATTTAAGGCCCCTCAAATCCACATCCGACACACTTGTACACTCTTGCAAATTCTCTGCAACTCTCACATCTCCAAATAAGTACATATCCACAATTAGGACAATAAAATCTCACACAGGCATCATTTGGCATTATAGGCCTATTGCAAGATGTACAAACAGGCAATTGTAATTGTTTAGACATCTAGATTAAAAAAAATGCAAACCGCATTTATATCTTGCTTAGATCATTAATAATTTTTCTATATTCATTTCCCATAAAAGCATATAGAAAATTTACTGTAATTTTGGTATTTAAAAAACTTTTTAAGGCTATGGCATGGAAATCAAAATCACTGGTTGATGAAATTTTTTCAACTGCAGTTGCAGAAATACTAGAAAATATTTTATCCAATGATTTATTATCTAATCGTTCTAATATTCTCCTTAATAAAAGCAATCTATCAAATTCTTTTCCAAATGTATTGATCCAATTGTTTTGATAATCCATTAAATATGAACAATCATTATCATTATTCAAAGATCTAGAGATAGATCTGCCTGCAAATATTCCACCCATTCCACCGGAATATATACCTCCAGCTGTTGTAGGTTTAGTTTGTCCAGCAGCATCACCGATTATAACAGTTCTCACTAAATTAAACGGTTTAATATACCCACGAATCCACAAGGGTGCATAAATTTTTCGTATAATAGAATACGGTTTACCTTTTTTTTCCAAGAACTTTTCAAGAGTTAAACTTGGATTAATGTTTCTACCAGCTACCCCAATTTTTCCTTTCCCATCTCCAGTTGGAATAATCCATGCAAAAAAACCAGGATATAATTCAGAATCAAATTCCACTTCAATTGTATCTTTTTTTATCCAATGTGCATATACCTCATATTGACCAGAAGGAACAATATCCCTAAATCCTTTTTTAACTACATGACTAACACCTCTAGCTTCTACGAAAAACGTACTTTTAAAAATTTTTCCAGAACTTAATTTGATGTTAAAAAGTTTATCAACAAAATTAACAGAAGTTATAGAACTTTTTGTACTTATCTCAGCACCCTTTGATTGAGCTTGAAAAGCCAATTCTTTATCAAAAGATCGTCTATCAATAACTATAACGTTTTGATTTTCAGAATTTATTTGAAAAGAATTATTTTTAGATTTAATAATTGCTTTTTTTACATCATTTTCAATAGTTTTAATCCTTGGAATTATACCTAATTTTTCTAATCCTTTTTGACTTACTACACCCCCACAATGCTCTGGAGTTCCTATTTCATGATCTTCTTCTAAAACTAGTACTTTAAAACCATTAGATGATATTTCTCTGGCAGCTAACAAACCAGAAACACTTCCACCTCCTACAATTACATCATAAAAATATTCAGATTGAAAAGTCAAAATTTATAATAATATATAGTATACCAATAATATAATTTAATTTCTTTAAAAGACAATTTCCATTTTACTTTTCATAACAGAAAGTAAGAATATAGAGTAATATCCATTTCATCAAGATCTAATAATACGATGATTTAATAGAATATATAATTAAGAACCAAAAATAACACCTCCAACAGAAGCGATATTTTTTTCCACTGTTCTTCTTCTATTTATTATCTCTATTTCGTTTTCAAAATTATCTTTTGTTTAGGCACATGATAATATACATTGTTTATTGATATCCTTTTTCTGTTTCCGTCAATGTTAATTCCTTGGAAATTCCGATAATGATAGCGCTAGGTATTATTTCATATTCCCGAATTTTTTACAAATAGTATAATTAAGAAAAAGATAAGTCGTTTTAAAAGGATTTTCATTAGATGAACTTTTTTATTTATTAAAAAAACAAACTATGAGAATATGACACGAATATCTTTAAACATAATGACTACCTTACTCAATTACCACTACAACCACTAAAACAATTAATACTATCTAGACAAAGAATTTGCAAATACTAACAGAATTAATATAATGATGAATAATCTAATAATACTATAGTTCTTTAAAATAAATCGACATAAAATTAAAAAAAAGAGAATAGTAGTTAATTACTTTTCAAAGCATCGATACCAGGCATTTCATCCCCTGCTAAAAACCTTAAACTTGCTCCCCCACCAGTTGATACATGAGTTACTTCTTTTTCAGAAACACCCGCATCTTTCATTGCTTCCAATGTATCGCCTCCCCCTACAAGAGTTTTAACGCCGCGCCAGTATGCCAAAGCCATACTTAGAGCAATACTTTTAGTACTATGAGAGAATAATTCTTTTTCAAAAAAACCCATAGGACCATTCCAAAAGATAGTACCTAAACCATTATTATGTATTTCTTGTATAAATTTTTGTACAGTTTTGTCGCCTATGTCAAATCCTTTCATATTATCAGGAATGTGATTCTGTACAATTTGATATTCATTGGAATTTTCAGAAAAAGCTACTTTATGATCTATAGGTAAAATAATTTTATCATCATAATTATTTAACGCTTTAGAAGCCCACGATAAATAATCTTCATCTACTAAAGAATCACCCACAGACATCCCATTTGCCTTTAAAAAAGTGTAGGAGGCAGCACCCCCAATTAGAACCTTAGTTGCTTTTGGTAAAAGATGATTTAATGCACCTATTTTGTCTTTAATTTTAACCCCACCTATAACAAGTTTGAATGGCTTTGGTGGATTATCCCTTAACAAGGACAAATACTCTATTTCTTTAGCAACATTAAATCCAACAATTTTAGTATCAAAAAATCGTACCGTTCCATAAGTGGAAGAGTGTTTTCGGTGAGATGTACTAAAAGCATCGTTTACATAAATATCGGCATATGAAGATAGTGTTTTTGAAAAATCCTCATCATTTTGTTCTTCTTCGGGGTAAAATCTGAGATTTTCAAGCAAGAGAACTTCACCATTTTTTAAGCTATCGATTATATTCAGAGTTTCTTTGCCCATACAATCATTAGAAAAATAAACATTGATATTAAATGGAGATAATATTTCAGATAACTTTTTCGAAACAGGTAATAAAGAATACCTCATGTCTTTTCCCTTTGGTCTATCTAAATGAGAAGCCAGAATTATTTTTGCACCTCTTTTTACAAGGTATTCTATTGTTGACATTGTAGATCTAATTCTGTAATCTTCACTTACAAGACCATCTAATACTTTCACATTAAAATCAACACGAATGAAAACTTTTTTATTCAAATAGAATGAATTTTCAAAATCCGCTAATGATTTTATGCCATACATAAAATAAAGGAAATTTAATGGTTATAAAATATTTTTCATAAAAAAAAATCAGACAAGAATAAAAGGGTGTATATTTATTTGTCCTTATTTAAAGGAGTTATTTTGGTTAAAGTTGGACATCCTATCTTACTTGATGCTACTCTGAAGGCCTTTTTTGCTAGCTCCAAATTAGCAGATGTAACATAGGCTTCGTATATCGTATGACCTCTTTCTACTCTAGCAGCTAATCCGGTAGCTTTTCCAAATGCACGTCTCATTCCTTCTTGCAAACGGTCAGCACCAGCTGTAGCTATCATTTTATTCTCTCTCAAAATTACATGAGGATATACTCGCAAACGTGCAAAGAAACTCATATCACCTACTTGAGACATAGTTTTATTTGCAGCTAGTCTGGCTGCTTCAAGAGAATTGTGACGAATTTGAATTCTTTCAGTTACAACCAATTCTAAAAGATAATCATAATCATTTTTAGGCTGACCTGATGCAAACCTAGCTATTTTAATTTGTGGTTTTCCTCTAATATATTCCCGCCTTACAAAAGGCATACCACGTATTTCTCTATAATTAACACCTTTCATCAAAACATCCCCTATTTTTAATAAATAAATGTGGTATCATGCTCTGATTTATGTGTTATGTCAACTGATTTCATAAATGATGAAAATAATAATCTAAACAATATTGATAACAATACCATTAATTCCAACGAACAACTAGAAATTAATAATAGCATCAATAATAATAATAATAGCGAATCTTTATTAATTGCTGAAGCACTTTTTCAAGAAAAAGAGTTAAAGACAATTGTAAATGAAACCAAATTCAAGGATCAACTTAGAAATAAAGGATTTGGAGAGGTTTTTAATGACGAGTATATTCTTAGCAGTCTTGAAACACTCTATTTACTTAATAATAACAAATTAAAACTTGTAGGGGAAAAAGAGTATGATTTTTCCTCTCTTCTTAAAATATTATTAAAAAAAGATAAAAAAATATTAACAAAATATTTGATTTACAGAGATTTAAGAAGTAAAGGATATGTTGTAAAAGAAGGGTTTGGATTTGGAACAGATTTTAGAATATATGAGAGGGGAGAATATGGAAAAAAACCATCAAAATATGTTTCTATTGGAATTAATGAAGGGTTAAATATTAAATCTAAAGATTTTGTAGATATAATAGATCAAATAGAAAATATGGGCAAAGATACCGTAATTGCTGTTATAGAGAGGAGAGGAGAGGTTATATACTATAAAACAATAAAAATGTCTTTTTTTGAAAATATAAAAAAGAACTAATAACTTTTAAATTGCCAGATATCTAAAAATATAATATATTTATTCAAGTTTTATAAAAACAATGTCAGAAAAAAAGAACCTAGTAAGTCAATTAACGAAAATTTTTGTAATGCAATATTTAACATCGATGAAAAAATAAGATTTGTAGGTATAGTAAACAAAAACAGTGAAGTAATTAATGGAGGTTTTAAAAAAGGTATAGAACCCTTGCTTGATGTAAATGAGGAGCAAGATATGTATTTACAATCACTTTCAAACATGACGTTTTTTCAATCGTTTTCTAAAAAATTCGGGCCGGTAGATTATCTAATAACAAAACAAAAAAAAATTACAATAATGACATTTCCATATAAAAAAGATATTTTGTGTTTATCTATTTCATCAGAGACAGATATAGACAGAGTTAGAGATGAAATACTTGAATCAATTTAAGCAAGATAAATAATTATAAATATACTATTAAGTTAGAGAAACCTATTATAACTATGGCCAAAGCAATATGCGAGCAATGCTTATACGCTGGAAATAAAAGTGAATTCGAATTAAATAGCGCTTACTGTATTGAATGTGTTTGTGAACATGCCATGTGCCCGAAATGTAAAACAGCTTATCACACCCCTTCAATTACAGAATAGAATAAAAAAAAGATCGTTGCATAATAATATATATTTTGAGAAATAAAATATTCAGGTTACAAAACAATGAAGAATAAGATAGTCCCCCTATTATATTGAATTTTAAATTCAATAAAAAATGAAGAATAAAACCGGACTACTGAGTTTTGTAACAATTGATGATATTAAAGAGGGTTCTGTCAAGTCTTCGTCGGATTTCATCCGTGAATGAACTGTCAAAAACCGTCGGATAGCAATTTGACAGTTCTATATAAACCAACAAAGCTATAGCTTAGGAGTTGTTTAATATAATAAGCTTTGACTTTTCGAGCAAAACATATAGATAATTATTTATATAAAAAACGAAAAATGACTACTGCTTTAGCAATAAAGTGTAAAGATGGTATTATATTAGCTAGTGATAGTCAAGGAACTCAACATAACTCGATAAAAATGTCTATTGATAAAATTTTTAAAATAGATAAATATATGGGTTTAGTTGATGCACAAAAAGATGAATGGACAAGATACGTTGTTGAGCATTTCAAAAAAATACCAGAAAAATATGAAACCGAAAAAGAATTAACAGATTGTTTGATAAACATATATATGAATTACATAAAGAAAAGAATAAACCTGAACCTGCTATAATTAACCAAGATTCAACTAACTCTTTTAATTTTGAACCTGAAGTATTAATTGGCACAAAATTAAAAGATTACGAGTTTTATATCTATTATGTAGGATTTTGTATGACGTATGAACTCTTAATTAGTAATCCACCCACAATGGAACTGATATATGAATATAAAGTTATGGGTAGTGGATCTTCTATAGCAATTGGATCTCTGGAAAAAATACATGATAAATTAAAAACGTTAGATAGAAGAATATCGGAATTACCAATAGAAGTTAAAATTGGAATAGCAATGCATGTAATTAGTCGGGCTAAAGAATCTGATTTATTTTCAGGAGGAAACACTCAAATCGGTATAATAGATAATGAGGGTTTTAGAAAAATTTCTATTGATGAACAGTCATCATATTATTATAAAACGATAACATCTTTGTCCGAATTATTGAAAGAGGATGAACCCAAAATTAAAGAATCTCTACCTGTCAGTATCACAAAATTGCTTTAAATTCAATCTATTAATGCAATTTCTTTTTCTAATGCTTTTTCAAATAACTCTGTAACTGTTATACCTCTCTTTATGGCTTCCATTTTTGCTTTTTTCCATAAATCTTCATCTACATTTATCGATGTGGCTGTTCTTTTAAACAATATTAATGTTATACCTATTATGGTATTTAATTATATTGGTAAATAGTTAAATAGTAGTCACTATATACCATTAATAGTATAATGGTATGAGCAAACACCAACAAACTAACAGAGAAGAATCGGGGAAACTACTTCAAAACAATGTAAAGCTTTCAAATTTAACTAAAGATTAATTGTATGTATGTATGTTTGCATATTGATTTGTTTAACACCATCACCAACATTTTTATACTTTTCAATTAATAAAAAATAGCACATTTCAATTCCTAGCAAAAAAAAGATTTGAAATTATTAATATAAAATCCAGGAAAAAATTATTTTTCTTAAATTTGAATATTACTTTGATTTAAAAAAGTCGCTTTAGGTATAGATTTTATATGTAAGGTAACACTTTGTTATAAAAGATTTAAATAAAAATAGATTATATAAGTTTTTTTAATACTATTAATTTTTTTTACAATAAATACAGTTTTTAAATTTTTTTATTATAATTATTATAAAATAGATTATAAAATTTATATACGCAAAAAACTAGATATAATTTGGAGGAAACCAGTGTTTAACAAAGAGTCCTGCAGAAGTTGTGGTTTTCTATTAGAATCAATTAAAACTTGCAGAGACTGTAAAGAGATTATGTTATGGCAATGTAATAAATGTAATAATAAAGAAGAATACATACATGTACACAATTACAATAACATATAAAATCAAATCATTTTATAAAAATTGAAATAAAATCAACAAAAAGACAATAGAACTTAATTTTTTTATTAACAATGTTTTAAAATATAATATACCATACCCAAGACTAGTCTTAATGTATTTTCAAATAATATATTTATTTAAAGTAAAAAAAAGAAATCATAATCTAATTTTTTATTCATCATTATCAAATTTAACGATAGTGAATTGATCCAAAACCTTAATCCTGTAGGATTTGGACCGTCATCGGACTTTGTAGTGGGTCGAAAGAAATGTAATACAAATTTGGAATAATTCTTGGATTCAAGGAAAAATATTTAGTCTTTGTTTTATACAATAAATAAATTACATCTAATAAGATTGATAGGATTTTTACTATGCTTTGCAGATTGGAGATTTTATCTTCTTTGGTTTAAATATCAAGATTGTATATGAAAATTAGATGTCTGACATAGTATCAGAACGGATAAACTATAGAATAATGGACCATAATCATTAAAAACCGATATAAAATTTATATGAGATTAGAATAGATCGTTGCTATTATGCAAGAAATCTATAATTAATATACATTGTCACAAAAGAAGGAAATCTTGAAATCAAGACGGATATGATAGTTATGAATCTTTTTGAAAGGATAAATTGTGGGAGTATGTTTTCAATTTTTGTTATTGTTATTGTTATTTTATTTACCGGGTATGTATTGATGAATTTCATAATGATGATGGTAATAGACAGTTAGATAAAAAATTCAAATATCATTATTGCCCTTGCCCTTGGTATTGCCTAAAGTAGGGAAGATAGTGTAGTCTGCAGTGATGATGGGAAGTAGTATGCTATAACATGAAAATGGATTTTTTGAAAGAATTACAACAGGAATATCTAAAAAAGGCAGTACTCTACCCTTTGAATTTTTTACGTATGTTTTCGACTGTTATTTATATATGAATGTAAGACATAGATAATTAAATGGAAAATTCATAATAAGATTGTATCTTTAGTGTTATTCCATTGTATTCTGCTTCTTTAAAAATTATCACCCAGGATGTCTATGTTGCTTTATATATATTATTAAATTTCTTGTAAAGATGCAAGTATATTGATCATTGTTATTTTTTAAAATATTGGTGATATAATACAGCAGGCAATTAATGAAGGAAAGTCCATGTTTATTGCTAGTTTTTAGCCCAATATGGGGGTTCTGGTGGTGAAGTTAGATGACTATGATATTGGGTATTTTCCGCCTTTTCTTTTCTTTTCAGGCGCAAACGCCTTACCATTTTGTCCTCTGGTTCCCTACTTTTAGCCAATTCTTCAAATCCAAAATCTTTGATGATGATATACATATTCAAAACAATCATTGAAGGATAGATTTGAATGGTTCTATATGGTTAAAATAACCAATTTGAACAACATCCATCGAGTAATACAATCCCATGCTTCAACATGATTGGTGCCCATGTTTAGATTTTTCCACCCCCAAACACCCTCACCCAAAAAACAGGTGAACCCGCCAACAAATCCCTAAAGGGATGAGATAAGTGGTGATGGTGGGAATGGAATTCGTGTGCTTTGTTGCATGATTCCCCTTTCCCAAATACATTTAGCTAACATCAACCAACAAATCATATGAACTGGCCTGTTTACAACCAATCTCTAGTTAGAAGAGGTGAAATCTTGCTAGGATTTGATG
>JBDUES010000169.1:0-2926 GCA_040297625.1 Candidatus Nitrosocosmicus sp. | reverse complement strand
CTCACACATTACTGTAACTTTTTCTGTCCTATGTGTCCTTTTGGAGATCCTGATAAGGTTAGTCAAATTAAATTTGCAAAGAAAAATGATTTAACCACAGAACAATGGAAATTAATTTTCGATAAGGTTTCAAAGTATTGTATTTGGTCTATCATAGAAGGTGGTGAACCTACTAGCCGTCCTGATTTTATGGATCTTGTTCGTTATATTTACAATTTAAAAATTCCTATTACATTAATTACTAATTGCTCTCTACTTCACAATATAGATCTCAATGAATTAAAAAAATATATTCAATTCGTTACTTGCAGTATCGATTCTGTATATGAAGAATCATATTGCAAAGTACGTGGGGTTTCTCCTCAAGTATACCGTAAAGTAATTGATAATCTACACCTTTTGACTGAATATAAAATACCACATTACTTTAACAGTGTTATAACCAAATACAATACCGAAGAATTCATTGACCAATCTTATTTTGATAAAGCATTGAAAATGGGCTCCAATGCAGTATCTTTTACCTTTGTAGAAGACAGATCTGATGTTAGTTACTCTCTGCTCCCGGATAAGCAGACAATGGTTAAAGTATGTGAAAGTATACTGGATTATGGAAAAAAACAGTCCTCTCCAAAAATAATGATCCCGGCACAATATTTTGAGCAAATAATTGAACATGGAAGAGGCCTTTTTGATGAATGTGGAGTATGGAAAAGCATATTTGTTAATGGTAATGGTACAGTTCTGGTTCCATGTTGGAAATTTAACAGTCCTCAAAATACTTACAATTTATTAGAACAGAGCATAGATGAGATCTGGAATGCTCCCCAGTGGGATATAGCTAGGACATGCCACGATTGTAAAGTACTCGGTTGTATATGGTATTCCTCACAACCAGTAACCACATTTGCCAAAAATTATATGAATGGACTATCAAAAATGATTGCTCAACAAAAGCCTGAATATGTAGAGGAAATGCATTAATCCTAAACAAAAGGCCATCATATAGCAATATTCATACGCAATTATTGTTTATGATTAGTAAATTAATTAAAGTCATTTTGTCCTACAAATTAAGATGAATATAAAAAATTGGGACCTATTATATAATATATCAATACAATTCATTGTGAAAAGTAAGAAAAGAATGATTTTAACTTTCAAGCTCTCGAAGGCTTTACTCTTGTACTTGTACCAATAAAAAAATATGTTTGTTACTTTATACTAAAAAATATTTTATTAAACTTTTGTTATTTTTTAGAGAACATTTATTTATATTATATTTAATATTGATGGATAATATTAAATAAATATATTTTAGCAAAATTATAGCACTATTCTTTTGATTTTATTATTTCCATTGGTTGTTGGTTTATGTTGCTTATCTTGTTAGAATATATGGAATTATTTATGGAAGTTTTATGGATAAGTATACCAATTCGTATATTTGCGAATGTATTATCATGTATCTTATTTCCCGAAGCGCCGTCTTTCAAAGTAATTCCGGGAGTAGCAGTAGTTTTTGAAATTTCATTATTGTAAACTTCATTATTGTTTGAAGATGATAATTCTATCGGTGTTTCCTGATTATTCAGTTTATTATTTTTAGCAATGGAGTTTGTAGTATTTCTACTAAAATGGATTCCTATGCCCTTATTGTCATGCACATTATTGCCATCAAATAATATTCTGTAACAATCAAGGGAACAAATTATAGCCGTACCGTTATTATTGTAAACAGTATTATTTCGAATTACCATATCATGAGTGCCTGTATGTGGGTCAATACCATATTGGCCGCTGTTGTGGATTTGATTATTTTCAATTAGTATGTTGCTAACACCACGTGAATAGAATCCAAAATATAGATGATCAATGTCATTATTTCTGATTACACTGCCATCGCCAGCGTTATAATGAAGACCTTGTGCACTTTTACTCCAACCTGCTTCATATCCTAAATATCCAATGTATGAATTGGTGATATTTGTAGTTCCTGTTGCATTGTGCTCGATTATCAAATAGGGTCTAGGAGCTCCTTTGTGGGTTAGCGTATCCTTTACATTAATAGGGCAACTGTAATAACCACATGCAGTGGTAAGATCGTTTCCTTTTTCCCTATAACCATAACTCATTGCATAATTATTTGTTTGCGGATTCCACGATGTTACCTTCACTGAATCAATTTTTAATGCGCCCATGATATGGATTCCGTATGCAAGTGTTTTTTCATCTGCCATTATTTTCAACCAGGTAGTATCCTTGGGATCGATAGTTAAAGATGCTCCGGGCTGTATAGTCATATTTGCATTCAAAAGCCATACGCCTTGTGGTTGTTTATTTAAAATACTAGGGTTGTTTAGCTGATTAAAAACATCAGTCAAAGTTGCAGATTTACATGAAATTATAATTGATCTTTGAAGTACATTGTATCTAATGCAGTTATTAATTTGTTTGATGATAGCAGGTTGTTGTTGTTGTGCTTTTACCTGGGCAAAATCAATTTGTTCTAATATTACTAAAAACGATAAGAATAAGATTGCCAGAATAAAAATGCAAATAAGCGCAATCATTTATAGATATAGCGAAGGTAAATAATATTAAATACCTTTCTTTTGATTAACAGGCATGTAAACACAATGGTGCACATCTTGTAAAATATTTGTATTTGCTCTGTCCTGGTTCTAATGATTGATATTCTTCCATTTGCTAACTGCTGCTTGTCCTATTTCTTGTTCATCTTTGAATGTAGAATTGTTAATTGCCTGCCTTTATAACCACATCCATCTTACTTTAACTGTTGTGTAAATTCATGATTAATCCTTAATGTAAAGAGAGGGTGCTTGTTTAGATTCGTTGATTTCTAAAACTTTGAATATGAATTAAAAAATATAACAATAATTTTGTTGATGAAAACAAGCACTGT
>JBDUES010000168.1:0-6913 GCA_040297625.1 Candidatus Nitrosocosmicus sp. | reverse complement strand
TTTTGGATAACCGCTTTATCTCATGTTTGTCATATCTTTTTATTATTTCTTTATTGTAAATGTCATCAAATTCTTTTACGGTAAGGCCAGTGAACGATTTGAAAAGCAGTGGTTTTTTGGATAACCTATCATATGAAAGCAATGAGAGACCGGGTTGATGAGGAACTAGTGGTCATAAAGCTGTTTGCAAGCAATTATGCAAGAGATCTAATATTATCATGAATAGCCATTGATAAATCAAACTAAGAAAGTGTCAAATACAAATAAACATACATTATTAAGTAAAATCAACAATCATCTTAGAAATTTTCTTTATTCATTCGTTTAATGAATCCCTTGAACCAAATTCATTTTTTAACCCATACACACTTGCAATTCTTTTTACATCAACATTAGTAATTTTACAGGATTTGTGAGCCAGTTTCAGGCAATAAGGATATCCATTTATACTATGATAACAGAGCCTATCCACTATTTTTTGTATATCGTTCTCAGATAATGATAAATTATTAACTATTTCGATTTTAATTAATGGAACAAAAGGTGATAATTTAACATAAATTTCCACAACATCCAAAATACCAGAAAGATTAGAATTTGTATTGATATTAGGTAAGCTAAATCCAGGATTAAATCCTAACTTGTTAAAATAATAAATATCAGCAGCTTTTGATCCATATTCTTTGAATTGATTTTTGGTATTAGAATTTTTTGAGATAAACAAGATTAAAGAATCATTATTTTTTTCTAACAAATTATGCACTTTGTTTGTATAACGGGAGCTTTTATTATGGAGTATATTAGATATGATGGACCCATCGATGCATAAAATATCCGGTTTTTTTTCCATATCTATAACGGAACTTGACAAATCAATTTCCATAGTCATTGCTTCTGAACTGAGCGAATCACCACTTACAGTATTAACACCATAATTCCATCTAGAAGACAAAATATGGTTAAATGAAGTTACAGCAACAGCATCTATTACAAAAAGATCGATTCCCTGGTAAGATTTCTTATTCCAACTACTATCAATGCCAATTGAAAATGTTTCCTTTTTCTCCGGAGAATATTCAATCCATCGATTAGAAGCTATTTTTAAAATATCAGGAAAAGATACATCATGTATCAAAGATAATTTTTTTTCTTTGTTTTTAATAGCATCGAGATAAAGATCCGATAGCAATAGTATATGGACATTTTTTCAAACTTATTTATCTGTATAGAAATAACAACATATAGTTTCTTTTAGATAATAAGATAAATTTAATTATCATTGATATTCAGTTATTATTTTCTTTTCAAATATCATTTTACATATTATATATAACGTGAAAAAAGTTATTTAAAGCATTATTTTAATTATTTTTTTAAATTAAACAATTTACTTTACAATACATTTCATTTGTTTTGAACATAGATAGATAACAGCGATCGATCCCCTGATACCCAATGAATTAATTTTATATTAAATATTATTATTATTCAATGTTTGTTTGTTGCATTCTTTTTTAAAAAAAATAAAAAGAAATAAAAAATCATGGGTGAAAAAATAAGAAGAAATGAAAATAGAAATGGAAAGTGGAAAAAATATTATTTTAATGGAAATTGCAAACTAAACGGAGTTTCAGAATTTTGAGATTGAGTTCCTCTAGCCAAAGTAGTAGAAAATGTTCCATTTATAACATATGAATTTGGTGTACCGGGGGTTTTGATAATATTTGAATTGGAATTATGAATCAGAGTACCATTTGAATTAAAAAGAGCACTGCCCTCTGGGGTTAGTGGCTGTGTATCCTTTAAAGTTATTGTTTGATTACCTATTAGTGGATAAACAGAACTAAGTGAATCGATAAATCCTTGGGGTTGGGTTCCAATATCAGCAGAAGCCAACCTCACACTATCAAAATAAACACCATAACTTAAGGTTTCCAAAATTGCAGCACCTCTATTAGGATTATGGACATTTAATGCTACTAGTAGAGATGGAACATTATTTATTTGTGAAACATTTACATATTTTGCAGATACTGTTAAATTTTCATAATCAGAGGAAATTTGTTGTTTTTGACCCGATCCCACAATAGTTGAATTGGATGAAGCTGAAGATATTTGAAAAGAAGTTGGTTTAACATTACCAGAAGTAGATGTATTGTTATTTAAAGAAGAATTAGAATTATCGGAAGAAAAAAATCCAGAATTGATAATATAAAATACAATTCCAACCATTAATATCGCTACTCCAGCAATATAGACAACCTTAGTATTCATAAATATCAATTACTAGAATAGGTACCTATAAAATGGTTTAGAAAATTAATTAAAATACATTCAATTATTAACAATTAGAAGGCGGCGGCTGGAGCAGCACGAATGAATTCATATATAGAGAATAACAAATGGGATGCAGAAACTTATCACAAAGTTTCGAATATTCAGGAATTATGGGCCATAGAACTTTTAGAAAAAAGAAATACGAGTGAAAATGAGGTTGTTTTAGATGCAGGATGTGGAACTGGTCGAGTAACGAATATGATAGCAAACAATGTCAAAAAAGGCAAAGTATATGCAGTAGACATAGATGACAATATGATAGCAAACGCCAAAAAAAATCTAAAAGATTTTTCAAATATAATATTCATCAAATCAGATCTATTATGTGTCAGTTTACCTGAAAAAATGGATTTAATTTTTTCTAATGCAGTGATACATTGGGTTTTAGACCATAAAAAACTATTTACAAATTTCTTGGAATTACTAAAACCCGGTGGCGAATTATTAATACAGTGTGGAGGGAAAGGAAACCTGGGTACAATTCCATCAGTATTGGAAAAGGTCATGAAAAGCAACAGATTTAAACAATACTTTGAAAATTGGAAAACTCCTTGGAATTTTGCATCGTCTACAGATACAATAAAAATTTTAAACGACATAGGATTTAAAGATGTGCAAGCAAATCTAACAAAAAGGACTGCCACTTTTGAAAATTTTCAAGAATATATTTTATTCATGAAAACAGTTGTAATAAAGCCTTATCTATCATATTTACCTGCAGACAACAACAATAATAATAATAATAATAAAATTAAAAATCTATTCATAGATGAGTTTTTAAACGAACTTGATAAAATTAATAGCAAAAATAAAAATAAAAAGAAAAATACAATTGAGAAGAATAACAGGGATTTAGAGATAGATTATGTCAGATTAAATATAACAGGAAGAAGAAGAAGAAAATAAAATATAAAAAAAAAGAAAAAGAAAAATGTGACAATTAAACAATTTTATAGTTTTCATCAGAAAAAAAATTATAATAATCTTTTAAAAGGTTAAAAAATCAAAAAGTAGAATCAGGCATATTGTTTTGCAGGTATTCTCTCACCGGAGAGACAATTTTATCAAGATATCTGGAGGTAGTCAGTTTTAGATCCTTTGGATGAATTTTGCTTTGCACATAATCTTTTTTAACTTCATCATATGAAAGATAAGATATGTTACCACCATATTTGGATGGTCGCTCAACAACAAGTTCTTCATATTGATGAAAAACTACATATTTAATAATTTCCAATATAGGATTATCCTTAGAAATTCCCATCGGGCAGTATGCTTTATTTATTTTATGAAAAATATCTTGTTCACTATCATGAATTAAAATACTACTTGAAGGATTACTCTTACTCATTTTATTAAAAACTTTAGAATCATCAGAATTTTTTTCTGTATTTAAACTACTAGACATTGATTCATTAGTAATGGTAGTAGGGGCAGAAGCAGGGACATGGGCAAAGGTACCACCCCCAGTAGCAGCAGTAGCAGGTTCAGAAAGTCCAGGCAGAAGATGATGATGTATAGAAACTGGAACTTTCCAATTGAGTTTTGGAAATACCTCTCTAACTAACATATGGATTTTCCTTTGATCAGTTCCTGCGTGCACAATGTCTAGATCAAGTGCTTTAATATCTACAGATTGCATTGAGGGATAGAGAAGCTGAGAAAAATCTAAAGTATCTTTTTCTGTTCTTCCCATAATAGTTAAAGATCTGAGTGTTCTTGCAAGGGTAATTTGTTTTGAAAAAAGGACAAAATTTTTCCAATAATCATCTGTTTTATCATAAAGATCGGAGCCAAAGATTACATTAACACCAGGACAAAAAAATTTAAAAGCCTTCTCATAGTATCGCGAAATTTCAGATATTAAATTCCAGTCATTATTTAATTTATTATTTATATAAGTATGCCAATCGGCCAAAAAAACATTTGATTGAATACCAGCTTTAATAAAATCATTAATTTTAAAACCGGTAAGAATCAGGCTACCCAGATGCAACTTTCCAGAAATTTCTAATCCGATATAATGTTTAGGCGAAGTTCTAGTTTCAAACAAAGTTCTCAATTCATCCAGAGTAACTACTTCTTCTGCAGGAGGTCTTTGAACAAGAGTTATTTTTTCCTCAACATCCATAATAAAAATTCTAATTGTGAACTGTTATTATAAATTATTAATTTCGTTGATCTTTTATTTTATTTTATTTACCTTTGCACTAATAATTTTTAGGGGAAAATTTTCACGGTGTCGTTCTAACGAAACAAATGGAGGAGGAGTATTTCCCCCGCATTTTAAAAAGGGATCCAAATTATTTGAATATGTAATTGAAGACAGGCTATCATAATTTAATTCAATAAATTTTTTCCTCAAACGATATTTTTTATCCATATTTAAATAAAGATAATTTTCCAAAATGCCTTCTCTAAGTCCAGTAGGGCAGACAAGTAACTCATCAAAACCCAATCGCTCCATCAAGATTTTAATCACACAACTTCCCGTGGTAATAGTTTTAGATCGTTGCGGGTCAATCAATTTTACCTGTAGTAATTCCTCCCGGGAAAGTTTTTTAAATAAATCGTTTGAAAGATTTATCATTTTTTTAGTCATGGTAACATGGTTATATGAAAAAGATGGAGAAATTTGAAAAATTCCAGAGACAAACTTATAGAGAGTCCTAATGGTACCGCCTATTCCAACTAGTTTATTATCCAAGGACTTATCCAGATCAAATTGGTCAATCATCGGGATGTGTTCATAAAGATACTCTTCCAATTGTTTATACCCTGTTTCTTCTTCCAGTTTTTCATTAAATTTTACGAATTTTTCAAATAGTCTCAATGCACCAAGATTAAGACAGATAATTTTTTTTATCTTGTAGTTTTCTACATGAATTATCTCAATACTACCCCCACCCAAATCAAAAAATATTCCGTTTGGAACCTGCATTATAGATTGAGCACCCAGGTATGAGAAAAAACCCTCTTCAAGTCCGGACAACACATTAAATTCAAATCCAGTAATTTTTTTGACCATTTTGACCACTTCTTTCCCATTATCTGCATCCCTTACTGCACTTGTGGCAATCGGAATAACAGTATCAATTTTCATTTGTTTTGAGTCATCTTTAAATTTATTAAGAAATTTAATAACTCGTTCAATATTCTGTGATTCTATAATATTATTATTTTTATACAAATTATGACCAATTTGGACATATTCTTGTTGTTGACCTTTTTTTGAATAATGACCATTCTTATAAACATTATAAGTAGAAATCTTGATAGAATTGTATCCAAGATCAATGATGGAAAGATCTTCTTTCTTCTTTTTGACTGCTACTAAATCTTTATACACTTACTATCATTATGGAAAAAATAGCTGTTTATTTATTTATTTATTATAGATCATATAGTAAAATAATATTTATAGTGTGTTACTTTGATTTGCTCTGCGTGGATGTATTATAATAATTAGGATTATCTAGAAAAAAAGGAATTAAAAAATAGAAAAATTAACGGTATTGTGAAAGAGTTACTTTTTCTCCCGGCTTCATATCTCTTTGAGTTTTTATCTTTTTGACTGCTTCTTCAAAATGCTTCATTGTAACATGGGCTTCTGAAGCATGCTTTGTGGCTTCTTCAGGAGTACTATATTTTTGGAGATACTCATGTAGAACTAAAGATACAGCAGTATTAGCAACTGCAGTCATATCAGCACCACTAAAACCGTCAGTGAGTTCTGCGATTCTTTGAAGATTAACGTCGGAAGTAATAGGTTTTTCTTTTGCATATATTTCTAAAATTTTCAACCTGGTATTGAGATCAGGTTTGGGTACGAAAACTATTTTATCAAATCTACCAGGCCGTAAAAGTGCAGTATCAATCATATCAAGCCTATTAGTAGCAGCGATGATAACTACACCGGTTAATTCCTGGATACCATCCATTTCTGTCAACAATTGTGATACCATTCTTTCTGTCCCGGCATTAACCCCTTCCATTCCTCTAATTGGTGCAATAGAATCAACTTCATCAAAGAAAACAACACAAGGAGATGCTTGTCTTGCACGTCTAAATATCTCTCTGACACCACGTTCAGATTCGCCAATCCATTTTGAGAGAAGCTCCGGACCTTTTACACTGATAAAATTAGCTTCAGATTCTGTTGCAACTGCTTTAGCAAGCATAGTTTTTCCGGTACCTGATGGACCATGCATAAGAATTCCTTTCGGTATCGAATGACCCAATTTTGTATAAAGATCAGGATATCTTAATGGCCATTCTACAGCTTCCTGTAATTCTCGTTTAACTTCATCAAGGCCACCAATATCATCCCATTTGACATCGGGAGATTCCAAATAGACCTCTCTCATGGCTGATGGCATTACTTCCTTTATAGCATTATCAAAATCTGACTTGGTTATTATCAATTTTTCCAGTGTTTCAGGAGGAATTTTTTCATCTTCCAAGTTAAGTTCTGGTAACAATCGACGCAGACATTTCATGGCGGCCTCTTTACACAAATATTCAAGGTCTGCACCAACAAACCCATGGGTCACGGATGCAATTTTTTCTTGATTAA
>JBDUES010000167.1:0-21029 GCA_040297625.1 Candidatus Nitrosocosmicus sp. | reverse complement strand
CAGTGCTTGTTTTCATCAACAAAATTATTGTTATATTTTTTAATTCATATTCAAAGTTTTAGAAATCAACGAATCTAAACAAGCACTCTCTCTTTACATTAAGGATTAATCATGTATTTACACAACTCTTAAGGCTTTAATGATTATTTTCATTGCAGAAAAAAGTAATTTAGATTTAAGCATTCCTAAATGGTTAAATCTTTTTGTAGACTATTATAATAAGGAATTAGGTCTTTGATTTCATTTATTTTATGATTTAGATCTAAATTTATAAAAGATAAGGCTTATAATAAAGACCGATTCCTATAGGTAAAATAAGTATGGTGAACACAATGTTTCGGGTACAGTCGCATAAATTCAGCCAAGAAAATATTCAAACTACACTAGTATGTTCAAATTGTGATGAAGTTTTCACCAAAGGGTTTTTATTGGATCTTGAGGGTCAAACAATCGAATTTAAATGTCCTGTATGTGGAAATTTGGGCGAAGCTGATATCCCATATAAGACCGCCGAAGAACGTGAAGAATTTGAAGAAGATTTTGATGAAGTATCGGAAGAAGAGAGTGGCGACGAATTTGAAGAAGATTTTTAATTAGATTTATTATTTTTTATACCCATCTTTCCTAATTGTGCTAAGAATGCAGCCAATTGAATTTCTGGATGAGCTCCATTTGCAAGCCTATAATCATATTCTGCTATTATTGAAGAAATTTCAGATGGGTCTTTAATATCGAGATTATAAATTTCTTCATTGGTGTATTTTAAAAAGTCGGTTTCTGATACTCCATACACGTATAACAATTCCAGTAATTTTATTCTTGATTCATTAAACTTTGAATCGAGAGCTAATTTTATTATTTCAGATATTTTATTTTTTCCTGAAATCCCTATTGCATTTTGAACTTGTAGTGTATTTATATTACCACTAGTTGATGCTGCTTGCAATATGTTTATCGAATTTCTTAGATCCCCATTTGTATGTTCATATATTTTATAAAGTGCTTTTTCATCAAATTTTATTTCTTCGTTTTTACAAATAATCTTCAGGTATTTTACTACTTCTTCTGCAGGTATCTTCGAAAAACGAAAAACAACACATCTACTTTGAATGGGTTCTATAATGTGAGAAAGGTAATTGCAAATAAAAATAAATCTCGTGGTTTTTGAGCTATCTTCTATAATTCTCCTTAAAGCTGTCTGTGCCTCTGATGTCATTTCATCAGCCTCGTCTAGAATGATGATTTTAAACGGTCTTTCATTTTCTGTTTGATTTATTGAGAGCTTCATAATTGATGCAAATTCTTTTACTCTCTCACGTACCATTTTGATTCCTCTTTCATCCGAAGCATTAAGTTCAAGTGTATCTCTTTTCCAATTGTCTCCTAATATTTCTCGGGTAAGGCATAATGCGGTAGTAGTTTTTCCCACCCCTGGTGCACCTGTAAATAATAGGTGTGGTAATTCATTTGGTTTATTAAGCAAATTTTTTAAACCATTGATAATTTCTTTTTGATTGATTATTTGATTCAAATCTGTAGGTCTATATTTTTCTACCCACATAATATCTGAAATGTTATTCCCTTTCTGTTGTTTATCGTCCATCGTTAAGAAATTGTTATTTTTTCCAATTTAAAATTATTTAATTTGAATTAAAAAAAATTCACGTTATATTTAATAATTTTATTAACTAATTGTACTAATTATATAATGAATTCGTTATTGAATTTTAATACAAATAAGTTAATTCAAGATCTGGATGATATTTCAATTCTTTATAGCTTTTCCGATTTGGATTATTTACTTAAAGACGTAAGGGTAATTTACTTAAAAGATGTTGAAATTACAATGCAGCCTTTTGTATTTATCAGTGCAAAAGAGGGTGATATGACATCCGTTCCAAGATGGATTTCTATAATTTTAAACAAGCAAGGATTGATAGAAATACATGATGAGGATCATTTGTCTTATGTTAAAAGGGCATTAAATCGAGAAAGGATCTCCTCAGGTCATGTATTGTCTGCAATTGATCCAGATTTTTATGTGCGTGTAAATAATTATCTTCGCGTTATTGATGAAAAAGAACGGGAATCCTTAATTGTATCATTAAATCCTTTTATTGCATCAAGAATACAAAAAATAGTAAAACTTTCTGCCTCTTCTCCTTTGGTTCCAGAAATCGAGGAAAAACTCTCTTTAGAAGAAAAATTACTATACGAGACTTTTTATGAAATGACTTTTAATTTTAAAAAATTGGTGTTAAAACTTGAGTAATGATGCCTCCTCCTCTCACGATTCTTCTAATATTCAAGAACAGCAGCAGCAGACTTTGTCTGCTTTATCTAACGAATTGGAATCCTTTTTACGATCTTTTAAAGATCGTGGTGGTAATTATAAATATTTTGATAAAATTAATAATATGATTGCAACTTCATCTACATTTGTTACTATAGATTACATTGATTTTGATAGCTTTAATCCTACCCTTGCAAAAGATATTACGCACAATCCTGATGAAATGCTTGCTGCTTTCAATGAAGCAGTTGTTTCAATCCTGTCTGAAATTCATCCTGAGTATGCTGACGAAATTAGAGATCATACACGGGTTAGAATAGGTAATTATGCTGTTCAAAAAGGATTGCGCGATATAAATGCAGATGTAATAAATAAATTATTAGGTGTTTCTGGAATGGTAGTACGTTCTTCTGAAGTCAAACCATTCGGAAAAAAAATTGCTTATCGATGTCTTAATTGTAACCAAATTAATCTTTCTCAATTAAAAGGCTTGTCTTTAAAAAAACCGCAAAGATGCATTAATTGTTCCGAAAAAGAACTGGAAATGGATATAGAAAACAGTTTATTTATTGATTTTCAATTAGTTAGACTCCAAGAATTACCTGAGGATCTTCCTGCCGGACAGCTTCCTCATTATATTGAGGTCACGATTTTAGGTGATCTAGTTGATCAATGTAGGCCTGGTGATAGAATAATGTTAACTGGTATTATAAGAATTGATCAGGAATCATCCTTTATTTCAGGAAATTCTGGTTCTCAAATAAAAACATCTTTGTTTAAGCTTAGAATGGAAGGAAATAATATTGAATATCTTGGTGGTCGGGCTGGAGATAAGAAAACAAGATCTATTGAACGAGTATCGATTAGTGCAGAAGATGAAAGACAGATACTTACAATGTCTAAAAAACCCGATATTTATGAAAAATTAATTTCATCATTTGCTACTCATATATATGGACACGAAGTCATTAAAGAATCTATATTACTTTTAATCGTGGGTTCAATCAACAAAAAACTTGACGATGGATCAGCAAGACGAGGTGATATTAACATACTTTTGGTTGGAGATCCCGGAACCGCGAAATCTGAAATGCTAAAGTTTGCAGCAAAAATTGCACCAAGGGGTTTATATACTTCCGGTAGGGGTTCAACTGCTGCTGGTCTCACAGCTGCAGTTATTAGGGATAAATCTGGAATAATGATGTTAGAAGCAGGCGCTGTGGTTTTAGGTGATCAGGGGTTGGTTTGTATAGATGAATTTGATAAAATAAAAGCCGAAGATCGCTCTGCTTTACATGAAGTTATGGAGCAACAAACTTGTTCTGTAGCCAAAGGTGGTATCGTAGCGACATTAAATGCAAGAACTTCTATACTGTCTGCAGCGAATCCTATGTACGGAAAATACGATCCTTATAAAAATATTACAGAAAATGTAAATCTGCCCATTCCTCTTTTAACAAGATTTGATATTGTATATGTTATAAGAGACATTCCCGAAAAAGAAAAGGATAGTAAAATAGCTAGTCATATTTTGGAAATTCATAAAGATGTTCAAAAAACTTCACAAGCCGCAATTAATATAGATCTTTTCAGTAAATATTTGGCATTTGCTAAGCAATTAGTTGAACCTGAATTGACTAGCGAAGCAATTTCACTTATTCGTGATTATTATATGAAAATGAGAAATGTTGATTCTGATAGCATGATTACAGTAACACCGAGACAATTAGAAGGACTTATTAGGCTTTCAACTGCTCGCGCACGATTGCTATTAAAGGATAAAGTTGAAAAAGAGGATGCAGAAAGATCTATATTTCTTGTCCAGAGGATGTTAGAGACTGCAGGTGTTGATGTTAATACTGGTAAAGTTGATCTAGGTGTTTTACATGGCAAACCTTTCAGTGAAATATCTAGATTAAAACTTTTCATGGAAATATTTTCAAGTTTGTCTGGAGAAGACAAAAACGATGTCGAAGAAAATACTTTTATCGTAGAGCTTGGAAAAACCGGTAAATTTACAGAATCAGATGCAAAATCTTTTATAAAAAAGGCAATGAATGATGGTCAAATCTATGAAAGAAAACCTGGATTTTACTCAAAAGCGTGAGGTTTTACCTCTATTTTTTGTATGATCTAGTAAATCCTAGATTTTAAGAAAATTAAATATTGAAATATTGTTTATTTTATCTTTTTTGTATTGACTGTTATATCTGACTCATATATGGGGATATTTTTGCCCTCCGATATTTACAAGAGGATTTCAAAATTTCTTGAAGGAAATTTGGATTTTCCATTTGTTAATAAAGATGAGATTATGGGAATATTTTTTTTATTTGGAAAAAATTTTGGTGTTAAAACAAATTTAGATATTTTTTCTGTCAAAGATCTCGCAAGAAGATCGATTGATCAAATAAAACGAGAAATATTTCTTTCTAAAACAATTACAAAATCCAATATCGAATTAATTAAGGAAAATTATCAAAGGCGAATTTTACAAATCTATGTGGAAAGTCAGAACAATCCATCATTTAATGAATCTGAAATCAATGAAAGAATTATTCGTGATCCCTCTATTCTTATATCGTGCTATTCTCAACATCTTGCTTATTATGGTCAAAAATGTTTTTTCGAAATTTTTGATCCTTTAAAAAAAAATCAAATCGATGAAAAATTAAATGATTTGTTGTTGGATAGGATGGTTATGTTGAGTTATAATTGTGAAAAACCAGAAATGTTGTCATTTAATACTTTAGTCCCATTTTTAAAGTGGATTAAAATTAATTAGCTGTCTACCACTATACCAATTAGCATATGTTAACTAAAATCCATCTCTTAACAGATAGTTTCTCATATTAAGATTGAATCTTTTTGTTCTGAAATAGCCAGATATTTTATTCTTCAAATCTGAAAATGATGAATAGTATTTTAAGATAAACAAATCTCGTTTGGCCATGCTCCATATCTCGTCCATTACCATAAATTCTGGTGATTTGATGCAGTTGGAAGATATACAGGGATTAGCGTATCATTGTTTTCTTCAAAGTACTTTTGTACCTTCTTTGATCTGTAGTGTGGTGATGCCTTATCCATGAAAAGATAACATTTTGGAAATTTGGTATGTATTATCTTTAAAAGTTGAGGAATGTATCGCCATTGAATACATCGTACTGTATGAATAACTGCTTTCTTCCTTCCATGCTGATGGTACCAAAAATACATGAATGTTTATGCGAGCCTGTTACCCTTACTTTTGGTCTTTTATTCTCATCAATCCAACAAACCTTTCTTACAAGAGAATCGTAAAATAAAAATGATTCATCCAAAGATACTATGGTAAACTCTGTTTCTTGCTCTTGCTGTTGCTTATCCATAAGTATCTGTGCGACCTTTTTTTGAAATCGTCTTTTTCCTCCAAGGATGCTGTGTTAACATGTACCTTTATTGGTACCTTCTGCTTAAAGCCCCATTTACGAAGGATGCGGTATATGTGGGTATAGTGATATTTTATACCACTTTTCTTTATAATTAGTTCTTCCACCTGTTTTGTTGTCCAACCTTGATTGCTTTCCTTTAGTTCTTTCTTTATGCTAAAACTAATCTCTTTTGACATCTCAGGTGATCTACCGCTTTTTGTTCTATCCTTCAGTCCTTCTATACCTTCTTTATCGTATCTTTTTAACCAGTCTGAAGCCCAGGGATTACTTCTATGCATCTCTTTTACAACACGAAAAGGAACTTGTCCATCTTCTCGAACTCTGATAACAAGCAGTAGTCTTTCCTTAACCTTTGGATCATTTTCTTTTTTGTACAAATTAACCAATTTGGCTTTGGTCAGTGGCAATGACATTTAGAATAGATAGATTAATGCAAGGATCTAGATAGTTTTTGTGTTTTTATGATAATTACTATGACAAATTGTTTAGCATACTTATGATAATTGGTATATCACTACTACTATCTTTTTTGTCCATCAATTTGTATTTTATATGCTGTATTCATAACATAAATTAATTGGTAAAGTATTATAGTTAATGTGTCCATTCAGGATAAATCTGATTATGAATCTTTGTTAGATAGATTACAAAATAAATTAGGAAATGTAACAAAAAAAGAAGTATCTAGGCTTGAAGTTCCAACTCCAAAAATTATGTGGGTTGGTCAAAGAACTATTTTCAGAAATTTTATGGATTTTCCAAAAGCTTTGAGAAGGGAACCTGAAAAACTATTATTATATTTAAATAAGGAATTGGCCTCTGCGGGCTATATAGCTGGCGAGAGAATCATCTTTTTAGGGAGAAAACCTATCTCTTCATTTGGTGGATTAATTGATAGATATGTAAAGGATTATGTTATTTGTCCTGTTTGTGGTAGTCCTGATACTAGGACAGAAAAAATTAAAAAATTAGGGTTTATGGTTTGTGAAGCTTGTGGTGCAAGATCATCAATCAAAAGTAATTATGCCTGATTTGGCCTAAAATTGATTGATAATTCGAGTATTGACTACTATTTTTGATTATCTGGTATTTTAATTAGTTATTGTTTTCTTATAATTGATAGGGTTTTTTATCATCGATATGTAATTATTAGATTTAAATGATTTTATTATTATGGAGAAAGAAAAAGATAATGATTTTTCTTTATCAGAAAATAATTTTAACGAATCCGATCAACCATTACCACCATCAAACAATGATAATTCTATTGAGGAGACTTTGAATGAGTTAAAAAAAACTAAAAATGAATTAGAATATTATCGTAATTTGTATAATGATACATTTAATAAATTAAAATATAGTTTAGCAGATTTTGATAATTTCAGAAAGAATGTTGAAAAACAAAACTCTTTGAAAATGCTGTCGATTAAAGCCGATCTGTTGTCGGTTGTTGTCAATATGCGCGAAGATTTTATTCGTGCTATTGATACAATAAAACAAAATAAAATTGATAATGCAATTTTCGAAGGATTAGAAAGTATTTTAAAAAATATTGATATCTTTCTGGAAAAAGAAGGTATTAAAGAAATCGAGTCTTTGAATAATGTTTTCGATCCCAATATCCATGAAATTGTAGGATTTTCTTCTGTTGACAATTATGTAGAAGAAAATATGGTCACAAAAGAAATTCGAAAAGGTTATTTGTTAAATGATCGAGTTTTACGTCCGAGCTTAGTTGAAGTTTCTAAAAAGATAGTTAAAAATATCGATGATCATAATAATAATACAAAAGGAGATGAAATTTAGATGGGAAAGATAATAGGAATTGATTTAGGAACCAGTAACTCTGCTGCATCAACTTTAGTTGGTGGAAAACCTGTAATAATACAAGCTGCTGAAGGTACTTCGATTGGAGGAAAGTCATTTCCATCCGTTGTAGCTTTTTCAAAGGATGGGCAATTAATGGTTGGTGAACCTGCAAGGCGTCAAATGCTCTCTAATCCTGAAGGTACCATTATGGCTGCTAAAAGGAAAATGGGTTCTGATTATAAATTTAAGGTATATGGTAAAGAATACACCCCACAACAGATATCCTCATTTATTCTTCAAAAAATTAAAAGAGATGCTGAGGCATTTCTTGGCGATACTGTTGATAAAGTTGTTATCACAGCTCCTGCTTATTTTAACGACAATCAACGACAAGCGACAAAAGATGCTGGCGAAATTGCTGGTTTAGAAGTAGTAAGAATAATAAATGAACCTACTGCTGCCTCACTTGCATTTGGATTGGACAAAGTTCAAAAAGATCTCAAGATCATGGTATTTGATTTTGGAGGCGGAACTTTAGATGTTACTATTATGGAAATGGGTGGTGGTGTATTTGAAGTAAAAAGTACTTCCGGGGACACGCAATTAGGTGGTACTGATATGGATAATATTTTAATAGATTATCTTGTCAACGAATTTAAAAAACAGTCTGGTTTGGATATAAAAAATGATAAAGCGGCAATGATGAGAATTCGTGAAGCTACAGAAAAAGCAAAAATTGAACTTTCTAATATAGTTACTACTGAAATAAACTTACCATTTTTGGCATATGATGCTTCTTCAGGACCAAAAAATTTCATTTTACCATTAACTCGCTCAAAATTGGAAGAATTATTAAGACCTATTGTAGAAAAAACCAGAAATCCAATGCTACAATCTTTACAAGATGCTAAACTAAATACCGGAGATATTGATAAAATAATTTTAGTAGGTGGACCCACCAGAATGCCAATAGTTAAAGAATTTGTAACTTCTGTAATGAACAAAGAACCTGAAGGTGGTGTTGATCCAATGGAAGCCGTAGCATTGGGCGCAGCTATACAGGGAGCAATTATTTCTGGTGAAGTGACAACAGATATCTTATTGGTAGATGTAACTCCACTAACGCTTGGAGTAGAGGTTATGGGAGGACTGAAAGAATCTTTAATTGAACGTAATACTACTATTCCTACTAAAAAGAGTAAGGTATTTACAACTGCTGCAGATTATCAAACTGCCGTAACTATTCATGTAGTTCAAGGAGAGCGTTCCATGGCTTCAGATAATGTTTCTCTAGGTATGTTTAATTTATCTGGTATACCACCTGCACCTAGAGGTGTTCCTCAGATTGAAGTAACCTTTGATATTGATACTAATGGAATTTTAAACGTAACTGCTAAGGATATGGCCACGTCTAAACAATCTAAAATCACTATCTCTGCTAGCACGAAATTATCTAAGGAAGAAATAGGGAAATTAAAAAAAGAGTCTGAAGAATTTGCTGATGTAGATAAAAAGAAGTTAGAAGAAGCTGAATTAAAAAATGAATCTGATAATTTGATGTATTCTGCAGAAAAGTTGATCAATCAGGATTTAAAAGATAAAGTAAATCCTGAACAAAAGGATAAAGTTAATAAACTTATTCATGAATTAAGGGAGGCTATCACAACCAACAACATTGAAACTTTAAAAACAAAAATAACCGATCTAAAAAATGCTCTCAGTGAAATTAGTGTTGCTGCATATCAATCTGCTGCTGCTGCCTCTTCATCTGCTTCTACTTCTACTGATACCACAAATCCTCCTTCAGGCTCTACTGACACAGCAGGTGGTAATGTCCCTCCAAACGAAAATGATACTGATCAAAATTTCAAGAAAGACTCCTCTCAGTCCAATTCTGATACATCTAATTCAAGCACAAAGCCTTGATTTATTGTGATTTCTTATTTTCTATTTATTTTTATGATTTGTGATGACTAAACAAGATTATTATGAAATATTAAATGTTCAAAGAACTGCACCTAAAGATGAAATAAAATCAGCATATAGAAAATTAGCTTTAAAATATCACCCTGATCGTAATAAATCATCAGAAGCTGAAGAAAAATTTAAAGAAATTTCAGAAGCATATGCTGTTTTGTCCGATCAAGAAAAACGTAAACATTATGATACTTTTGGTCATGTTGGAACAGAAGAAGTATTCAGAGGTTCTGAAGATAACTTTGCTGAAATTTTTAAAGACATGGGATTTGGTGGAGTAGGTGATATATTTGAACAGATTTTTGGTCGAATGGGCGGCGGTGGTGGCGGTGGTAACCGTAACGATCCTTTCGGATTTAATTCTAGAAATAATGATAGACGAATCAGAGGCAGAGATCTTTTATATGATGTTGATATGACATTGGAAGATGTTTTAAAGGGGACTAAACAAGAAATTCAGATTCCTTCAATTGAAAATTGTTCGTCTTGTTCAGGGACAGGAGCATCTCCTGGTACCTCCCCAAAAAAATGTGTAACATGTAATGGACAAGGGCAAACAAGAAGAGTTTATAATCAAAATCAGTTTTCCACTTTCATTTCATTGGAAACATGTAATACCTGTTACGGCGAAGGCAAAATAATAGAAAAACCTTGTAATATTTGTAAGGGAAATGGCAAAATCAATAAAACAAATACTATCAATATAGATATTCCACCTGGTGTGGAAGATGGTACAACATTAAGACTTTCAGGGAAGGGAGAACATATACAAGGCGGTGTAAATGGTGACTTGTTAATACGAATCCATGTTTTACCTCATGACCTTTTTAAGGTGATGGATGAAGGTGATTTAATTTGTAATTTTGATGTTTCTTTTATTGATATGATATTGGGAATGGAAACACACATTCCTACTTTAGATGGGTCTGAAAAATTAAAAATACCCTCATGTACAAAAGCCAATTCTATTTTCAAAATAAAGGGTAAAGGTTTGCCCAGATATGGAAAGTTTGGAAGAGGAAATCAGTATGTAAAACTCGAGGTGAAGTTGCCAGATAAAATCAATGATAAACAAAAAAATCTTCTTAAAGATCTAGCAAAAGAATTAAAAAAAAATGAATTTTAAAATAGTTTTTGATGTTGGGTATTAAGATATTATGTTTGCTGTAGAATCTTTTAATGTAGAAAAACTATACAAAGGTTCAAACAAAAAGGCCTTGGATGATATTTCATTAAAAATAGAAAGTGGAAAAATATCTACACTTTTAGGGAGAAATGGTGCTGGTAAAACTACATTTGTACGTATTTGTTCTACTCAATTATTACCTACTTCTGGTAGGATACTAATATTTGGTAATGATGTTGTTTCTTCACCAGAGAAGATACGTAAAATAGTTTCGATTGTCCCACAAGAAGGAAGACCTTTACGTGCATTAACACCTTGGGATCATATTTATAATTGGTTAAAAATAAGAGGCGCATGCAATAATTCTGCATCAAAAAAAACATCCGACATTTTAAATCGATTGGATCTCTATAATGCAAAAGATGTACCTGTATTGAATCTTTCTGGTGGTATGAAACAAAAAATTTTAGTTGGTATGGCTATGGCTACCGAGTCTCCTTTATTATTTTTGGATGAGCCTACTATTGGTTTAGATCCGGTTTCTAGACGTCAGGTTTGGTCTATTATTAAAGATTGGAAAAATAAAGGCAGGACAATAGTTTTAACTACCCATTATATGGATGAAGCAGAATTATTATCTGATTCTATTTTTATTCTTGATAAAGGTAAAGTTATTTCAAAAGGTACTATGACTGATTTACGGAATACCCTGAATTATCAAATACGAGTAGATATCAATGAATCCAGTAAATATAATAACAGTGATATCCAAGATCTGTTTTGTTCTTTTGGAAAAGTAATTGATATTAGTTCTAATTCTATAAGATTATTTACATTCGAATCATATTTGAAAGAAATATCTGAATTGGCAATGAAAAATAATTTATCGTTTGCTGTATCTCCAATAACTTTGGATGATATATTTGTAAATCTATTGGGCGGACATACAGATTAATTTGTGATAGTTTATTTATTTGGTTTCTTTAACAAGACTTATTACTTCCTGTTTTGATACCTCATAACTAAATTCATCTGTTTTTAACAGGCCATTTACATTATTTCATGTTTGGTATTTTGTTGCATAACTAGTATTACTTAAATCATTCTATCTACAAATATTTTACAAGAAGATGTACCTTTGTGTGTACAAATCTATTAAGAGAAATCCAGTTAAAGTATATGTTATGTAAAGACGATAGTAAACAAGTATATAGAATTAGAAATCTGTTTTTAACATCCAGTTTGAAATGCCTTCCTCTAGTACCATCTTTTCTTTTTCTATCTGCTTATCTTTTTGTTAGATGTTTTAACTCATATTTGTAATATTTTTCTTTTATCTTATGATATCCAAGATCAAATTCTTCTACTGTAAGACCTATAAATGACCTGAAAAGCATTGGTTTTGTGGATAGTTTATCATAGGTAAGCAAAGAATGGACAGATTAGGGAAGAAAGAATGATCATAAAGATGTTTATTCTAATTATGCAAGAGATCTAAAGTGTATAGACAGATATTTTGATGACCGTTTTCCTTTGCAGAAATAATAATATCTAACTAAAATATGTACAGAATAAGTTCACACTTTATAGAATAATTTTTGATACATAGCTATGAAATTCACTATTTTCCTGATAAATTCATATTATTATAATGTGAATACTTGATATTTATATAAAAATTAACAATACATCAAAAAAATTAGAAATTGAGTTATATAATAAAGCAATAGTTTCTTAAAATTTTGTTTAAATTCCTGTGAACAGGGCCTGGTATACTGGTTAAATCTTTTTGTAGACTATTATAATTAGGATTTAAGAATTCTTAATTAAACAGTGCCTTCGATGGTTTTGGTCTTTTTTTGGGTTGACAATACCTTTTATTATTTTTATTGATATATATGTGGATTTCTTAAAAATCTTTTATGCGGGAGTTGCCAAGCCTGGTCAAAGGCGTGAGATATTTTATAATACACAAGGCTCAGAAACCAGGACAATTGAGATACCTCATCTCTTAGGAGTCCATGGGTTCAAATCCCATCTCCCGCATTTAAAAAATCTATTTTTTCCTCGTATACTCTGTTAAATATGTGCAACAATCTTTTTTTCCTATATATTTTATTAGAATTGAACTCGTATTCATATATATAATGCTTCTATTACAACTATTAATTAGCGGGGTGGGGAAGCCAGACCTTTTTAAGGGGGCTAGGTTATCCCGGCGGGCTCATAACCCGCAGAGCGGTTACTGTGCTTTGAAATATAGGCCGGCCGTAAGTTCAAATCAACCCCCCGCTATTTTTTGTAATCCATGGAGAGTTTTTCAATAAATATGATATCTGTTTTTCATCATATTTTTTTTCCTTATTGTATCTAAAAAATGGTTTTGTTAGGTGTCTATTGGCTATTGGTTCAGGAATATATAATCCACAGATCAATTCTCTATTTTTTTTAATTGCTGTTTTAGGTTCATTTCTTTTTTTAATTTTGCATATTGGGCATTGAAATCCTTTATTTTTTCCTTCGGATTTTGTGCTCTTACCGCATTTTTCACATATCGGGTTTTTAAAATATGAGATTTCTTTTAACTCTTTAATTAGTAGATATTCTAAATTTAACGTTTTTAGGTTATTTGATTTAATATGAACTCCGTATCCTATTTCAATTTTGTCATCTATTTCTAACAATGCCGCGACTCTAGTTAGTCCCGTAGGTTCATAAACTGCAACTGGTAAAATATCATTGAAATCGTCTTTTACGTAAAATATTATATGTCCACCATTAATGATGTTCGGTTTTGTAATTAATTGACAATTTATATGGCCTGATGTAAAAGGTAATATCTTTGATATTCTTCGTTCGTTAGCTAAATGTAAATTTGTTCCTTGATTTGATCTAAAAACCATATAGCCATCTAGTTCCTCATTAATTTGTAAATTTTTAATAAATAATGTGGTGATTGTTGGATCTTCTCCACGAATTCCACAAAAAACTGGGTCAGGACCATGTGGTGCAATTAATATTCTATTTTGTTTGTAATCAAAATTATTAAATGTGTGTGGAAATGATTCATCGTTTAATTTTTTAACTTTACATTCATCTATCTTTCTGATTGTTCCTATATTTTCATTTTTTCTATATGCAATTGTTTCATAGGTGTGATCCTTATTTAGATGACACCCTATTGCTGCTAAGGCTCCTACCAATCCATATCCTTTTCCAAATAAATAATATTTGATATTGTTTTTTCTTGCAATTTTTTCAGCTAATTGTTTGCTTAATACCATATCCATTGCATTCGTACTTAAAGAAATTACATCGCTGGCGATGTTGTTTTCTTCATAAAAAGCTAAACCTGGATTTGCTCCTTTTTCTAAATCCGAATAATTTTCTATAAAATGTAATATCTCTTCTTTAATTTTCTCATATTTTCTTGCTTTTATTCTTAAACAAACTGCTCCATTTCCTCTTGTTTTAAGAGGAATGTTGGGATTTAATCGAATTAATAAAGGAAAGTCTATGAAATTTACTTTATATTTTTTAATCAAAACATTTGTAATTAGGTATGCTAAGTGAGTAGTACACCTTCCGTTAGTTGAATCTGTGTCATCGAATCCAATATGGAGAATTTTCTCATCATGTTCTTTGTGATTCTGATTATTCATTTGAAATGACTATTCTTTATTGAATATCGATAGTAATATTGTTTGAATCAAATTATTATTTGTTATTTATTACGAAATATTTATTTCAAAAATTTATATAACTGTATTTTAATATTTGTAGATGCTCAAAACCATAAACGAAATAGACTTTGAAAAACGAAATGGTTTGATACCTGTTGTAGTTCAAGATATACATACAAAAGATATTTTGATGTTGGCATATGTTAATAAATATGCATTATCTAAAACAATGGATACTGGTAATGCTTGGTTTTGGAGCACCTCTCATAATAAGATCTGGATGAAAGGTGAAGAATCTGGAAATATTCAACCTGTCAAAAAAATTTTAGTAGATTGTGATTCAGATGGTTTGATATATTTGGTTGATTCTCTAAAACCTGCATGTCATACTGGAAATAAATCATGTTTCCATAATGAATTGAGATAGTTTATTTTTAATAGTTAAGTAATACTGAATATTATTTAGAGCAATTTATCTATTATATTATTTATAATCAATTGGAAATAATGGGCATTATAAAAGCGTTAAAGTGTAGAGAATGTGGTAAAGAATATTCCCCAGAATTCATATATATATGTGAAGAATGTTTTGGGCCCTTGGATGTATTGTATAAATTCGCCGATAATATAACAAAACAGACTTTTGAAAATAGATCTGATTTAACTTATTGGAGATACTTTGAAATTCTTCCAATACAGGATAAGAAAAATATTGTTAGTTTGAATGGCTCTATTACTCCTTTACAAAAAGCAGATAATTTAGGCCAAAAGTTGGGGGGATTAAAAAATTTGTATGTCAAAAATGATTCTGTAAATCCAACTTTTTCATTTAAGGATAGGCCTGCAGGAGTTGCGGTATCAAAAGCTAAAGAAATGAATTTACACGCAGTTGGTTGTGCATCAACTGGTAATCTTGCCGCTGCAACTGCAGCACATGCAAGTAAGGCTCAATTACCCTGTTATATTTTTGCCCCTTTTGATTTAGAACATGTAAAAATAGCTCAATCTTTATCATACGGGGCAAAATTTATAGCAGTTGATGGCACCTATGACGATGCTAATAGGTTAGCCTCTGTAATAGGCGATTCTAATGGTTATGGTATAGTGAATATAAATATGAGGCCTTATTATGTTGAGGGTTCTAAAACTTTAGCTTTTGAAGTATTGGAACAGTTAAATTGGACTGTTCCAGATGTATTGGTAATTCCGGTTGGAAGCGGAGCTATGTTAAATTCTATTTGTAAAGGATTTGAAGAAATAATGGATTTGGGAATAATTTCTGATATTTCCAATTTAAGAATAATTGCAGCACAGCCGCATGGATGTTCGCCAATTGTCGATGCTTTTAAAAATAAATCTAATGAAGTTATTCCTGTAGAAATGCCTGATACTATTGCAAAGAGTCTTGCAATAGGGGATCCTGGTGATGGATCGTATGTGTTAAAACGTCTTAGACAATTTAATGGAATTGGAGAAGAAGTTACGGATAATGAGATAAAACAGGCTATCCTTTTACTTGCAAAAACCGAAGGTATTTTCACAGAGCCCGCTGGTGGTGTATCTGTTGGTGTATTGAAAAAACTAATTGAAGAGAATAAAATTGATAAATATGAAAAAATCGTTTGTTATGTTACTGGTAACGGGCTTAAAACTACCGAGTCTATTATTGATCTTCTCCCTGCTCTTCATCCAGTTAAGCCTGATATACAATTAGTTTCTGCATTGATACATTGAACAAACGGATATAAATCTAAAAATGGTGGTGTAAATTATAAATTGGCTACAGTAGAATTTGTAATTCCTTCTGTTTTAAACAAAGGTGCCGGTGAAAAAAAATTATCACTTGATGCATCAACTTTAGAAGATGCATTTAATATTATTTCTAATATGTTGGGTGATGATTTTAAACGTAGAGTCATTGACATCAATGGCAAACCAAGAGCGTTAATTAATATTTATATCAATGGAAAAAATATTCGTTTTAATAATACCGGAATGAATTCCATACTTAAAGATGGAGATTCAGTTTATATATTGCCTGCTGTTGCTGGAGGTGCAGAAATAACCAGCAAAGATATGATACGCTATTCGAGACAGATCATGCTTGAAGAAATTGGTTACGTTGGAATGGAAAAACTCAAAGACGCAAAAATATGCGTCGTGGGTGCAGGAGGAACTGGGAATCCAGTAGTTACACAATTAGTTGGAATGGGTGTAGGTAAAATCAGGTTAGTTGATAGAGATGTTGTAGAGATTTCTAACCTACATAGACAACATTTGTATGGTGAAGCAGATGTTGGTAAAGTTAAAGTTGAAGCAGCGCTTGAACGTTTACAAAAAATGAATTCTGGTGTAGATATAGAAGCTATCCCTATTTCAGTTACTCCATTTACAGCAGATGATATAATTAAAGATTGTAATATTGTTATTGATGCTTTGGATAGTATTGATGCAAGATATGCTTTAAATGATGCTTGTTTGAAACTGGGAATACCTTTTATTTATGCAGGTGCTCTTGGAATGGTTGGTTCTGTATTTACTATTTTACCTCATGAAAGTGCTTGTCTCCGGTGTATTTTTCCTGAATTATCTGAAGATGAGATGCCTACTTGTAGTACTGAGGGAGTACATCCATCTATTCTTTATCTTGTAGCTGGAATTCAGGTTTCTGAAGCAGTAAAAATCATTGTTGGTCAACAACCCTCATTAGTAAATAAATTGCTTTATATAGATCTTAATGATTTGGTTTTTGAAAAAATTCAAATGTATAGACACGATGAATGTTCTTCATGTGGATTGAATGTAAATAAAAAGATTATCCAGGCCCCGCCATCATTAATGGTAGAAGAGCTTTGTGGACGGGATAGAGGAAAGAGAACATATACTGTTACTCCTGCGCAAATCAAGAATGACATAAATCTATTAAATGTATTAAAAAATGCTGAATCTCAGGGTTATACAATAACGTCTAGAGGCAATTTGGGTATAACCGTTTCTAATCAAAACAAATTACTTATAAGTTTTCTTACAAGTGGTGCTGCAACAATAGTGGGAGCAAAAAATGAAGATGAAGCATTGTCTATTTATAAAACTTTTACAAATTGAACTAAAACCAACACGTTAGTATTTTTCTACTTTGTTAGTTTTTTATAGATCACTTTTAATAATTAGTGTTTTTATTTCAAAATATAAGATATGTTATTAGAACTCCAATCTTTTCCTATCCTTTTACACAAAAAAAACGTTGCATATAATAATGAAATGAATTTAAAGCATGTTTATTTGAGGTCTAAAAAACTAGAAGATGAAAAGGATGAGGAAGAACAAGATAAAAAACTAGAAGATGAAGATAAAAAACTGGAAGATGAAAAGGATGAAGAATTAGAACAAGATAAAAAACTAGAAGATGAAAAGGATGAAGAATTAGAAGAGGATGAAGATGAAGAATTAGAAGAGGATGAAGAGGATGAAGAGGATGAAGAGGATGATGAAGATGAAGAGGATGAAGAGGATGAAGAGGATGAAGAGGATGATGAAGATGAAGAAGAGGAAGAGGTTGTTTCTAAAACAAATAAGAAAAATCTAGCAAAAAAAAATTCTAATTTTAAAGATTTTAAAGATTTTAAAGATATTGATTTGACCCCTATTAACAAATCCTTAGATAAATCTTTTAAAGAAATTCAAAGAATTCAACAAACTGTTCAAATTTTACAAAAAAGTCTTAAAATCGTAGAAAAACAATCTATGTTAATTAAGCAAATTCAATCGGAAACGAAGGAAATTAACAAAAAATTGATAAAAATTGAAAAAAATACTACTAATGTATCAAAACCCCAAACAAAAAATATAAATACAAAAACTACTGCGAATAAAAAACCTGATAATAAAAAGAAAAAAACTAAATAGTTTTATTCACTAACTTTTTCTACCATTTTCTACCATTTTCTACTCTAATATTATAATATACATATTGTTGGACATAACCCGAATATTTCCCATAATGATCTCGAATTTCTTTAGATATTTTTTTATACTGACCCGGAGAAATCTTGGAGTTTAGATTTATTTCTGTTTTTGTAATTTGTTGTAAATTTTGACACAAATATTTTATGATCCATATATCTATAGGAAATGCTTCTAATTTATCACACGAAAATAAAAGTATACAATCTGCAATTTTTTCACCCACTCCATCTAATTTTAATAATTCCTCTTTTGCAAAATCATATTTTGTTTTTTTCAAAAATTCTATATTTATTCGTTTATCTGAAATATCTTTTGCTGTATTTGCAACAAATCTGGCTCTATATCCAAGACCACAAGAAAAAAGATCTTGAATAGATGCATTACATAATGATTTTAAATCCGGGAATGTATAAAAATCCATATCATCAAAAACTATTTTTTTTCCAAATTTCTTTGAAAGATTTCTTAACATTAAACGAATTCTGGGAATGTTATTATTGCTTGAACATAAAAAAGAAAATATACATTGAATTGGATTTTGTCTTAATATTCTTAATCCTGGATATTTTTGAACTATATTTCTAATTTTCTCATTTTGAGAAATCTCATAAATTATCTCATCATAATTGTCATCTTGTCTAAAAATACTTTTTTGCCAATCATTGAATTCTGGAGATGAATCGTATTCATAAGTTATCTCATCATTTCTTTCATTCCCTTTTTCAGTAATCTTTAATAGGGTGTCTCCATAAATTCCATACCATGATTTTTTCTTCCTTTCCCATAAAAAATATTGACCACTGTTTAAACTTATATCGATATTAATACAAGGTGTGGTATTCAATTATTATTATAAAAATGTTTGACTATTATTTTATTTATATTATATAATAATATATCATTGAATTAACTATATGGTGGTAACTTCACCAGCATCTGGAGCATGAGCATTGAATCCATATTTTTCATTAATTTCTTCTGCAAATTTGGTACATGACTGATTATCTCCATGAACAGTTAATACGTTTGGATTTCCTTTTACTTTATCTAATATCTCAAATAATTCTTTTCTACTGTTATGTCCTGAAAAATCAAATTTTTTTATTCCTGCCACACATTTCGTTGATTTTCCTCCAAATGTAACTTGTCCTTTTTCAAGTAACGATCTCCCTGGAGTTCCCTCTCCTTGATATGAGACCAATGCGATCCCATTAAGCATATCCTTTGATAATTCTTGCAAATAATATACCCCTGAACCTCCAACTAACATACCTGCTGGTGAAATTATTACCCCTGGAGTTTTAATTATTTTTCTTCTTCTATCCCAGCTTGTAATGTTTTCTACTTCTTCTATAGATTTTTTGAAAACTTCGGGTTCCCTCAAAAAAGCGGGATGTCGTAGCATAATTTCACTTGCCTTTAGAGCCATTCCATCCATTGCAATTCTGTATGGAAAATTGTATGCTTTAAGTACACATGCAATTTCTTGAGCTCTTTCTACTGAAAACGCGGGTATGAATAATATTCCTTTTTTTTCAACAACCTCTAAAGCATAATTCACTAATTCTTTTTCAGATTGTTCTCTTGGAACTTGTTCTGCCTGAGAATATGTACTTTCAATTATTAATAAATCAATTTCTCCAACATCTAAATCAGCCGGACGTAAAACTTTTGATCCTCTTGTATTGATATCTCCTGTATAGAACACTCTTTTTCCCTCTGTTTCTACAATAACTGTTGAACCGCCAAGTACATGACCTGATTCAAATAATGTTATGTTTACATCTTTAATACCATGTTTTACTCTATAATCCAAATTTAACGAATGATTTAGCATATTTATCAAATCTGAAAATTCAAAAGGGAGATAGAATCCTGATATTTTTATCATATCTTGAATTAATAATTGTGATAATTCAAAAGTTGGTAACGTTGCCAGAGCTTTAATTTTGGAATCCATATTTAAAAAAAGAAAAGGAACAAATCCTGAATGATCTAAATGGGCATGCGTAATCACAACCGCATCAATATCTTTAGGTTTTACATGTATTGGAAAAACGGGCTCTCTTTTTAATAGAACTCCATAATCAAGCAAAATATTGGTATTATTTGAATTAATTAAAAATGCAGATCTGCCAACTTCTTTTGCAGCTCCTAATGTTGTTACTTTCAATAAAATTTTATTAAATATTTATTATATTAAGTCTTTGTGTCTTTAATCAAATGATGAGATCCCATAATCTGTATTTGGTGTATGGGTTTTTAAGCATTTCAAAATATTTATAACCTGTGTTGTCAAGTACAATTTCAAATTCGTATTTTCTATAATCTCTTTTTAATTCTTCTGCAAGACACCTTTTTAAAACACTTTTTATCTTATTTTTCAATCGTGGTTTACAGTATACATACCATAGGTTATGTGCTCCTCTAAGGTCAATAAGATTATGAATCAATTTATTTGATATTTTTGTGTAATATCTATTTGTTATTTCAATATTCACATCTTCCCATGATGGTGTTATCCAACTAGCTACTTTTTCAAATCCATGACCATCAAATTCTGCAGCAAGGCTTAATCCTTGATCTAAAGTTGTAATGATAACTTCAGTTTTTGCAGATATTTTGTCCCTGTAGTCCACTCCTGGTTCCATCCACCCGACAAATATTATGTCATAGTTTTTATCAACACCGTTATATGCATCAGCAATTCTTATATAGTTGGGCTTAGTTCTTCCAATACT
>JBDUES010000166.1:0-11276 GCA_040297625.1 Candidatus Nitrosocosmicus sp. | reverse complement strand
TGCTCATAGCTGAACGGTTTATTTCAAAATTAGTGAAGGATTATGGACCACATCCAGTTTCAACAGACGGTGGAAGGAAGATGGTATCCACAAGCATGTAGATTTTTGAGATTAAAACATCATATTCATTCTTCCTATGAGAAAAGCATTATCGAAAGGACAATGCAATACAGAAAGGACAGGACAGAAAGCTTTGATGATTATTTTCCTTGCAATAGAAAAAAGAAAGAATGCAAACTAATGCATGTAAGGAATTGGTTGAACCTCTTTGCGGATTTCTATAATAAGGAATTAAGCCTTAAGTGAACAGAGCCATTTTAAACCTTTATTCGATAATATAGTATAAATATCATAATTAGTATCTTTGTAATTTTTTTCATATGATTTTGCTGATACTTGCTCATAATGTTGCAGCAGTAGGTAAAATAATATAAATGCTAAAATAATTATTAAATATCTTCTCCTATCTCTAATACTATGAAAATATATTGATTTTATATTTTGTTTTTGTAAAACGATAAGATGGACCCTTATATTATTTGAACCAAATAAATTTGTTTAAATACCAAATTATCTATCTTTTTGTTCATACACTCGCATTTTGTATCATTAAGTACAGCATTTGTTCCCATGCGATCATTTTTATTAATATATATAATTTTTTTTTAGCAGATTATCCATGTTGATGAAAAGTTGACAAGAATAATCTTCATCAATCCGATCGAATTTACTGGATTAATTACAGTTGTTTTTTAAAGAATAAATTACTTTTTATTAACATTCGATAGATATTTGATAATGAGCAATGATATTATTACTTGTTATCATCTGCAATTTATTGTAGTGAACTGATATGCGATCAATCTTTAGAGATTCTAGTTTGTCAACATTAGTAATTTTGAGTACAATTGGTTTAATTGTAATGTACATCGAAACCATGGTAGCACCCGCTTTACCTGATTTTATAAAAGATTTTAACATTTCTTACAATACGGCACCATGGATACTTACTTCCTATTTAGTAGTTGCAGTAGTCATGACTCCCATTTTGGGAAGGTTGTCTGATATGTTTGGTAGAAAAAGAATACTTTTATCTGGACTTGTGGTATACGCTATTGGTACTTTTGCAGCAGGATTTGCAACTAACATTTATTTTATGTTGATTGCAAGGGCAGTGGAGGGGATTGGAATTGGTATATTTCCTGTAGCAGTCGCAATAGTGCGAGACCAATCCTCCGAGAAGAGACTTGCATACAACCAAGGAATAATCACTTCAATGTTTGCAACCGGAGCAGTTATCGGGCTAGCAGCAGGTGGTACTATCATACATTATTTTGGATGGCGAGCTACATTCTTTACAGTGCTGCCTCTGTTGATTTTACTAATTATTCTAGTAGTACGCTTTATCCACGATAAGAACAAAGAACATAGTAACGCTAATAGTAGCAGTACCTACGATAATAGTTCCAAAAATGATAGTAAGGTTTCATCCATAAATTCTAAAATAGATATCAAAGGTGCAATAGTTTTTTCCATTGGAATAACATCCATTCTGCTTACAATAACCAATGTAGAAGGCAATATGTCATTTACTAACTGGATTGTTATTGGCAGTCTATCTACAATAGGATTTATTTCCCTACTGGCATTTGTATATATTGAAAATAGAGCCATATCACCATTAATAGAGTTAAAACTAGTATTAAGCAAAGTTTTACTCTCATCCAATATTTTGAGGATGATATCGGGCTTATTCATGTTTACCATTTTAAATACTATGCCTATACTCATTAGAAACCCAAAACCAATCGGCTTTGGCGAAAGTGCGATAAATACAGCATCCATTATCATTCCATTTATGATAGCATACCTAGCAATTGGTTTATCTGCTGGCTTTATCTTGTCAAAGCTTGGAAATATTAAAGTTATTTTGATAGGGTCTGTCGTATGTGTTATTGGTTTTACAAATCTTGTACTATTTTTTCATTCTTTAGAACCTCTTTTAGCTGGTCTTGCTATTTTGGGAATTGGGTCCCAACTACTTCATCAGGGTGCAATTAACATAAACTTAGTTTCTACTCCAAAGAATCAAACCGGGATATCATTTGGAATTAGTAATGTATTTTATCTTATGGGAAGTGCAATAGGTCCTACTATTGTAGGCATGTACATGCAGGTCAATCAGGTATCGATTAACGGAATAACTGGTTCATTCCCTTCATCTCAATCGTACATTCTTATATTTATAACTGGTATAGCATTATCAATAATATCTATTATAATAGGTGTAATTGTAATGAATATACTAAAAGAGGGTCGAAATATTAAGACTTTATAGACAGAATCAGTATAATAAAAAGGATATTGAATACAATTAAAAAGCAAAGTCAATAGCGATTTTATTTAGACTCAATTTATAGTATTACCACTCCAAATGACTTTATAGACATTAATTTCTGTCTATGATAATTTAAACCTGATTGTTTAATGATGAACTATCATAAAGGAAAAAGTATGCAACTTCAAGAAACGGTAATTTTCTAATATTTTTAGGTAACATCCACCAACCAACCTCTGGTTAAATGTGTGGCTAAATATTGCTTGTATTTGATATTGTTGACAACTGATGAAATAAAGAATTAAACGAGATAAATAAAGATAAAGTTGATGAAGAGAGCCATTTCATTACTCAAACACATTTCTTCTCTCACGTTGAGGTGCTAAATTGTATTTTCATCTACTCTACAGCCGACAAAAGAAGGAGTTGCAAAAGGATATACACATCAAACAAAAATACCTCCTTTCTGGTATAGGAGAAAAGCAGAAGAATATACAAATTGGATATAGGAATTAATGATAAAGTATGAAATTTAATGATATATTATATCATAATTACAATAGATAGCACGGGAATTAAAGTAGCAATAGTGGCCAATGGATGAAAGAAAAATGTTAAGTAAGAAGCAACAAGAATAAACGATATTTGAAAATTCAGGGAGCCGCAATAGAGGTAGATATTAAGTGCTAGAAAATCCTGTTTGTAAATCTAATAACTCGATAATCTGAATTGATGTACTAGAATTGAAAAAATTAATCCTCTAAACTAATATATATCATATCATTCATTAAGTTGACCGATATGAAAAAAGAGAATAAAATAAATAATATCACCTTCATCTACATAATTACTATACTTGTATTTGCACTCATGGTTATTGAATTACAACATATTTTTGTGGTTCATGCTCAAACATCATCGACGAATAATACTACTGCTGCTAATTCCACTAAACCATTACCGGTACTTTTGATTCATGGTTATTTATCCGATTCCTCGACATGGAATAAATGGAATGATTTACTCAAAAAAGATAGTATTTCAGCATATCCAATAACTTTTAATCAATCTAATGACAAATGCGGATCTGCTGCTGATCATGCGAAAGAATTATCACAGAAGATTGCTCAAATTAAAAAACAGACGGGGCAAAGCAAAGTGAATATAGTTGGGCATAGTAAAGGGGGATTGGATGCAAGAGTATATCTTGCCAATGGTACAAATGATGTAGCAAATCTTATAATGATTGGAACGCCTAACGCAGGGTCATCATTAGCAGTAAATAATAATATGTGCACTCCAGCAATCTATGATTTGAAGCCTGGAGCTGCAGATACCCAAGTAAAAATGAATCCAATTACTAAATATTATACTATTGCAGGTGATTGGAATCCTACTGCAGGAAACTGTGATCTATCCTTATTTACAATTACAGAACAAGGTGGATCATCTGCTCTTCCGAAACCTAATGATGGGTTGGTTCCATTGTCCAGTGTAGAATCATTAGGATATTCACATAGCCTTGGACATAGTAAAAGCTGTCATTCTAATTTATTGAGTGAATATGAATATGGACTAGCTAAAGATGTATTGACGGGTAAGAAATAAAAGACATACCTTATTGTCTTTATTTACGATATTTATATTCTCAAAAAATATTCTTTTGTCGACAAAACCTTTAGAATTTTTTTCATATGAAAGGCTTTTCTATAATAAGATACATTTTTTTTAAAAATAGTTTAAACCTAGACAGTATTTGTAAGTAATAGATAATAAAATAAATTAATTAGATCTTTTTAGAATAAATTGAAATTCAATTCATATAAATTGTAAATTCGACATTTATAATTCATTAACAAGAAGTTGGATGTTTTAAAATGATAAACAAAGATGTTTCATTTGTGAAGAGTAATAATTTAATAAGTCGTTGTTGTTAATTAAAAAATATAAATTTTACTAACTTAAAGAAAACTAATGTTTTACATAATATTAATCTTGAAAAAATATACAAATTATTCATGTATAATAATGTTTAATAAAAACATTTCTCTATTATAAAATGCAACATTATGGACTATGATAAAATCTGTAAAGATATTTTAAATCTTGATCCAAGGATCCGTTTTGCTGGGATTTGTGATGAGACTGGTGATACCAAATATGGAGGAATGAGGGAAGGCATAACTAGCATTCTTTCACCAGAGGAGACTCGAAAATCAAATCATCAAGCCCTAGGAAGATGGGGATTACGAAATGCGCTTACACCTAAAACTGGTAAGGGAAGATACGCAATGGCAGAATATGAAAAAATGAAACGGGTGACTCTACCATTAAATGATAACTTTCTTCTTTTAGTAACTATGGAGGTAGAAGCTGATCATGGCAGTATAATAGATCGAATTCTCAAGTTAATCAAACAATAGGATAATAATAAATTTGATATTATTATTTTCCAGCCTACAGAAAGTATTTCAACTAATTGCTTTTTTTAACAAGACGTAGGCATAGATATTGATATAAATCAAATAGGTCTAGTACATACCAATCAAAAAGACTTATCGTTAAAATAATTTTAACTGCATATAAAAAAGTCAGAAATTTTTAAGGCTATCGATTATTGAATTTATAAATAATGGAGGGAACAAATTCAATAACACCACTGGATAATTTTGAGTTAAAAATTATCGGTTCGAATTTTAATGATTGTAGAATTACTTTTAGAAATATAAATTCAACTCTTGATATTAATGCAACTGATGTAGAGATAAGAATAAACAAAATGAGGGCTAAAAGGATATCATAATATCGATGAAATTATAAACCCCGTAATATTAGACATGCAGAAGAAGAAGAAGAGTACCATTCCATTTTCACAAGAAAGCACAAGGTTAATAATAAACTGAAGATATCTGAGCTTTTTATAAAATGCCTGGAAGATGAGGTGTAGAATATATTTTTGGTTCCTTTTGTCAGGGTTAGTGACGTATAATTTTGTTATTCTTTATTGAATTTCCTGTACCAACATCATTGCTTTGAACAATACCTTCTCCCGAATTAGTTATAATATTCTTTGAAATTATATTATTGGAAGCACCTGCGTTTAATAAAATTCCGGTTGTAGAATCAGATATAGCATTTTTTAATATTTGATTATTGGAGGATTGCGAGACGGAAATGCCTGTATTATTCTCATTATAGATGGTATTATCTTGTACAATCGAATTTGTCATATTCCTGCTGAGCATTATACCATGATAATTATTATGGATTATGTTTTTTTCAATTGTTATTTTAGAGCAATCTAAAGAACATATTATTCCAAAGCCACCATTATTATATATGGAATTGTTCCGAATGGACATATCATGTGTTCCGGTATGCGGGTCTAATCCATATATATCATTATCATATATATGGTTATTTTCAATAACCATACCACCTATACCTTTTGAATAAAAACCAAAATAAAGATCATGTATATTATTATTTTTTAATATGCTATTATCACCACCATAATAACTAAGACCCGACGCTCCAGCACGAGTTCCCCCTTCATATCCTAAATATGCAATTTCTGAATTAGTGATATCAGTAGTACCGGTTGCCCCACCTTCTACTTTTATAACAGGTCTCACACTACCTTGATTTAAAACTAATTTATCTTGTACTGTTTGACGAGTTCCATTAGTTGCTCCATAATTATTGGTCGTTGTATCCCATGACGTTATCTTGACTGAATCAACTTTCAATGATCCTAAAACATGTATTTCATTTAGATTCATCCCATCAGTAGTAGTAGATATTTTAAGCCAATTTGTATCTGTAGAATTAATATAAAAGGTAGAACCTTTTTGAATAGTCAAACCTGCATTTAATAACCATATTTTATCTGTGGCAGAAGGCCTACTTAGAATATTGTTATCATTTAATTGATTGTATATATCACTGAAATTTGCAGAAGCACACTTTATGAAAATAGTCTTTAATAATTGATTATAAGTGATACAACCTGATAAAGGCAATGATGCAAACCCTATATTTATGGAAATATTTAGAAATAACATCATAATTGCAATTAAAAATAAAACTAAAGAAATCAAGTATATCAAAGGTAATTTATATGTAGTATAATTTATTTTGTTATCAACAAGTATATTGCTAAAGATTATTTTATATCTAATAATATTGCCAAAAGATAAGTGTTTTTGAAAAGTTCTCCTATTATTATCGTCTATCTAATCAGCTCAGAATTATGTACATTTAATAAAGATATTATGGTATTTCATAATATTTCATATACATAAAAATTTCACATTTTAGCATTATTATTAATTATTAATAATCAAAATCAATTTGGTACTTGGTTTTCTGTTTTCTGTTTTCCTCAAATTCATATGTTAGTGGTAGTACGATTAAAAGTTTTAGTTTTTTAAGGATAAGAAATCACACGGCAGCATTGATATTTAGAGTAATAAAAAACTATTTTAAGAAATATAGATGTTTTTCTCATCAAATATAGACTTTTAAAGTAATTGATTTAAATCTTAAAAAGTATAATTTTGATTACTTTAATAACAAGTAATAAAATATAATTTGAATAACAAGCAACACTTAAAAAGTATCGGCAATAATTGCCTTATTTAACCTATTTTGCGTTTACAAAGTGACTTATATTTTGTAATTGTTTTAAAATAACGATGTTAAATCAAAGCACACCCAAACAAAGATATCCCATAACCTGTAAATCTTGTTTTTGGTATATCCGTTTTATTAATTATACCAAATATCATAATTAAACAAACAATAACAATTATTTTTGATCTAACGATCTTTTAATAAATGCTTATAGCTAGGCTAATTTTATTATCATTATGTATATTCCTTGATACTTACCAAAGAATCCTTTGAAAAGATCTATAGATCTGAAGAGAATGTAAAGACAAAGGAAAGGATGTTGCTTGTTCTTAATGTTGTTTATCACAGTATGGTAGCTGCCCAGGTAGCCAGAGACATTCATAGAAATAGAGCATGGGCCTGTATATGGCTAAAAAGATATGATGATCATGTGTATACGGAGGGATACGATTGATATTGATTATCCTAGTAAAGAATCAGAAAGATTTTATCGCTAATTGCAGATATTATTTTATTTCCTAACAATAAAGAAACAGACCTATCTAATTTATTTAGTGTGTAGAGTATTATATAGCACTTGATGAAAGGATATGACTATTTTTATTTGCATTATAAATTACTAACTTTGACAAATATATGAACTTTAACTTTGAATTACAATCATAGAAATATGCGTATTATAACCTTTGGAGATGATTTATGATTATATATAAATGTAAATTATCTGGATCTAAAACAAATATTACCTAATAAAATGACGAGTTAAAAAAAGGGTTTTTTCTTTTGCTAATGGAATAATTACACACATATCAGTCCATCCTATTCAATAACCAATTTTGTACCCTTGAAAATATGTTATATTATAAATAGTTAACAGACCACAATCATCGTTGAATGTTCCGCCATGAATAAAAGTAGACGTTGCTGCGGATTTTCTATCTTTCCATCCCTGGTCAAATGAGTTTACTGCAAATACAGGGGTTATTGTGGGTATGGTCGTACCTGCTACTGGTGATATTGACAATAAAAACAACAATTACTTTTCTCCTTTATTTTTTCACTTCCTTTACAAACTGAATAACCTAATTCATTTCTCATACTCTTGAAGCACAGACAACATATTACCTGCAGGGTCTTTAAACCACGAGACCTTCGGACCCTCATCGCTGAGAGAAATACCCCTTTCATCTGTCTTGATGTTGCCATCATTGTAGATCTCAAAACGCACGCCACGCTTGGTAAGACCGTCTATAACCTGCTCAAGGTTTTTTACAGGAAAATTAAGGATGGTAAATGTTGTGGGTATATGGTTAGTCTTAGGATATATCAAAATACTCCCACCGCCATCGATATGAATCTCTAATAACCTCCCACCATACGATTCGGAAACTTTCAGCCCTAGTGTATGGCCGTAGAACTCTTTTGCTTTTTGCAGGTCGTCTACTGAAAAACTGGAAAATGCTTTTGTGTCTTTGAACATGGATTCATCACCTTCTGTATTTATTGGTATTTCTCCTTAGTCACTTTGCGCTCTCGTTAGACTCCCATATAGCGAACCTGTTGTTTTCTGTATCGAGGCAAAATGCGAAATAACCATACCAGGTACTGCCATTTTAGGAACAACTACTCTACCTCCGATCTTCTCCACTTTAGACGAGAATTCATCTACCGATTTTACGTCTATATAATTAATTATTTTTTGTTCTGAATGCATCCTTTTGTGCATTCCGCCACTCAATGCTTTATTTCCTCTATCATCTGTTGTTGTCATCATCCAATACTCCATTGCATTTGCTGCTGTACCAGACCATTTTTTTATTTTCCATCCAAACAGTTCGCTATAGAATTTCTTTGATCTTTCGATATCGTCTGAAGGTATTTCAGAATGTTGTATAGTTGGCATTTTAAAAGATTTTCTCCATTTTAGCAGATTGTAATTTATTCATGGACAATACTATACTACTTTATAGAGTTTAAAAATATGTAAGGGCGTAAAAGTATAGTTGCAATCCATCATAAAAAGTCAAGAAGATGATTTATCTAACAATTACAAAGATGTACTCTTACCTCAGGTAAGATTTGTCAAATGTCCAATTAAGACAAGTCTGGGAGTATTGGGTAAGAAGTGGACCATTTTAATAATCAGGGATATAGGTTTTCGCAAAATTGAGCGTTTCAATAGGCTCTTAGAATCCATCCCAGGTCTTACACCAAGAGTTCTTTCAATGCGTCTAAAGGAGCTAGAGAAAGAAGGATTAATAGAATGCGTACAAAAAAGGAGAACACCAATGATGGTATTGTGGAGACTTACAGAGAAAGGTAAAGATACTATACCCATCTTGTTGATGTTAACTGCCTTTAGCTCTAAATGGTATTCAGAATTCATTTTCGAAGACAAAAAACCTCGGAAGTTAAATGAAATATTTTCTCAACCAGAAGCAAGAGAAATAATTATGAGTTATATTATGGAATAGATTACAAATGATTTAATATTATTTTATGTTTATCCCACATTTGTAGACATACCTTCTGAACCATATCAATAAAATTTAATTGTCATTTAATTAAGATCGATCCACGATTATAGGGTATTTATTCAAATCCATCTCCTTTACAATAATTGTTAATTGAATTGAATAAATTAGCAATTTAGATAATATGATCTTGGTCGTGTAAGCCCATAAGCAGAAGATCTCTTGTATAATTGGTATAAACTGCTTTGTTGCATAACTAAACCTATTTAGGTAAAAAGCTTTTGGTTGGAAGAGCATTTACAGAGCATAGCATTAGAATAAAACTATAAGAAAGTTAGAAAAGGCTTGATATCCTATACTGCTAAATATAACTAATGACAATTCTTAATAACATCCTCTATTAGTTTACCACATGTCGAGTCATCCATCAGAAACTGATTCCAATTCTGAAGGGAAAATCTCACGTCGCGAGTTTTTAAAATACATAGGTGCTACAGGCGCTATACCTGGTTTATCTTCTTTGCCTTTTATTAAAACTTTCGCAGATCTCTCAAACGGAACAATTCCTCAAACAAACATTCTTACTCCATCTGAATCAAAACAGATGTCTTCTACCTCGCCTCATACATTTAACCTCGATTCATTCACACCACAACTTTCCAATACTTGGTGGCTGGTCAATGGTCACATATTTACTTCGCCTTAAAAATGGCGGAGTACGTGAGCCACATTGGCATCCTAATGCTGCTGAACTGACATATTGTGTAAGTGGCAGAGCAGAAATGACTATATATCCTTCAAACGCCGACGCTGATTCATTTACAATAGATTCGTTTACAATAGATTCGTTTACAATAGATCCAGGGGAGGTAGTATTTATTCCTCAAGGTTTTATGCATGACATTGAAAATATTAGTAATGATGAGGCAAAATTTGTTCTTGCATTCAATAACGAACGACCTACTACCATAGGCATATCTGGTTCTGTGGGATCTATGCCTAATCGTGTTATGAACAAAACTTTTGGAATCAAACCACCTAATACATTTTTCAATGGATTTAACAATAATTCTCCAATTGATATCGTAATAGGGTCCAAACCCACTAATATGCTGGAACCTGTTTCTCCCATAACGAAAATTCCCAATTCTCACAAATTTGATGTTCAAGGCATCGCTCCCCAAATTCAAACGGCTGGAGGTACAGTGGCTAAAGCAAATGCTAGTTCATTTCCAATACTTAGCGGTAGTAGGATGTCATTTTTCTCTCTTATTATGAATCCGGGTGCTATAAGAGAACCACACTGGCATCCTAATGCCTCTGAATTAGGTTATATACTTGATGGAACAGCTCGTCTAATAGTATTAAGTCCTTATGGTATTGTAGACACCTTTGAAGTTGGACCGGGGGAGATTTATTTCATACCTGCTGCATTTTTTCACTATATCGAAAATCTCGACAGCAATAAAAGGACACATTTCGCTCTTTTCTTTGGTTCGGATCTCCCAGGGGACATCGGCATCTACGGAATGCTTAGTGCATATTCTAATGATGTATCAGGTGCAAGCTTTAATTTGGATCCTGCCTACTTTAATAATCTCCCAAGATTAACAGAAGATGTTCTGGTAGTATCTGGAGGAGGATGATCAAACCCATCAAGTACACTGATCTTATATTCAAATAGTTCTCCAAGTATTTCAAATGAAGAAAAGAGAGAAGAAGCAAATTTTATAAAAAATATATTAATATCACTACTTTGATTATCAAAATTGTTAGATCTCTTGCATAATTAGAAACAATCTATATTTTCTGATACGATAGGTATTCCG
>JBDUES010000165.1:0-3986 GCA_040297625.1 Candidatus Nitrosocosmicus sp. | reverse complement strand
TATTTCATAGCAAAACTAATTAAATTATAACTATTTGCATTGCATCCTTACTACTAAAACGTTAACAAAAAACGATTTAAAATAATCATGCAACAAAGCAGTTCAAAAATAATACAGTTGATTAGAAAAAAGATCGAATATATTAAAATATCCTATCTCATATAGCATAGAGTCATTATCATTATTAGAATTATTCCATATATTAAAACAATTTAAATGCTCTTACTTTTCCAACATGTCTTACTTTTTCTAACAAATCCATTGTTTGTGTGTGAGTTGGGGCGATAGCCTTAACAGTTATGTAACATGCAGATACTTTCGTTATGTAAACTATTTGTGATTATTCTACTCTACATGTTTTTTATTATAATTACATGTCCAGTCAGATACCACCTTACCAATTTCATATTCGTTTCTAAAGGTAGTATTGTTTATGGTTTGTCTGTGTGCATCCACACATCCACCTTACTTCTATCAGGTTTAGCTCCGGGGATCTAGTCGGTAGAAATACAAGGTGTATCCTTGGATGATGTTTTAATATCGTTTGCTTCACCTTGTTTGATTTATGTATTGATATGTTATCAAGCACAAGGAATATTTGCTTTATATTTGAATCATATTTTTCGTCCACTCGTTTGATGAAATCGAGGAAATGTTTCCCTGTTTTCCTCTGATAACTATGTGTCCACATAAGATTATTGATGTGATCGTAAACACCAAATACGTTTAGAATTCCTTTTTTTGAGCCTTGGATACCTTGGACTGTACTGAGGACCATGAGGTTCCACCATATGTTTTTGCTGCTATTGGTCCCTTCTCATCCTCATAAAGCAGGATGGAGTCATCAGAATAATGTAAACTGTATCTCAGTTCTTCAATTCTCTTTTTTTTAAATTGTATTCTGGGTCCAAGATAGGCCCCAATGTGATCTTTGACTGTCTCCATTTTATTCCATGATTTAGAAGAATATTCCTAATTTCAGTGTGACTTATATCATCTACCACGTTTGTCTCTTTAGCGATAAATCCTGCAGCTACACGTAATGACCACGTGGAAAAAGGTAGTCCGTAATCTTTTCTTGGATTTTTGGTTACTATCTCAACAATCTTTTTCTCTAACTCATCGGTTATCTTGATTGGTTTATGCTTGTGTATTTTTGATGTTATTCCATCAATACCTTTTTCATTGAATCTATGTGTCCATCTTCTAATGTTGTTGTCATGATGATTGGCTATTCTTCTTATTTTAGGAACTGTATATCCATCGTCTTTAAGCAATATTATCTTAGCTCTATATCCTGACTCTGTTGAACCATTCTCTTCTTCAATCAGCATATGAAGTGTATTTCTCTCCTTAGCACTGATATTTCTGAGGTGAGTATCCCTCATAGAACGTTATTAACACCAAAGCAAGCTAAATGAATTGTTATGAAATTAGTTTGTCAAAATAATCGCATTTTGTTTACAATGGAAACTAGGATGTTTCTTATACAACTGTTAACTAATATATATCCACATTAAATTTCTGAAGTTGTGTATATAATTTATTATCTTCTAAAGTATTGACCAGTTCATCAAGAGAAAAAGGTTTTTGTATTAATTCTACAACACGTTTTAAACATTTTACTGATTCCTCTAATGTCTCTTTAACATAAGCAGATGCAAATATTATCCTTTGATGAGGGCTAATAGATAAAATCTCTTTTACTACATCCAAACCATTAATATAAGGCATAAGATAATCTAAAAGTACAATATCAAAAGAAGGTCATTTTGCTACAGAACCGTTACACGGATGATTAGAACTACTACCAGTATCGAATGTTATTTTATATACTTCCTCGATATAAATTTTGAGACATTCTTCTCCATTTGATGTGATCGTAACTTGATAGTTTTCCCGATCTAATCCTTTTTTATAAGTTAATGCAATATCTGAATAGATCTGTAAAGTTAAGAAAAAATATTCTACTGAATATTTAAAATTAATAATCTCATAACTATTGAATCGATTTATCTAGATTTGTATTAGATTTTATAAGTTATTGTATACATGTCAAATAAACTACATTAGTTAAGGCTTGATCTTGTATGTTTTTATCAATCGGCATTGGGACAGCAGTCGATCTATAACCGTAGAGGTATATCGATGGAACCATTGATAGAACATATCAAGTCAGTGTTTAAAATAGACTCATTGCAAGTGCGAGGGTTTAATGTTGTATCTGCAATTATACTATTATCGGTTTTGCTCTATCGGCTAATGGTGTACTATAACTGTAAAACAGACAAATTGAAGCCAAAATCAATAAAATATATGCTTGGGACTTGCTGACATGATATCAGGATAAAGTCTGATGATTTTGAAATATGACCATGTCTCAAATATATACACTTTATAAAATCAACTCTGTAAAAGCATTTTTAGAACCATATGAAAATATGCATTCACAAAACAAACCCGTAGTTGCTAAAGGATATTATTCTCATAAAATCAATATGGATTTGATAACACAAAAGGACCATCATATTGAATCAAGCATAACGAACGGTCTTTACAAAGAACAATGTTAGATGTTGAATAATTAGTACATTGGGCGTGAATATTGCACTGAATATTTTGTTTAGTTGATTGTTGCTGTTGAAATGATTGATTGTCACACATAACATTATTTTTACATTGAGCATTTTGTTTACTCTTTTGATTTGCATCCTTACTACTATTATGATGTATCAAGTTATTCTTAACTGCAAAAACATAATCAATATTTATAATTAAATTTATAACAATCAAATGGATTAACACAATCAATATAATATTTCTCATAATCAATTTACGTTGCTTTTTATACTATATTTAAAATTCTTAACAGAAATATATTAGAAAAAACTGGATCGTGATTATGTGATAAATTACTGCTATTTCTCCTGCATGTCATACCATAAACAAAATCAATAAAATAAAGTCTTTTTTCCTTAATTTTACAGTCACTGAAAGGTATTGTACAGTTTTATTTACAACACCAATCATTTAGAAATTTACTTGCAGATTTTGTGTCTTTGAATATGATTTTATTAATTTCATTTTTATTATCGGGTAATAGACCTTTAAAATCCGAAAGTTTAAGGGGGGTATTGTTAAGTGTAACTATATATTGTATTCCAGCTCTTATTGCAGATTCTACTCCTAGAGGCGAATTTTCAACTATTATTGCTTCTGAGGGTTTTAGATTTAATCTATCCAGTGCTGTTTGAAAAGGCTCAGGGTCGGGTTTTCCATCTCTCAGGTCATCACCTGTTATTATTACATTAAAATTGCTCAATCCATTTTTCTCAAGGAGGGATTCTACTTCTTGTTTGGAAGCCCCACTAACTACTGCTTTTACACAATTATCACAATTTAAAGAATCTATTAATTCTTTGACTCCTTCAAATGCTTTAGCTTTTTGAATTTCTTTGAAAACCTGTCCTTTTCTTTTATTGATTTTTTGTACAAGATTGTCGTCACCTTGTTTGTCATTTTGTCCTCTTTTGAGAATTTCTTTAACCAATTCGGAGCCAGGCATACCTTCTAGTAAAAAAATATCATTTTTATCAATCTCGTGATTAGTGTCTTCTTTAAATGCTATTTGAAAAGCTTCCGCATGAAAGGGCATTGAGTCAATCAATACACCATCCATATCAAACATAATTCCTTTCATCTAAACAATACTAAAGAGTATTGATATTATAGATGTGACCATCCTTTTTTTATCTTTTATCGAATCATTCGGCAATAGTTTTGCTAATCTAGGATAGAAAAATCTTTACAATTAAATACCTGGTGGAATAGCAAATTGAGTTCAATTATAATAGATCTCTTGCATAATTAGAATAAACAGCTATATGACCAATAGTTCCTCATCAACCTGTTCTCTCCTTGCTTTCATACGAGAGATTATCCAAAAAACCACTGCTTTTCAAATCATTCACCGGTCTAACAGTAAA
>JBDUES010000164.1:0-5500 GCA_040297625.1 Candidatus Nitrosocosmicus sp. | reverse complement strand
TCAAAGGATTCTTTGGTAAGTGTCAAGGAATATAAGATGATAATACAATCAGCCTAGCTATAAGCATTTATTAAAAGATCGTTAGATCAAAAATAATTGTTTGTTTAATTATGCTATTTGGTATAGCAGTTGATTATATTAGTGATGGAAAAACTTTAAATGCTACTATATGATTAGCTTCTGGTTTTGATTCTAACGAGAATCAATCATTTAAAAAGTTAAGTTATGGAATGCTTATTGATGCAGATTCCAACACAAAAACGGGATATAATGGTGCCGATTATGATTTTTATGTAGAATCAGTTGGGTGAAAATTGAGTGGGTATCTTTACCAATTGTCATCAACTGGCGGTTTTAGACTAGTAGGGTCTCAAGTAAACTTTACACAATCTTTTGCTGAATCGACTGTAGGTCCATGTTATGTTAATTTACACTTGGATTTGAGCTCTATAAATTCACCTAGCAAATACAATTTATTATTCTATACAGCAGAGTCATTCAAATCCAACGAAGTTAGACAATTTACTAACTGGGTGAATATTCCTCCGCCAAGCCTACAAATAACTACCGCACCAAGCAATATAATTCTCAGACAGGGTGAAGAACAGTTAATTCCAGCTAGGATAAAATCAACTTCTGGTTTTTCTAATGATGTTATAAATATAACTCAAGATGATATTAATAGCGCCGCCAACAGCAATAATACCAATTACAATACAGGATCAGGTTTTAACTCGAGCGAATTGTATGTAAATGTCCAAAGAATTCAACCACCTTTATTTAAGATATCAGTCCCTCAACAAACCCCTCTAGGTATTTATACAATACCTTTGATTGTAACAATAAGAGAGCCATCTTTAGCCACAATAACAAAACCAATATCTATCAACACACGAGGTGGAATAGTAGATCCCGAGTTTGAATTATCAAAAAAATATCCAACAGTCGGTTATTTAACAAAGCCAATAAACTTGACAGTAACAGTCATTTCACCTAAGAGTATTAGCGATCAATTTAGAGACTTTTGGACGATATATGGACAGTTCTTAGGTATTTTTGCAGGTGCGTTTGTAGGACCATCCGCTAAATTATTGTTTGATAAAATAAAAAAATAAAAATAAAAATATTAAATATCTCTTTCAGCATAGTTTTTTACTAGGGGTTTTAATCATTATTTATTTAGCATTAAATAAAATGTAATCATAGAGGATCTCCATAATCATATCATCTATTTCAATCCTTTGCAGTATGATATCCTTTGCAGGATAACGTTGGCGATGATCACATGTCATTGATAAATAATTTCAGAACAAAAAGAATGTAAAAAGTTTATTTGTTTCTTATTGTATCAGGATAAAGAATGATTTATTTAGAAACAAATTAAGAAAGTACAACAACATATCATATATAGTATCAGGTCAGGTTTGGCAAACTATCGGATAATGAACAATTATCACTAGTAATCGATACAAAGTCATAGTGATAACGTAACGTAGATTGGTATCAATTATGCAAAAATCTACTGCATATTATACCTTTATAGTGTTAAACTTGATGTAATATTGCATCTTTGTTATCTTTATTATTCTCAGCACACATTCTACCATCATGAGCTTTGATGATGTTCTTTGAAATATATAATCCCAATCCAGGTCCTTGAAATGATTTGGATGCAAACTTTGTAAATAACTTTGGAATTATCTCTTTATCTATACCAATACCATTATCTTTAATATCAAAAATAACTACTTTTTTATTTTCATCGTTTACTTTTTTTTCTTTTATTAATGCTAATGGATATGTATACTTATTCTTTGTCAATAAATTTGACAGAATTAGTAATTAAATTAGTAATTACTTGATTTATTCTATCTCTATCTGTCCCTAAAATTACAGGTTTATTAAAATATTATATTCAAATTTTATATTTTACTTTTGCCATTGGAATTTTTATAATTATTAACTATATCTAAAACAGCATCATTCAAATTGAATTTATCTTTATATAACATTAAGAATTTGCCCTCTATTCTTGTCATATCTAAACATCTTCTGTTAATCTCTGCAACCTTTTTGCATTCTTGTTAATAGTAGTTTATAATAGGTCTTTTTCTTCCGTGTTTCTATCTTTTCTGTTTCAATAGAATGTTCGGTAATCCAACTATTGGCTGTATTGGATTTCAAAGTTCATGTGCTGCTATATTTATAAACTCCTTTTAAAATTAATTTATCTTTGAAGTTTTCAGATCCTTTACCTATTTTTATAATATAGGATAATACAGGAAAAGGAAAAAATGATGGAGAAGAGACAAAAGAAGATAGGAACAATTAAGAAAAGATAAATAAAAAATATTTAAAATTCCAACATGAATATAATATATATATTGGCATCAACACCAAAGAACTTGAAACCGTTTTATATCATAAAGTAATAGGCTTTTAAATGAAAATATCATGAAAAAAAGCACCAAATAAAGACAATGTAAAATCGATATATATAGAAAAATTAAATAAGATTACAAATTAAGTACAAAAACTAATTACCAAATTAATTAATACTTTCTGCGATATTTAATTACAAGATATATATATTATAAATATATGTCAAAAAATCAACAGGATATTCAATGTTTTCATATTGATGATGTAGATTTAGAAATAAATGGCAATACAAAAGGATGCGAGGAATGTGAGAAAATTGGTTCAGACTGGGTACACCTTCGCCTTTGTTTATCATGTGGTCATGTGGGATGTTGTGATTCTTCTAAAAATAAACATGGTACAAAACATTTTCATCAAACAAAACATCCAATAATAAAATCATATGAACCTGATGAGTCCTGGAAATGGTGTTACATCGATAAGGTTATGATTGAATAGACAAGAATAGTGTTATAGAAGGAATATTCAAATTGCATCAACAAGAGAATTCTGAGAACCAAACAAAACCTAAGATTTTGCCATTGCCTAACGGCCCTTTTTACCTTTTTAATAATATGGAGCCAAAAGTAGTTGAAAATTTACAAAATTCAAAAGGTGAGCCACTATCAACTGTACGAGGAGTAGCTTTGTGTAGATGCGGTGCATCAAATAACAAACCCTTTTGTGATGGTACCCATAGTACTATTAACTTTTCTAGTGAAAACATTATTGAGAAAACAGATACAATAAAGAATAAAAAGAAGGATTATGTTGGTGAAAAAATAACAATTCATGATAACAGATCTGTATGCTCTCATGCAGCTTATTGTGTTGAAAATTTATCATCGGTATTTAAGATTGGCAAAAGGCCTTGGATTGATTCAAACGGGGCATCAGTACAAGAAATTATAGATACAGTAAGAAAATGTCCATCTGGAGCGCTCAGTTATTCTATAAATGGAATAGAGTACAATGAAATAAACGACAGAGAACCAATGGTTACCGTATCTAAAAATGGTCCCTATAGTATTACTGGAGGAATAGAATTGCTTGGTAATGCACAAATTGCAGAGGACAATTCAAAAGAACATTATACTCTTTGTAGATGCGGTGCCTCAAATAACAAACCCTTTTGCGATGGTTCACATAATAAAATTAATTTCAAGGATGAATAAAAAAAGAGAGCATTAAGAATAAGCAACTTAACTATATTGAAGATTAAAGGAGTATCATTCTTTCAATTATATTTATTATTGTTTATTTTAGCCCTGAATAAAAATTTAAATTTTGGGAAATAGTTTATCAAGTAATAAAAGTTTATTGAGTCACCAGGAGTCGCTCTTTGTATATTCAATTGATAATAATACAGTATTAATGGTAAAAATACGATGCCTGTAGAAGTTAAATAAAAACATTTAATCACAAATATAATGCACAACGTTTAACAAATTAAACCATAATAAAATGGTCGTTGTCTACAATAAAGAATACCGGATTGGATTTCAAATAAAAGAAAAACACAATGGCACCTCAACAAATACACACGCTTCTCCATCATTAGATACTGACAATAAAAACATCAGATTAAAATCATACAACAAATTCCTAAAAGACTTTAACATCGATAATCCGAATTCAGAAATAAATAAGAATCCAGATATAAAAAAAATTAACTAATCAGCCAGATAAAAAATGAATAAGATAATAATGTAAATTAACCAAATATGTAACAAATACAATAGGTTTCCTAAAATTATTAAATTTGACTTGTACGATAAAATCAAATGAGTTATCTTATATTTTACCTGAATTTAATATTTATAGATGGACAATACTGTAAATAATAATATAGATCATAACGATAATATTATATCACAATTTACAAAGCAAGCAATTCCTTTTGCTCAATTGTCACAACACTCTAATCATTATGGATTAGAACTTGTTTTAAAATTAGGTGAGCCAAAACAAAGCGATACTGTTTTAGATATTGCTTGTGGTTCTGGAATTGTATCATGCGAATTTGCGAAAATGGTGTCTCATGTTACTGGAATTGATTTGACTCCAGCTATGATTGAACAAGCTAAAGTATTACAACATGAAAAACATTTAGATAATATAACCTGGAAGATTGGCGATGTTTCAGATCTACCATTTAAGGATAATTCATTTTCAATAGTGATAACAAGATATAGTTTTCACCATATGATTGAACCAAAAAAAGTATTGGAAGAAATGAATCGTGTATGTACTTCAGGTGGAAAAGTTATTGTTATTGATGTTACACCGGATGAAGATAAAGCAGACGCATTTAATCATGTAGAAAAATTACGTGATTCTTCTCACGTTACAGCATTAACTTTTTCTAAATTAGAAAATATGATGAAAAAAGTGGGATTAATCAATCTTAAATTCGAGTATCATGACTTGGAAATGGAATTAGAAAAAATATTACAATCATCTTTTCCTAAACCAGAAGATATTCATAAAATAATACAGGTCTTCAAAGAAGATTTAACAAAAAATAACTTGGGGATGAAAAGTTATTTGAAGGATAACAAGATTTATTTTTATTTTCCAATATCTTTTATTGTTGGAAATAAAATATAATTTTATATTATGATGATAAAATTGAGGACGTGTTGGTTTAAATAATAATATTTTATTACCATTTGAATGGATAGAAGATAGAATATTTCAACTTGAAAAAGAAGGAAATGATGATAACAGAGACAAAGATGATGGAAACAAATGAGATATCTATACCAGCGAAATAACAATATACAAACGATACCACTGCAAAATAAATAATAATAAAGAAAAAGGACAGTTAAATACTTTTTTGATATTAAATCTGCTATTTTACTACTATATTTTAGATATCACTTGCAATTGAAGAACAGACAGATTAAGAAATTTACGTAGCTCATATTTACTGTCTAACATAAATTCGTCAAGTCTTTCTATTAGATCCTTCTCTTAATGAGATTGTATGTATAGCATAATGAAATTACCCGTTATATTGTGCTCACGTATTGATAGATTTTTTTTGTAGAAATGCTTTGACGCCCTACAAACT
>JBDUES010000163.1:0-12199 GCA_040297625.1 Candidatus Nitrosocosmicus sp. | reverse complement strand
TTTTTAATCCAGATATACCTTCTTTATCATACCTTTTTAGCCATTCACAGGCCCAAGCTTTACTTCGATGGAGATCTCTGGCTACCTTTGCTGCAATCATACCGTGATACACCACGTTAAAAACAAGTAGCATTCTTTCTTTTGTTTTTATATCTTGTTCATATCTGTAGAATTTTTCAAACGATTCTCTATTGGTAAGAGTCAAATGAATATAGAATGATAATGAATTAACTTAGCTATAAAGATTTATTAAAAAATAGGGATAAAAAACACAGTTTGTATATTTATGCTACTTGGTATATTTCTTGTTCATCTTTGAATGTAGAATTGTTGATTGTCTGCCTTTGTAACCATGACCATCTTACTTCAATTAAGTTGAGCTCTGGTGATCTTACTGGCAGAAATACAAATTTTATTCTAGGACAACATTTGGATATATCTTCTTTTACCTTCTTTGATTTATGCACTGATAGATTATCAAGTACAACAAAGATATTCAAAATATCATCATATACCTTCTATCTACTCTTTTTAGAAAGTCAACAAACTGTTTCTTTCCTGTCTTATTTCTATAACTATGTACATGCATCTTATCATTTGTGTGGTCATAGGCTCCAAACACATTTAACAGTCCTCTTATCTTTTGAGCCTTCTCTATCTTTACCTGTGTTGATGACCATGATGAACCACCATGGGTTTTTGCGGTTATTGGCCCTTTTTCATCTACATATAAAAGTACAGAATCTGAAGGTGTATTGTACCTTACCTGTTGAATATACTTTTTTTCAAAGTGTATTCGTGGTTATTGCTTTTATTTGATAAAACAGTTTTAGATTTTCTACATCCATTTTGTTCCATGCTTTAAAAGGATATTTCTTATTTCTTATGAATGGCTAATTGTATCCACCATTTTTAGGTCATACATAAGAAAGCCTCATGCCAGTACACGTAATGACCAAGTAGAAAATCCCAAACCATAAGATCTTGGATTTGATGATGCTATATCAACAATCTTTTTCTCTATATCATAATCAAACTTGTACTGCTTGCGATTATGTTTTTTTGATATAATACCATCGTCAATCCCTTTTTCATTGAATCGATGGTGTATCCATTTTCTTATGTTATTATCATGATGATTTGTTATCTTTCTTATTTGTGCGGTACTGTGTATCCATCATCTTTGAGCAGGATTATCTTGGCTCTATATCCTGATTGAGTATCTTCAAGCATTAGGTGTAAAATATTCTTTTCATCATCAGTGGTAAGTATTCTGAGGAATGTATCCCTCACAGTATTACTAAAGAGTGGCAAGCTATAGGTGTTGTGATAGCTAAACAAGCACTATTCATTTTACAGAAAAACATAACATACCTTTTACAGAACTGTTAACTTAAGGAAAAACATATAGCTTTAAAATGACCATTTCTTGTATGTCTTCTAGAAATAGAACACCTTTACAAATTATCGGTTATGGATTGTACTTGTACTTTCTTGGTTTATCATTTAGAAATGCTGCGAAAGCATTGTATTTTCCATACCTATTCAAGCTAAGTCATGTTTCCATCTGGAACTGGATACAAAAGTACAAACCAAAGAAAATATCATCAAAGAAGAAAAAGGATATCGATGAATATTCTTGTATACAAAAAGATGAAACTGGTGTAAAGTTGGTTCAGAATTGATATGGCTTTGGGTCGCTATCGAACCAAAAGATAAAGAAATCCTTTCAGTTGACATAACAAAAGAGCGAAATATGTTTGTTGCAGAACGTTTTCTTTCGCATGTTACATAAGAATATGGTCAACACCCAGTTTCCACAGACGGTGGTACGTGGTATCCTCAAGCCTGTCAATTTTTGAAACTAAATCATCGTCTTCATTCCTCTTTTGATAAAAGTATCATTGAAAGAACGATGCAATATATAAAGGATAGGACTGAATGTTTTGATGATTACTTTCCATACAGAAAAAGAACAAATATAAATTAAAGCATGTGAAACAATGGCTTAATCTATTCATTGACCAACACAATAAAGAAATAATATCTTAAGTTAACAGCGCCATATTAATAGACTTGCTGTTTTTAAGGTGTGTTTTTATCAAATATACCAATTAGCACAGGTTCCATAAAATATATCCCTAGAAAATTTTTTCTTTCTTTATTCGATTTTCGTTTTGTTAGACATTTCAACTCGTGTAATATTTTTCTTCTATATTTATATAGACATTATCAAAATTCTTCTATTGTAAGACATGTAATGACCTGAAAAGCATGTTCTTTGTGGATAACATATCATATGTAAGCAAACAATGGGCAGATTAAGGAAGAATGAATGATAATAAGATATTCATAAACAATTATGAAAAAGATCTAGTTTATAAATTAAAAAAAAAGAAAAATATTCCGAAATTATGGCAATAGTGCTTGTGGTTGAATAGCTATCGTTTTGCCATTTTTAGCTTTTATAAGCATTTGTTGTATTTTTGATAGCTCATCTGATGCCATTTTCAGCTTTGCTGTGGATGGATGTTTGCCATGCAAATCAACGACAGCATTATTTGTAGCATTCAAAAGATTATTTATATTCAAATTTCCATTTTTATTTCCATTTTGTGCTGCGGTTTGATTTTGTGAGGTAGTAGTTTGGTTATTTTGTGCTGGTGTTGCAGTTTGATTTTGTGGTGGTGTCATCGTTTGGTTATTTTGTGCTGGTGCTGCAGTTTGATTTTGTGGTGGTGTCATTGTTTGGTTATTTTGTGCTTGTGCTTGTGCTTGTGCTGCTGCTTGTTGTTGTTGTGCTTGTGCTGCTGCTTGTTGTTGTTGTGCTTGTGCTGCTTGTTGATCAGGTCGAATAGGTTGTGCTTGACTAGTTGGATTTTGCTGACCATAAATATTATTAAAATCTATGGAGGCGAAAATTAAAGTTGTTGCTATAATTATAGGTATAGCTAACAATATAGATATTTTCATCATATGTGTATGTACTAAATAACTTTTTATTATTATATATTTTGTATCATTACTAAATAACTTTTTATTATTATATATTCATTTTTATGATAAAGATAATTAGTAGAAATTGCCTAGATTAAATAAAGTTGAAGCATTCAATTTAATATTTCTTACATCTATTAATAAACATACCTATTAATAATAAACTGGCACTACAACATTAATCAATTATATATAGTCAAGTTGTATATAAATAAATGTCTATTAATAAAATATTATATTCCTTTGTATACAATATTTCAGGACTATAAAAACAAGTTTTGTTAATTAACATAAAACAATAAAAACAACCAAAGAACAATTATAAATAAATGTCATATATATCATCAACAAATCTTTAACAAAGATCAAATATTCTATCCGGCGTCATTAAAAAAATTTCTACTTTTGGTAAAAATACTCTCCAATAATATAGAATTTTTAAATTTATCAAGTTTAAAGAGTATGGTATTGGTACATCTATTTTGGTTTTAGGCATTAATGACACATACCAAGATTAAATATACAAATATTATTAAAATTAATTATTTGAACGAATTTCAAAATAAAAAAATTATTTAGATTTAGATTTAGATTTAGCCATTGTATCAGATGGAACAACTACGAGTTGTTTACCCGATGCATTGATTAAAGCTTGTTGTATTTTTTGTAGACTGTCCATTTCACCAGTTTTATTTTTGGATTTCATTGAAAGAATGGCGTCATTAGTATAATTTAATAACTTTTCATTCATTTTTGAATTCATTTTTGAATCTTTTGATGAGGAAGATTGGTTATTTTTGGTCATTGTTTGGTTTTGTGGTGGTGTCATTGTTTGGTTTTGTGGTGGTGTCATTGTTTGGTTCACTTTTGCTGCAGTTTGGTTTGCTTGAGCCATGGTTTGGTTTGCTTGTTGACCATAGACATTCACATTTGCATTATTTATTACTACCATTATACCAACAGCCAAGATCAATGGCATGGTAATGATCATTAATTTTTTCATCATGTTAATTATATTAACAAGCCTTTAATAGTATATATAAAGTTTTTTTAAATATCACTTATTTTTCAAATAATAAATATACATTTTTCAATTTTATTTTTTTGCTTGTCTAAAAAAGATTTGATGTTTTAACAATTTTATTACAAAAATTAATCGAATTGGTTCAACACTTCTATATTGTAATCTCCAAAATTTTATTGTTTAAATAAAAAAAAGAGCCTTGAGCGGGATTTGGACCCGCGACCTTTGCCTTACCAAGGCAACGCTCTACCAGGCTGAGCTACCAAGGCATTTTATTATAAAAAATTATAAGCATAATTTAACCATTTCCATTTAGAAAAATATAATTGAACAAATGTAATCTTTTAAATTTTTGTCTTTATTACAAGATATCCAGTTCGATTTTTAATCGATTGTGATACTTCACGAATTTGAGGTTTAAAAGCAGTACTCGAAAGCGTAACCATCATCATTTAGTAAAAACCCACATTACTATCAGGTATTTCACCACCATGGTCTAAAGAAAACTGTTTTGCCAAACTTAAAGTTTCCACCATTTTTAAACTTTTTCAGGAATTTCAATACTTCTGAGTATTTTCTCACTACCAATTCGTGAGAACATTTAATTTTATTTGACATTATAAGTATATAAAAAACTCATATTTAATTTTGTTTTGTTTTGTTTTGTTTATTAAATTAGTAAATCTAATAAAAAATAATTAATCACCATAATCTATAGCAATATTGTGAACTCTGCTTGATATTTTTAATTGAATACATCGTTCATATCCAATATCTTTTTTAAAGATCTATGTCTATTATAATCATCTAGCAATATTTTAGATAAATGTTTTGTTATATCAGTAACGCTTATTACACCAATAATTCTACTATCAGCTTCTAATACAGGAAGTCTTTTTATTTTATTTGATAGCATTACTCTTGAAGCAGTATCAACCGAATCATAAGCCATTATTGTAATTAATGGAGATGACATAATATCTTCTATTAAAACATCTTTAGCATTCAAGTTAGTTAAACAAACTCGTTCAACCAAATCTCTCTCAGTAACAATCCCCAATGGTCGATTTTCTTTATCAATTACAATAACAGAACTTATTCTTTTCGATGTTATAATTGATGCCACCTCCATTGCAGTTTTATTGGAAAATGCGGTAATAGTATACGGTTCTCGAAAAGACATTATCTCGCTTACACTACTCATTAATATTTTAACTAACAATCATTTTGTATATACAGATATAAAAATATACACAAGGAAACAAGGAATAGCAATACCAATAAATCTATCAATTCCAACTAAATTGTTTAATCTATACCAATTTGTATAAGTTCGCTAAATTAAATTATTTATAATATATAATTATATCAAAGAAAATACCTCTTAGCAGCAGACTTTTTTGATATACATTTTAATCGAATATTTGAAAATTATTTAACATACTTATGCTAAATGGTATATTTAAAAAATGCGCCTATAGAATGTAAAAATTTTAGTATAAAATCATGACACCTACAGATCAAATTTTCAGATAGGAAGATGTAATTATTTATAAAAAAAATTGTAATATTGTCTGCATATACTCTAGAATCATTTCAACATGAGAATTAATTACATTAATATCATACATCACACTGTATAGACAAACAATGAGGATGCAACTTCAGATCATTCCTTGACTCATTTATGACTTTATTAATTCACACACATATTCTCAAATTTATAGATAAAGTTAAAATGCATAATAATTAGATTTATAATATTACAGTACAACCTAAAAATCAGATAAGGATAATACAATATTAGCTTATGTGGATATAATTTTACCGCTTCACTCTCATTTTCTTGTAAAACAAAACGATAAAGTCTTCCGGAATAATAAGTTGCAACTCCTTTATCTACAATTATAATCTCTTTTAATTATCTAAAAAACGCTATCCACTAATTGCTTTGTTTAATTGTTCGAAAACAGTTAAAACTAAACCATTTTGTTAGCAAATCATATTAAATTATGGCTATTTCTTCAGAAATATAATATTAAAACGTTAACAAAAAACGATTTAAAATAATCATGCAACAAAGCATCATATTTAGATCATCTGCCACTGCTGTTGGTTTTTACGACCTCATACTATTCCTTCAAACTTCTGATGCTGTACACCTGTAAAAAACTTGGATTATCCAAAGGCGGTGAATAACAGGAAAATAAATCTTTAATCCATGAAAAAATAATGGCTTGTTTATTTCCAAAATTTTTACAATTCAGATATATATCTTGCACAAAAGTGGAAAATTCCAGTTGGTTATTTTCATTACCATCGCCACCACCACCACAATTCTCATCCATTATGTAATCGTCTTTATCACCTGTATCACCATCCTCTGCAACACCAGGATTTTGCATTAATTATACCATTCTATAGCCTTGAGAGCATTGACTAACGGAAATGCCTGATTTTTTAACCTCGGTAGCAAAATCCCTTACCTCTTCAACATTGGGTATATCTATCCTACTTTTCCACTCTTTGATCACATTGGATACCTTGCCTGTGGATATTCCAGTTTCTTTAGCTATTTGGTCCCTGGATTTACCAATAAGATATCCTTGTATCACCAGGTGGTTAATAGTGCGGGATGAATATGTCAATCCTTTCTACCTAATATTATAGATAAATTCTTTATAAAGAAAATATTCCTGGAACCGTCAATCTATCCGTCATTTCTTCCGTCATCCCGTCATTTCTTCCGTCAATCCGTCAAAAAAACCGTCATTTTTCATTATGCTCAAAATGAGCGTGATTCATCATGATAAAGAAGGGGGAATAGTCTGATTGCTTCCGCCAGTAATAGCTGTACATATTATCGATGAATATTTTTGTAAGGAATGAAATTAGGCGGTACTAATATATGTTTCATAATTTCCTGATGATATATTTAATGGTATATCTCATTCCGCGTCTCAATACCCATCTACGTTTCTTTATGCTGTAGGTACTACAAAAAAATATTCTTTGTCTAATGGCAAGAATAATGACAATGATTATGATCCTCTGCTTCACATTATTATTTAAAAGATTTTTGAAGGATATTACCGTCGAATTTAATAGTCATCATAAATCTAAATGAAAGAGTTACTCAGCGTCACTCAAAATTCTATTTTTTTCTTTTTTCTTTTTTCTTTTTTTTATTTGAAAAACTTTCAATTTTATTATATATTATAATTCGCTTTAAGAGCCTCTCGGCGTCACTCATGGATTCTTTTTACAAAAGTCCATCACTATGCTATTTACAAAATAATCTTGGAATCAACTTTGAAAAAATATTTAATATGGTTAGAATTTTTATCCATGATATTTATGATAGTAAAGTGAAAAAGGTTGTAAAAACTTCTTGCATTGGTTAAATAATAACTAGCTGAATTTTTTATATAAGTGGTTAACATTGATACAAAATGCTAGTATACCATTTAGTATAAGTACGCGTACCATAAAATTGTAATATGAAGAATAAAGATCCATTTTTAGGTTAGCGCATATTTGCTAAATGGTATAGTAGGTAAAATGAAAATTTTTCTATGGATAATAATCTTTAAAACAGTTAGAACATATAATTTTTTTATATTTTGTGTATTTTTGATTTTCTTTTACTTTTGTATTATCTTTTGTTAAGTTATTTTTACAAATAATGCAAATATCATTTTTAACATACTCCTTATTTTTATTTTTATCATCACTCAATAATGTTTAATTGAACGTATGAATTTAATTTTAATGCTGCTGTGAAAAAATCCCATTTTTAATTAGGTCTTGTGGCGCTATTATAATATAATTTTATATCGCTTATAAAAATATGGTCAAATTTATTGATGGATGATCGAATTAAAAAAAAACCATTGGTGAATTTTTTTATTATGCCAAGCCCTATAATTTTTTCATAATCTTCTTTTAAAGATAGGCCCACAAAACGATTTCCTATAAAGATTTCATCATTTAGGAGATTTTCAATTATTGCACTGTTTGTTTCTATTTTATTTATCTTGTTTATGTAAGAGATTTTTTTTAACAAGAAAAATTTGTCTTTATAATATATGGCGTTTAATTTTTGTTTAGTAATAATTACATCCTTTGAAAATGTTTTTAAAAGTGAAGAGTATTTTCTTAATCTTTTTTCTCTTCTATCGAAAATAGATTTCTGGGTTTCTTTATGTGGTGATTGCCCCTGTAGTATTTGAATATTTGACTTTTTTGAAAACTTTTCTTTTATTATCTCAAAGAGATCAATAATTTGATTCTTTTCTCTCATACAAATAATACAATCTGGATCTAACTTTTCTATTAACTCTATTTTGTAGTTTTTTTCATTATCGCCCATATAACCGTCTGTATTTACTAGAGTTATGTTATTATTCTTGTTTAATTTGTCATGAGTTCTTTTTACACAATCTATTATTCTTGCTTCGTATCCTATTGGCTGTATATCCCCTATGAAATTAATATAATTTGGAGTGCATTTTGCAAGATCTATTGTTTGTTTGGATATTATTGTTGTCCCTATGCAGGCAGGAGGTGATAATTCTCCTTGACCAATATCTGAATCTATTATAAGAGGCTCTAAACCGTTGCTAATCAATTTATTTGCTATAAATAAAGTTAATGTAGATTTTCCTGTATCTGAACGACCAATAATTATTATTCTCTTTCTATTTGTATTAACTATCGAATCTATAATATTATTCCATATCCTTGTTCCAATTTCGTCTTTGTCTCCTGTTGTATTTTTTTTAGGATCAAAATAATTTGAACCTTTTTTTGCAGTTATTATTGTATCATTGTTCTTTTCGATTGGAAGGTATTTGTTATTGTTGAACAAAATAAAAGTATTTTTAAATTTGACTCCTAATATTTCGCACTCTCCTCTAACCTTTAATAATATAGGACCTTTTACCAGGATAGTTTCCAATAATGTAATTTATTAAAGAAAGTAATAATCTTTAATAAAAGAATATAAAATTTATGGATTCATGAACGCGATATCTTTGCGAATATAGCCGAATAACATAATTTCATATACCCATTTAAAGGCTTTATCATAGACAAATTGAATAGTTGAGTGAATGGTTTATGTTATTAGTATGTCTTACGACGGATATATTCAATGATACATCGATTAGAATATTTTGGAAATTGTTATTTTCTTTAGATGATATACTTTATTTTTTTATCCATAACATTATCTATGATTTGATGGTCTTTTTTGAATTTCTATCTATGATGAATCAAGTTCTAATTTTAAAGATATCTTTTGGATTCATAAATCTCATTCAAAAAATTTTATCTTATATATGAATATGACACAATGGTAATATGGTGGATCTTGCATAATTAGAAACATCTATTTCAGTTTTAGTGTTTTGTTGCAGAAAAATTATATTAAAAAATAAATATGCTTTTTAGAAATTACTTTTTTCTTAACACTCTTAATATCCCTAATCCCATTATTATGTATCCTACTATTATTATCCCCAGGAATTGTGGTGATATTAGTTGATTCGTTGAATTGCTTGAGGGTAAAACCGAATGATCTGGTATTATAAAGGTTGAAATTAATATAGAAGTACCAATTAATGCGCCTCCTACTATTAATAAAATTGTTAAAATCCGTGATTTAATATTAAAGCCGATACCATATGAAATTAAAAAGAGAATTAGTGAACCTCCTCCAAATATCATTCCTCTATCTTTTGCTGAAAGCGGTAAGAACCCATGACCGTTATTTGACCTCGCTATTCCAGCATCGGCTATATAAGCAGCTAATAAAATAAATGCAATAGATACTATTATTTCTGCAGCTATTTTTCTTGAAGTTTGCATAAATTATATTATAACTTTGGTTATTTAATTATTATAATTGACTTCATTATATTATATTTTTTTAAAATATATAATTTAGTATTCTCTGCTTTTATTTATCATATGCTTTTTTGTATTGTCCTGTAATATTCTATATTTTTTGATATGACAAAATGATATGATATGATTGGAATTGTGTACTTGAAAAACTGACTATTTATTACTAATTTTTAAAAGATTTACTTACAAAGTAATTAGATAGATTTTAATTGTTTTTTATATATATTTTCAATTTCAGTTATTGTCGTTGAATCCTCAGCATTTTTATCTTTTCTTATTCTTCCTGTAAATTTAGGGAATCTTAGTGCTAATCCATACCCTTTTTTTATTTTGTTGATAGATGTTGTGTATATTGGACTTGAAGTTATTTCTGGCGAAAATATCTCTATAATTATTTTAGGTTCAAACCATACATCCATTTTAATTTCACCTGCATTTACTCGCGAATGTTTATTTTTTATAACATGAATCTTTAAACTCTTTGAAATTTCTTCAAGTAGCTCGTCAGTAAATCCTGTTCCTACTTTACATATTGTAAAAAAGATATCTTCCTCTGGCTCATATGCTGCCAATAAAAAAGTTCCATAATTTCCAACCCTCCTTCCTTTTCCATATACTGCACCCACAATTACCAGATCGATTGTATCTAAAAGTTTATTCGAATACTCTTTCTTTAATTTTATCCAAGCCCATTCTCTAGCTCCTGCCCGGTATGGACTATCAGGATTTTTGATCATCAACCCCTCACAACCGTTTTCAATTGCTTTCACCATAAATCTGTCTATTTCTTCTATTTTTGTGATTTTTGTTTGACTGATCAATTTAATTTTATCATTTTTAAAACTAAAGATATCTTCTAAAGTTTTTCTTCTCTTAAAAAAAGGTAAATTAGTTTTATCCTGATTATCATAAAACAATATATCAAAAAAATTTAGTATAACTGGATAATCTTTAATTGCATCATCTATTTTATATTTTCTTCTTCTATGCATTAAACTTTGAAAGGGCAGAAATTTGCCTGTTTCTAAATCAATAGAGACCATTTCTCCTTCAGCAATAAAGTCTTTGGTATTTATTTTCTCAATTTCATTAACTATATCTGAAAAATTATTTGTAACATTTTCAAGGTTTCTGGTAAATAATTCTATTTTTTTATCATTTTTGTGGATTTGAATTCTTTCTCCATCTATCTTGTATTCTGCATAACACATTTCTCCACCCATTTTTTTTAATGCCTCTTGAGCATCAGATATCCTTTCAGCAAGCATTGGACGTATTGGTATGAATAAAGAAACTGGAATGGATTCAACTTCTATTAATGAACCATTAACTAATAGTCTTGCAATTTTTCCTAAATCGCTTGACACATTATATGCTCTTTCTAGGATTTTTCTATTTTTTTTATCTCCTGTGAATGATATGGCTATTGCATCTAAAATTGTGAAATCTGCTATTCCTAATCTTAAATTGCCCAGTATTAATTTTAAGATGAATTTGCTTTCTAAATTGGAAGAATTATTCAACAAGCTATTTATGTATTTTAATTTAAGATCGATAGACCCGGACCCTGACAGTTTAGAAATTTTGATTAATGTGTCATATACTCCCTCGATTGTTAATTTTTCGTAGAAAAGAGTTGTTTGCAATTTATTCTTTAATATTTCATAGGCAACATTACCTATGTCTCCAATTTTATTGTATTTTATTTGAATGTCTTTAACAGTGTAACCGCTTGCTAGTGCTAAAGATTTTATTGCTACTTTTTCTGCTACACCTAGTTCTTTAGATTGATAGTCTGGTCCTAATTTGCCTTGAATTAAATAAATTATTTTGTCAATAATTTCTATTGGAGTTCTCTTTAACATGTGAACGAGATAGTCAGTGAGTTCTAATCGACTGGTTGTTTTTTCCATCTTTTCAAAAGTTTCAGCAAGATCTAAAAAATACATTAATGACAGTTAAAATATGACGATTTTATTTCTTATATAATCCTTCATTGTTATACTAACTAACATAATCTTGCCCTGTTCATATTCACCACTAAGTTAATAGCAATGTAAACGATATGCTATATCTTCTTGTAAAATAGTTGTGTTTGTTTACTATCACAACACCTATAGCTTGCCACTCTTACATACTATTATGAGGGATACATTCCTCAGAATACTTACCACTGATGATGAAAAGAATCTTTTACACCTGATGCTTGAAGATAAAGAATCAGGATATAGAGCCAAGATAATACTACTTAAAGATGAAGGATACACA
>JBDUES010000162.1:0-26549 GCA_040297625.1 Candidatus Nitrosocosmicus sp. | reverse complement strand
ATGATGGAAAGAAGAAAGTAAAGAACTACAAACAGATTGCATCAGCTCTTAAAAAAAGAAAGTGATGTTGGTATTTGAAGATGAAACTATTGTAACGCAAAAGCCATGTATAAGAAAGTCAATGAGTTTTGAAGGTGAACAACAAAAGATAAGGTATAACGGTAGTAGAAAGAAATTCTCAATATACATATCCATGTTATGGTCCGATCAGAAACTGTTGTATGATTTCTATGACAGAATGAATTCCACCAATACGATAAATCATCTGGAGAATCTCAAGATATGTGTTATGAAAAATGGTTGGAAAAGAATTGTACTGCTGGTATAGGATAATGCTTCATTTCACATAAGCAAGATGACAAGAAAATATGTCATTGCACAGAGAGATTGGTTGACTGCAATACACTTTCCAAAGAGGGCTCCATATTTGAATCCAAATGGAAGAAAAGTAAATCAGAAGATAAAATCAGATGTATGTGCAAACAGATTCTATACCAATATAGAAGAACAAAAAGATGCAGTATCCGAATATCTAGATAGAAGATTTGGAAAATGGTATAATGACATTTATGATGACACTTGACTTATTGTTCTACCCTGTGAGAAGACATCCAGTGTTGCAAAATTTCTTGCCAGTATAACCGGTTTATGAAAGAGTATATCTATAACGCATGTTCCCACCAAAATCTTATTGGTATTTGCAGATGCAAGACCGAGAGTTTGTAATGGATCTAACATTATCTGATATTCTTCAGGTAGTCACCCATAAGGGGTTGCTGAATATGGAGTTTGAGGAGTAATAGGCCAAAGAAGGCGTTCAAATACCCACAGTGAATCAAATCCTTCCTCCTATGCCATACGTGCCATTCTAATTACATTTTCTTTATTTGCTATATGGCCTGCTTGTGGCAGTGTAATACCCACTTTCAAGATAAAATCAAATAACAATTTATATGTTAAAATATTTTCTATTCGAGGTAATCCATATCTAAAAGTCGTCTATATGATATTTTTATGTAGATTAAACATAGGAATGTTGGATACCTTTTATGAATGTAGTTCAGATCGGTATCTTCAGCTTTATAATTGATCAAGATAAACAATATGAAATCCATTTAATTTTTGTGCAAATCTCCATCTATCTTGATCCAAGAAGCAAATTAATTTTCTTTTGTATCTATTTTAATCTCAATTAATATGATTGATTTAATTTTGACTAATTGACTATTTGACTAGTATACCATTTAACTATCGATCAAAATTTACATATTCATTGTATGTATTATTAATATGACAATTGAGGAAAATCATAAAGTCGTTGCAGAGATTAGTATAATTCCAATAGGAAAAAATTATTCAACTCGTGCAACGCAAACAAGTATGAGTAAAGAAATAGCATTTGCTTTTAATGCGATTAAAAAAAATAAAGAAGTTAAAGTTATTCTAACTGCAATGGGAACGGAAATAGAGGCCAATAATATTCAGGATATCTTAAAGTCAATCGAGATGGCACATAAGGCTATGAAGGATCTTGGTATTAAACGTATAATTTCAACAATACGCATAGATGAAAGACTTGATAAAACAGACACATTGGAAGATAGAGTTAATTCAGTAAAGGAAAAATTGAATTGAGTATGTTTTGACGCATGAATCAGTAAATTGTTTTTTTGTTAACGTTTTAGTACCATAAAGAGTAAGTAAACAGTAATAATGCAAAATGACTATAAAAATTATAGTATAGTTTTAACTGTGTTTCTCATTATGCAGAAAAACACCTTGAGTACAGATGTGTCATAATTAAAATATATTAATTGAATTTCAAGTCATAATTACATTATTATATTAAATTTACACTATAATGAGTAAGTCAAAGATAATCACTATTTAAAAAGAATATTTTGTAGTAGTAACTTATAACGTTGATTTATAAATATTTTCAATATCGACTGCGAGATTAAGGTCACGTTCAGTAAGGGCATTTACATCAAATGATTTTAAAGATATTTTAACTGTTTTCCAATTTATAGTTATTATGGGATGATGATTATGAGACTCTGAAATTTCTGCAATTTTGTTTACAAAGTTAATAGAGTGCATAAAAGATGGAAATTGAAAAATTTTAACAATTTTATCGTCCTTCAATTCCCAATTATCAAAATCAGAAGATGAAGAAAGCCTTTTCTGTATTCTGTCATTAGAGATAGTCATACTATATATGATATTTTATTTTAGATTACAAAGAAAAATCTTTCTTTTGAATTTAACACATTAAAAATGTTTAGATATATTAAAGCATTTGATTTTTTTTCATTTTTTCTATAATTATTTCATTATATTATCAAAAGAAAAAATTTATCCATTTTCTATTTCAAAATTAAAATTATTTACCTTAAAAAAAAATAGTCAACAAATTATGTCATTACTTTATAATAATTTGCAAAAGACATTTAAAAAACAAAAAGTAAAAAAAGGAAAATAATAATTTATATTAAATTATAAAAACTTAATTCGATAAATAGAACAATCTAAAGTGCCACAAAATAAGCGATTTAAAAACATGGATTTGTGAGGATTTATCAAACATCAAAAAAAACCGATATTGATTATTTTAAAGAATCGATAGAGAGATTAAATCCATTTGATCATTATCAGTGTAATGAAAACTAATGATTATTCTTTTTTTATTCAAATATTTGGTCCTATAAGAATATTCATAAATGTTCTTTCATAATATAGATTATTAAGTGAAGGTAAACCCTGCTAGTAAAATTATAAATTTCTTTACAAAAGTGTATACAAGATATAGCAGTACCATATCTATTAACAAGAATCTATTGCTTTCAGGGATTTGTGGTTATATTATTAGTTTTTTGGTTGCATTTATATCTACAAAATATTCTACCAACAATTTTACAAATTCTGGATTAATTGTAATAATTGGATTCATATTCGCTAAAGCAATTTTTGTCATTCTTTTTCATCATGATAATAAGAAAAAATATACAAATAAGGTCACAGGTAAATTGAATTTTTACATTCTAAAACAAATAGTAAAAAAAATGGTAGTAGCGGATTCTGTATTTGATATTATAGACACTGTGGCTAGATTTTTAATTTTACTTGAATTATTAAGAAATCAATTTCAACCTATACAAGCTGCTATAATATCATCCATTATAGCTTCATCCTTGTCTTATTTAGCCATAAATTTAATTGTAAAATATATCAATGTATTTGGTTCAACAAAGAAAAAGGCCTTTTAAAAGGTTATGATCTAGTTATTCATTTCAAAACAAAAGATCATCCTACTACTTTCTTTATACACTATAAAGGACTATATTATGATGCACTATAATTTTAATAAATAAATATAGAATAAGAGGTAAAAATCCAATTACAATTATTTTTAAATCTTATTAAATTAGTTATTGTTTTAAGTAACAATATAAATGATTATAGAAAAAGGAGTACTATTCTTCTTATATCGATATAAAAGATTCTAGTTTCTTAATTTAATTATTTTTATATGTTCTCTTTTCTAAAATGGTAATTATCGGAAAATAATATAATACTATTGCAGTGTTTCTAAAGGATAAACCAAGAAAGTACAAGTACAAACCATATCCAATATGCTTTAAATAAGGTGTTCTAATTCTGGAGTTCAAAAAGGAAATAGAAAAGCATCTTCAAACTATAGGTTTTTCCTTAAGTTATGAGCCATAAAACCTTATATGGTTATTTTTTTCCTTATATTTATGGGGAATTATTATGTAATTGTAACTTGTAGGAATTCTGAAAAAAATATTGAAAAAGCAATTTTATCATTATATAATCAAACTTTAAAACCAGAGTACATAATCATAATAGATGACGGTTCAACAGATAAAACTCCATTTATTTTAAAAGAATTAAATAATAAAATCGATAATTTATTGATAATAACCAATCCTGACTTAGGGTATGATATAACAAGAGTAGTTAACAACTGGAACAAAGCTATTAAATTAACCACTGAACAAAAATTAAAAGTAACAAACTATCATATGATAGGTACCGACGATACAATATATGAAGAAAGATATGCTGAAAAAATAATTTCATTTATGGATAAAAATCCTAAATATGCAATTGTTTCGGGAGTATTTGATAAAAATAAACATACATCTCCCCATGGAGCAGGAAGATTTGTAAGGAGTTCATTTTTTAATCAGGTACATAAATTTTATCCAGAGCAAATGGGATATGAATCCTATATATTAATTACTGCTAGAAAAAATAATTTTGATTACACCGTATTACAAGATGCAGGATTTGAACATACAAGGCAGTTAGGACAAAATCACCATTTTTATGAATTTGGTGCAAGTATGAGAACTCTTGGCTATCATCCGTTATTTGCTTTAGGAAGATTTCTCACCTATTTCATTACAAATAAACCTATAGGCAGAGTTGGTGCACTGTACATGCTATACCATTATTTATTTTATAAACCAAAAAAAGAAGGATATGATAGTATGTACCCCGAAGAAATAAGGAAATTTACAAGAATAATCCAATATTACAAAATTAAATCAATACTTAAACTAAAATAAAAATAATAGATCTCTTACATAATTCGACATTTAACAAAATGACAAATTATTTATCAATATTTATAAAATTGGTTCTGTTCGCCCAGCAGATGTTGAAAACGGGTGTTCAGGTTTTGCGGCAAATAAAAATTAGTCATACATTTGACATTATATCTTAATTAGTTTACATCATAATTTCATTTCAATATAATTCACAATTAGATAATTAATGTTCAGATTGATTTTAGTCAATTCATATACATAAAATAATTATTTAAAGAAATTATCTAAAAGACTTTTATTTAACAAAAATGATTTCTACAAAATATAAAATATTTTGATAAAGCAGGTTGTTTAAAATTTAGGTTTTTGTAAATTCAAAGAAAAGATATCAATATCATCAAAATAGGGAGAAAACCAATCATTATAATTAAATACCATTATAAATTTAAAACTAGTATGAATAAGATAGAACTATTTAAATTTAAATAGTAAAACCCAAAAAGGATACCTTCAGATGCTATCTAAATGTTTTATGAAATGAAGTAATCATCAACAAAGCAGTCAATAATATTAAATCATGACTATTTATTATGAAAATATAATCTTAAATCGCTAATAAAAAAAAGATTTACAATAATCATACAACAAAGCAGTCATTTCCTAAAAATGCCAAAACATTCAGTATATAAAAACACACACCGATCTAAATTATACATCTCTTGCATAATTAAAAATGTTTAGCACTGTCAGCAGAATTTGCTGTATCGGTTTCTACTGATACTGGTTAATCGTTCTAAAGTTTACCAGTCTTGATACTATATCTGATACCTTGTTGTAATTCTTGAGCCTGTTTATAAATACATCTGCAAGGATTCTGTACTTTTTAATTCTGCAAATAGTATGATATCACTATCCTTCTTTTAAGATGGTCTTTGTTGTACTCTTTTTCTTATATGGATAGTTTCTGCCGATTCCTTTTCTTTTTATACGGCAGAACGGATATTTGCTCTAGAAAGTCCTTTTCTGATCTCAAATATCCAGGGTCAAATACATTAACAACATCTTTTGGAGTTACAGGATGATTCTTCTTATAAATATCTTAATCATGTATGTACCCTTTCTTATGATTTGCTTTATCAATTATAATTCCACGATTGTTAACCATAATCTGGTTCTTTACACTATGTTTTTTCTTTTTCCTGAATAATACACCTTCTTTCTTCTCTTATTTTTAGGCCTTGTATCTGTTGTTCGATGGAATCGATAAAAGCAATAAAACCCGGAAAATACTTTTCAACCTCATTCGGTGTTCTGAGCCTCTTTGTTATTTTGTATATCCTCTGAAGTATTATTACGCATTGTATTACCAAGATTATTATCTTTTGTATATTCATGCATATGTTGCTTTGATCCAGATCAAATAAAAAGCCAGCCAAAGTATAGGTTATGCAAAGACAATGATATATTGAAAGAATGAGAAATCAATTTTTAACATCTAACTTGAAATGTCTGCCGCCTGCACCTGCTTTTCGTTCTCTTTTTGTACCCTTTCTTTTGTAGAACCGCTGATCTTATGTTTGTTATAACTTTTTGTTATTTCTTTGTTGTAAAAATTATCAAATTCATATCCTGTTAGACCGGTGAATGATTTGAATATCAATGGTTTTTTGGATAATCTATCATACGAAATCAAAGGAAGGACATGGACTTGATGAACTAATGGCCATAAAGCTGTTTAGAAGTAATTATGTAAGAGTTCTTATGAAGATATTCAAAATAATAAATATCTTATAATATTAGATACCGTATTGACAGGACACATGTCAGATGAGCAATCATGGAAACATGGTGACAGATGGGTCGAAGATTATATGGCACAAAATTATGATTATGTATACAATAGAACAAGATTTGCAAAAGCAATGTATAAAGACTTTTCTGATGAAATAAGAAAAATAGTTTCCAAAAGTTCAAAAATTGATAATAATAAGATCTTAGAATTAGGCTGTGGAACTGGTATTATATCTCTTTTACTATCAAATTACGATCATGTATATAACATTCAAAGATATTGTATAGATTTTTCTTTTAATATGATAAAAATAGCAAAAACACGTTGTTCCTATTGTGTACAATCTGATATAGAATCGCTTCCATTTAGAGATTCTTGTTTCGATATTGTCTATGTTCATAGTGCTATCCATCATTTTCCACATTTTAAAGATATTATAATAGAAGCAAAAAGGATTCTCAAACCAAATGGATTATTAATAATTCAAGAGCCGCCTCAATCCAATATTAAAAAGGACTTCATTTTAAGATCATTAACATTCTTCTTTAGAAAAATTGGAACAAGACAATATGAAAATGTTACCCGTCTTGAATTAAAACCAAGTGATCATCATGCGCCTATTTCTTTTGACCTTTTGCTTTCTGAAATGAAATGCGCTAATTTTATAATAGAAAATAAAAAATTCAAATATTATGCTTCTAGAATACTTTCAAGCTTTGATAGTTATATGGCGTATAAGATTGGTCGAATGTTAGATAGATATTATGTAAAAAAGTATAATGATGGTTATATGCTTCTTATTATAGGAAGGAAAAAAAAATAGCACGGATATTTATCCATATCAAAGGATTTGCAATGTTAAATCAGAGACCATTAAGAACGATTTAATCTATAATAATAACAATATAATCATAAAAAGTTTCAAATATTCTGTACTCAATAGTGACTAGAAATATATTAATTGATATCTGGAGAAATAGTACAAATATACCATGAATATTAACTCGAGATTTTTACTAATTCTTAATAGCTAATACGATATCTACAAAAAGAATTAACCAATTGACTTCAAATTTTTGGGTTATTTTTCTTTTTTGCATTAAAAAAATAATTACAACTTTAGTATAATGTTTCATATATCAGTTCATTTTGCATTGCTTTTCTCAAATGGATAACCACCAATCGGATGGTCGATTTTATTAGAATCATAATACAAAATAACTACTATATCAATTAGTATAAGTACGCGTACCATAAATTTGTAATATAAAGAATAAAGATCCATTTTTAGGTTAGTGCATATTTGCTAACTAGTATACTATGAAAATTTATAAAGAGTAAAAAATGTATTAAACTCAAATCAATAATTTTTTCATAAAAATATAAAAGATTATGAAATACTGTTTTAATTTCATTTAATTTGCATATACCTTAGAAAAATAATAATGATTCATATTTATAATGTATAACTTTAAAAAAATACGTACCCTTAAGGGAGGAAGGTAATTAATAATATCATTTAAAGAAAATAAAGAAAAAATTGCAAAGAATAGGGTTGTTAAAGACACTATAAAAAGCTTTGATTATCAATGGACGCATTTATCCGATTCACAGTATTTACTAAAAAATGAAAATTGGAAGAAGAATGTGGATAAATACATACTTGATGAGATCTCTATTAGTAGAGATCAAATAAAGAATAAGACAGTAATTGACGTTGGCTGTGGCGGCGGAAGATGGACTTATGGATTTGCTAAACTGGGTTGTACTGTAACTGCAGTAGATGTTTCTGAAGGTCCAACAAGGATTACAAAAGAATTTGTGCCCGATGCAGAAGTTATTGTTTCAGATTTGTTTGATATATATACAAAATTAAAAGGAAGGACATTTGATATAATTTGGTGTTGGGGTGTAATTCATCACACGGGCAATCCAAAACAGGCTTTTAATACGCTTTTTAAACTAATGCACCCTCAAAGCATTTTGCACTTGTATGTATATAGTTTTGATAGAGGCGCTAGAGTAAAAATGCTCAGAAAAATAATGGGGTTTCTTTCTTTACCCAATAGAGAGAAAGCAATAAAGATGCTAATAAGAATGGGGATCCTTCATGGAAGTGTTCATGAACTGTTTGATACACTATCCACACAAGTCAATTTTGAGATTTCAGAGCAGGAGTTAAAGAAATGGTTTTCTGAATATAATTTAATATATCATAGATATACACCTCGCTGGATAAGGGAAAGCAGAGATCTTTTTGTAACGGGTGTAAGATCAGAATAGAATTGAATATGAAAATGTTTCCCATCTTGAATTAAAACCCTGTGGTCATCATGCCCCTATTTCTTTTGACCTTTTGCTTTCTGAAATGAAATGCGCTAATTTGATAATTTTAAATCATATAGAAGTAATATATTAACAAATTATCTATAAATATTACCTGAAAATAATACTAAACAACAACATTTGATTAAGATCGCTTTTCTTTGATTTATTCGATTCGAGTCAAGCAGAAATCATCTTTGTTCTCCGCGCATATTAATATTATATTTAGTAACAAGCTTTATCTTTGAAAAACCTTCCTCCTCAAACCATTTTTTTATTTCTTTTTCATCAAAGCTCCAATTATATTCGGGGTTGAGTGCATCAAACCATCCATGGATTGTTCCACCCATTGTATTTACTTTTTCTTCACAAAGTTTTAATTGCTGGTCTAATGATAAATTACGCCATTTTTTCCTATCATCTTCATATGGTTTTTGAGTATCTTTGTGATATACCATGATATGAAGCATACCGGCACCATTCCCATCACCATTATTTTTCTTCTTTACCTGGGATGCAATTTTAGAAAAAGATTTCCGTGGATCAGAGACATGATTCAAAACTCCCCAACACAAAACAAAATCATAAATTGGATTTGGTTGCAAGTCCATTATATTAAATACATATGCATTTGGATTTACTTCTCTCTTGCATTTTACAATTGCTTCCTGACTTAGATCGATACTATCCACTTTTTTAGCTCCAAGATTTTGCATCGCATAAGAAAATCTTCCACTTCCACATCCAGCATCCAAGCAATACTTGTCTTTAATAGATTTATCTGGTTTTATCTTGGTGAATGATAAAAAATCTTTAATTCGAGTCTCATTTAGTTCAATATCTTTGGTTGGAAGGTTTCTCCACTGATAATCAAAATCAGTCATCTAAAACTCTCATTTATAATAATTATATGACATTTAAATCCTTATCTTAAGAAAAACCGATTTAAATGTCATATCTAAAATATATATAACTAATTAAACGATATTTATTAATTATCTTTAGTATATATATTATAACAGGAACCTGCAACGAAGAATATTGAATAGTAGAAGATTTCTACATATTTAGCAATATTTTTCAGTATAGATAATTTTTTTGGTAATTAAAAAATTATTCAGATAGGAATAGATTTTGCTTTTGCATGATTCGAAAACATTTAAAATTATTCTATAGTTTAAGCAAATCATATTAAATCATGACTATTTACTTCATCTCATTAATACTAAAACGTTAATAAAAAAACAATTTACTGAAACATACAACAAAGTAGATGAATTCTTCTATTCATGGATCTAATTAATCTTTCCATATTTGTATTGCTTGATTTGTGTATTCGACTTCCTTCTGTATTTGTTAAAGAGAATGACATTAACGTACAATATACACTCTAGAAAATTAAATATTATCGAAAGGAAATTGGTTATTTGTATACATACACAATTTGAAATCAGCCTCATTCAAGGGAAGGTAGTTATAGAAGATTCTGAATCGATATTTGATTACCTGCATGATATTTTAAAAAGGACAAAGAAACGCGAGATCATTCAAAGTTATCCATTCGATCAAAAAACGGCTAGTAGTTAGTGAAAACATAAAAAATAATAATTATGATATCGAAATTTATAGATGGCAAAATTAAAATGATCATTTCTTTGGTGAAGTTATTGCTAGTATTGTTAAAATAAAGAAAGAAATAATTTATAATTTTTTACTTTTCTATTGAAGATTTAAGGATTTCTAAATGAATCTTAGCGACAACATTTGGTGAATGAGTTTTCATTATCCAATCTCTACTTTTCTTACCCAGCTCCTTTCTAAAATCTATATCTTTTGCTAACTTAATTAAATTAGAAAGGATATCTTCATCGGTATATGAATTTAATATTGGGGGCTCTTCTCCAAATGCACGTAAAATATATTCCTTTTTGTAAAATATCAAAACGGGCTTTCCGCACGACATTGCTTCGGGAGTACTTGTTCCCCAACTTCCTAACACAAATTGATCTAGAACAATATCTGCAATATTATAAAATTGTATTAATTGGTTTTTTGGCACCGGCTTGATCCATAATACTTTGTCTGAAATTCCAAGCTCGTCTACAAGCTTTTTGCTTCTATCTTCGTCCAAACTCCATGCTACCATGATAAACTTTGAATTTGGAAAAACTTTAACAAATTTGGAAAAGGCAGTAATCATTTTATCATTCCCTTTTTCTATCCACATCTGTCGAGCAGGACAAAATAATAGCAATTCATCGTTACCGTCTTTCACAAATGTGCTCCGTAAATCTGCATTTGAAATAGGTCGGTATTTATTTGGATCTATTGCAAATGGACTAAAATGGATCTTTTTTTCATCCAGATAAGATAAACTGTCTGATATTTCAAAAGTATCAGGATTGGTCATGATGATGCTTTTTCCTTTACTATATCCTCTTCGTGCAAGTTTACCTTTTAAACTAGTATCATATGGAAAATAGCGTATCCACCCAGCATCATACACGACATAAGGAATACCAGAAAACTGAGAGTATATCATGTAAGGCACATGTGTCTCTATTACATCATATTCTCGCATCATCTTAATTAGGTCGATCCTCGATTTTATTTTTGCAATTAATGCCTTTTTCTTCGGGACTTTATTTAAAAAATCAAAATATCGGATTCTTTGGGAAGTAATATGAGTGTCCTTTAATTCATCCTTTTGTATATTATAAGGGTCAATATTTTTTTTAATATTACCATCTTCCCATTCTGGCAAAGCCATGCCAAAATCAGAAGAATTGACTGCTAAATCAACATCAACATTCATCTCCCATAGTCCTTTTGCTATTGAATAACCATCGTTTGCCATATTTCCAAGAATAAGTATACGCATACAGTCATGTTCAAACAAATATTATTCCAAATTTAATTCATATCGTTGATTGGAATCGATCCCTTTTTGGTTTATCTTGTCAATTATTAAATTTCCGAATTGATATGGATATAAAAATATAGAAAAAGGTGTCTCTGCGAGGAATTTATGACTTGTTAGGTTTTTCTTGCATATATTCTACAATTTTACTAATTCCATCTTGAATAGTAAACTTTGGTTCAAATCCAAGATGCTCTTTTGCTTTTGAATAATCATAACACATTCTTTTTATATCTCCTTTAAGCGGTGCATCATAACTTACCTTAGCTTTTTTACCAATTATCTCCTCTACTAAATTCAGGACTTGGTTTACAGAGGTCTCTATATTAGTAGATAATAAAAATATATCTGCATCATTTCTTGAACTATTCATTGTCTTTATTACACCTTGTACTGCATCTTTTACATAGATAAGATCTCGTGTTTGTTTGCCATCACCATTAATCTTGACATTTTCATTATTAATTACATTTTTTACAAAAGTTGCAACTAATGGTCTCCAGTTTAATTTCTCATTTACCTTCTGACGTTCTCCATATACTGTTGCAAATCGAACTACCGCGCTTTTAACACCGTAGATAGTATGATAAATTTTACAATAATATTCCGAGACAAGCTTATTTGCATCATAGGGTGTGGTGGGATTGTTGATTGAACCCTCGGTTATTGCCTTACCATCATCACTAGATCCGTATATCCCAGAATTACTAGTAAATACCACTTTTGCATTATGAAGTTTTGCCAGTTCCAACGCCGCTATCATACCTTTACAATTACTTTCAATATCTTTCATCGGATCAGTTAAACTGGATGATCTTGGTGCGGTAGCAAGATGGAATATTCCATCAAATTGTTCGTTAAAAATTGTTGATTGTAATTGTTCAACATGTGAAATATATGCTGCTGTTATCTTATTTTTAATTTTAATTATATTACTTAATTGTCCATTGCTAAGGTCATCTACTATTGTAACATCATGTCCCTGATTGACTAATTCCTCACTTAAATGGGAACCTACAAAACCAAACCCACCTGTCACCAAATATTTTGCCATTTAAATACAAGTAATATAGAGCGATATATTCTTATTTCAATACCATTCTAACAAATATTTAATACTAGAAGATTTACCTAAAAATCCACATGTAATTCATATTTACTTTGTCTCATCTTATTATTACGAAATTCTATAGAAATTATTCAATCATTGAATACCTTGTCTTAGTTTCATTTCTTTTTTGTAAATAGAGAAAATCGTCAAGACTTTCAGTTCCTTCATAATATATTACATATCTCTCAATTACTTTGTCAGATAGAATGAATATTTTTTAAGCATAATGACTCACAATCCTAAGGTCATAGTTCTTCAACCTGTGATACAATATATCTCCATATTCTTTCACAATAGCAGACAGAAAATCCGATGCAACAAACATATATCGTTCTTCTCAAACGATTCAAAATCTATTTTCTGGCTCAATTGCAATTTACCAAAGCAAGTTAGATTATGACCCTATATTAGAGAAGGTTTTATCAATGATAATTCATAATCCTTTTTGCCTTCAATTAAATGCGCAGTTTATATTTTGTTGCACAATTCCTTCCTTTCTCAATATATTTATCTAATATCTATCAACAAACCATAAGAAATTGTGATTCAATTTTGTTTAAAAATTGATAATGGTAGTTTTCCATATTGAATTATTCCTTGTGTTATATTGCTAAAGCTTTTGAGTATCTTTGATGTTCTTGCTAATAAAAAGTCTGAACCAAATTTCTAATGCCAAGAGTGAAAACATTTTGCTGATATATCGAGACGTATCATTTTGAACATTTGTATCGGATAATTTTACCTTTGCCGAATTTATCCATTCTTTTTTAACTATGCCTTCTTTAACTATTTCACTATCATCATTGATGTACGTATTGACAATATCTCGAGCACTCTTATTCCAAAGTGATATCAAATCCAGAGAAAATCCTTTCTTTACTGGTGTTAACTGACCAAAACCTTTATGCTTGAGAAGTATAGAGCGTATAGGCAGTTTACCTGTTATTGTTTCATCATCATACTTTTTATGCCACGGAATATGAGTAGCAAATTCTATCATATTCGCTGTCAAAAATACTGATCCTATATTGATATCAATGTACTTTTCAAATGCATTATTTACAGGTAGCCAATCATAAAGCAGTTTTCCATTGAAATCTGACAGAAATACCTGATCCAGTGGAGATAAATCATTATCAAAATAATTTTTAAAAAAAGAATATATCCTTTCCCATGAAAAATTGAGTTTGGTACCGAAAAGTTCTAATTGATTTGGCACCCAATCACGTTCATGGCATAATAGGTATAATTCAGCTTTTTCCTTCCAGCTTAAATTAGGTTTAAAAAGTGAAAGAAATTTATTATATCTGAAAGTATATCCTGCAAAAATTTCATCTCCCCCATCACCAGTATAAAACACATTAGAATTTCTTTTACCGTATTCAAGAGGATAAAATTGATATAAATTCCATCGAGGTTCTTTAACAATATTGATCAACTTTGGTAAATCAGTAAAAATGTTTTCAATAATCATGCCATAAAAATTACAATTATAAACTCGCGCAATTTCCTCTGCTCTGGCTACCTCATCATCACTGTCTCCAAATCCAACACTTACACAATGTATTTTTAAATCAGGTAATATTGAATGTAGCATTGCTAATGTAAAACCCGAGTCTATACCACCACTAAGTGCAAGAGAAATTTCCTTAAACTTTAAATTTTGTTGTTTTTGTAAAAGGTCTCTTTTAATTATATGAATTATTTCCGATTCAATCTTATTAGTATCTTTAGATATGAAGTCTTTACTTGATAATGGGTCTCTTATGGGTTTTTTGTTTGGATCATACCTTAATGTCAAAATGTTCATAATTGATTCATAATCTATAGTTGAAAACATTGATCAAACACTAAAGTTAAAAATTTAACTTATTTATTTGTTTATATATATATTAAATAGCCTTGTTAACTTTAGCCACTTTCACCCCCTTTGTTGTGCATATTAACAAATAACTTGATCCAATTTTTTATATAAAGAAGTAGTTTACAATTCTTTTTTTTATTTGAAAAGTAATCAAAGTTTTTTGTTCTGACCTAATGTATTGTATTGTTCTTTCAACGGGGCTTCTCTCATTCTGATATACAAATAAATGGATAAGGTAATCATCCTAAATTTCAGGCTTGTGGATACCAATTACCGAATAGTGGTGAAACGGCTGTATAAAATAAGGATTTTAATGAGTATTTTAATCAATTTATGTAGTTTTTTAAACTGTATAGATACAATACTTTATTAAATCGAACACAAATCTGGATAAATCGATTCAATAATAATTTGTTTGACCATATAAGTCTAGTGTCATAGATAATGCCGTCATATTTTTTCTAAATTGATTGTCACTGTGTATAGATAATCAATATTTTATAAAAAAAATAACGACACAAACTTAGACACTTTACTTATAATAGTTGAAATATTTAAAATAAAATATTTATTTCTTAACTTTACAGATCCTACCTATCATATACAGAGAATGTAAAAAGAATGATTCTTCTAATCTATCAAGATTTAATATTTGGATCAGTGCTTATCATAATCTTATCCCGAGTGTTAGCTTTAATCTTTCTTTTGTAATAATGTATTATAAGAATAGATTTGAATTATGACCATGCCTCAGATATTTATTGCATAAATTTAAAAATAATGCAATAATGTTCTATCTTCCTGATGATAAAATGACCATAGTGGTAATTAATGGGGTATATACCTTAGAAGTTTGAAAATATGGCCTTGAGGTTCTATAAAGCCTTCATCGAATATTCATATCCGAAATAGTTGTAAAAATCCTCGATAGATATTATAATATAAATAGGTATACCTTAGTCCAACGATATACTATAATTGTTGTATAAATTACTGAACAATTGACATAACTTTGGATCCATCTTGGATGTCTACATTATTAGCAAAAACCGCAAATACAGTGTTAATGTTTATTTCAAAATTCATCGATATTTTTCTAAAAACTACGAAAAATGAGAATGATGGAAAAATGACAAGTCGATTTATTTATTTAGGTAAACCAATATTTAAGGGTGAAATTAAGAATAGAAAGGACGAGTATGATAGAAAGACAGACTATATTGCTTTTAGAGCCAAATATAATGGTAGATTAGAACAAGGTTATTTTGCCAGTGAGATTATACCTCCTCAACCTTTTACTCTTGGCACTCCACATCTACATCAAGAAAGTGGTAATGTAACATCTTTTTGTGAAACAACTATTAATGATAATGTAAAAAATGATTGGAATATTCATAATATGACAACAAATCTAGGAAAACTCCATGGTCTGAATATAAATACGAATTGGTTTGAATGGACATGGAAAATTCCCATTTATGCACCAATAGGTGAATACAGAGTAATAATTGGAGTATGGAGTGATTCAAATAATGATAATAATGATAATAATGATAATATACCCATTCAATTTTCTGAAAGATCATTTGTTGTAAGAAATCCTGATGATTCGCATTATCAACAAAGTGTTCAATTTTCAAGCTGAATTTATTCTTCACTACTAGTATTACGTATTAACGTTAACCATTTGTTATTGCCTTCTATTTCTATTACATAATTCTCAATTGTTATTTTCTTCTCCTTCAATGTTTGTACTCTCGTATGAAATTATGATCGATTTGAATTCCTTTCAGTATTATGGTATCCACTTTCTTGAGACTTCAATTTGTCTTTTCTCTGTCTCTGATTTCTCCGTTCAGCCCATCCATCTTGTTATTATTGTGATCATACTTGTAATCAAATACGCCTGATCTGTTTTTTCTCGAATTCTTTATGGTGTAGAAAGATTTCATGTCGTGAGTAAATTCATCTATTTTTTATGCCATAGGTGATGATGATTTGAAAAACAGGAATTTTTTATAATTATTAAGAAACAATAGATGTATAAATTATTGAGGTATAGTTTTGGTATATGGAATGAATTAGGTAGTCTAATTTAATTATTTATATATCTTTTATCTGAACCCCGGTAGACTCTTTATAATCCCCATTTGCAAATTAAAGTATAATCTTTTGATTGGTCCTCATCCTGATGAAAAAAATTTAATTATTGTTTGATGCAGGTATTAGCACAGTGTTGCACAATATAGCACATTTCATTTAATAAAAGGAGGCACTAAACTAAAGATGAAACCTAATCGGGTATGTTCTGCATGTGTATGTAGTCAAATAGGAAATACCGTGTAAAACATCGATAATTATCATTGTTTATTTCAATATCCTCTTATTTTAAAAACCGTCAATTCTTTTATAGTTTCATTGGAACATGATTTGAGCACGAGAAATTATTATCTTTTAGTCATTGATATTAATAGTTAATTTAGCCTCTACTGGATATTTTTTTGAATTTTATAATAAGGAATCAAGTCGTGGGTGAATAAATTATAAATCCATTTTCACGACATAAATCTTTATTGTATTTGATGAACTTGAGTTCTTTGTATGGCAATGCCAAACATAATATACATTAATTTTTAACGATTGGAGGATCAATTATATTTTAAAATATATTTTTCAAAAAGGTTAAAATAATGATATTCAGTATCTAGTTATTAATTTTTTTGATAATTTGTATACTAATTGTTTATAAATTATAATTGTTAATATATACTATAAATTTGGTAACTGAAATAAGCGATACGACCTACTTGAAATCTAATTCGAAGAAATACAGTGATCCAAAAAGACAGATATTATATTTTCTTAAAGTTATGCAACAAGCCGGTCTTTCGGATTTGTCAAAAGCAATGAAGATATCTAGAATGGCAATTCACAAACATTTGACTGATTTGCAAAACAGGGGATTGGTTGAAAGTATTGAGGTTAGAATGGGGGTGGGGAGACCAAAGATGTTATATTCTTTATCAAGTATAGGTAAAACCATTTTTCCTAAATCGTATGGGGATATAGCAGCAATTGCCTTGAATTTTGTAGAACAAAAAATTGGTAAAAATGCAGTTGAATCGATTTTAAGGGAACGTCAAAGTGGACTTTATGACAGGTATCATTCCCGAACAAAATATCTGGATTTTGATTATAAAGTTAAAGAACTTGCAAAAATTAGAGATGAAGAAGGATATATTGCAGAATCTAAGAAAAATCAAAAAAATAGTAGCCATGTTCTTTTAGAATATAATTGTCCAATAATTATGATCGCTGAAAAACATTGGGAAGCATGTTATATTGAAACCGAATTATTTGAAAAAGTATTAGATGCAAAGATAGATGTTACACATAGAGCCGCAAAAGGTGATTCAGTATGTAAATTTGTAATTAATAAAAGGAGTGATACTTTTTGATTTGTCAATAATGTTAAGATAATTAATTTCATTTTTCTTAGAAATATTTTTTTAAAATTTATCTAATGAATTTATATAATTTGTAAACTATTATATTTATAAATTATGAGCAATTACAGAATTATATGAAATTAACTATAAAATTTCAGTGGTATAGGAGTTTGATGTAAAATTTGACCTTGAAAGTATTAGGTGTAGGTTCTAGTATGCGCAATGATTCATTTAGTACGGAAACATTAAAACTCATTTTAAAAAAGGTAAATCAAAATGGTGCTGACATCAAATTGTTAGATCTAAATATTAACCCTTTACCTATTTATTATCACAAGACAAGTAAAGATATGATATATACTCAATTAGTAACCGGAATGGTAAATTGGGCAGATGCGTTTATCCTTGCAACACCGGATTATCATGGTTCAATGTCTGGTTCTTTAAAGAATTTCCTGGATTATTTTTGGTCTGAATTTGCTGGAAAGACATTTGGTTATATATGTGCATCTCATGAAAAAGGATTAACTGTAATGGATCAAATGAGGACCGTAATTCGTCAATGTTATGGTTGGAGTTTACCATATGGAATATCTATTAACTCGTATCAAGACTTTAATGAAAAACGAGAAATATCAAATAATAGTATATTAATGCGACTAGATAGTTTAGCAAGGGATCTGGTAGTATACGGTAGTTTAATTAATGAGCAATTTAAAAAAGATTTGAAATCTACTATAAATAATTCATTTGCTGTACGATATAGAAAATAGATTCAACAATTTAAAAAAATGAAAATTAAATAAATAGAGGGATTTTAAATAATACAACTACTAGTTGTAATATCACAATTTCAATTCAAGTTTTTCTAAAAAACCATTTGTTAACATTTTCTTTTTTTTGAGATTGAACCATATCAAACCTTTCATTAAACAATGTTCGACGGACTGATTTGGTCTTGTACTATCGGTAAATTGATTAATATTCGACATTTCTTACAAAATAACTTTTCTTTTCTTTTAAATTTTTTTAAAAGGTAAAAATGTTCATTGCTATGAACCGCGTTATTTGAAGGACACATACTTGTAATAGAAATTAAATAAAAGAATAAAAAAAGTCATTCAAAGAAATAAAAAATAATAAAATGATCTTTAATAGAAACATTATTAATGGTTTTTTAAAGGCGAGCAATTCATTAAAAATTATAAAAATAGAAATTGAAAATCAACTTTAAATATGATATGGAAAAATTCCAATTACTAATAATTATATGTCTACTTTAGATTTTTATGGAATAATGATGGATATAAAATGTTAGATCTAAAAGAAATAATTAGGAAAAACGTGCATTTTATTTTATCTCATTTCAAAGGTCAAGAATATAATTTTCCAAGATCTATAATGACTTTGAAAACAAAAGGTCAAATTTATACAGAGAATGAAGAAGAAATATTTCAATACTTTTTAGAATCAGATTTTAAAGATTGTAAAATTAATGGGTATCCTTTTTATGATAAAGCTGCGAATAAACTATATCCAAGCTTTATCTTTATTGATTTAGATTTATCTCTATGTAATACATGCAAATATCCTAAAAGGAAACTGGATTATATTTTAAAACAAACTTTGAATAAATTAGAAAAAGAGGTAAATGGGACCCCTACTGTTCTTTGGACAGGAGCTGGTTATCATATTTATCTACCTATTCACTTATGCAATCTAAATGATAGAGAAACAGAAAGATATCCTTTAGAGTTTGTTACTCCATTTAATGAAATAATGCCATATGTTAATAATGATCTGACAACTGAATTTATGAGATTTGCAGCAAAATATTTTACAAATAATCAAAATGACTATGAACATAATAATCATTCTATAACCTCTTGCCTTCTTCTTGTACCTGAAACCATTAATTCAAAATGTAATTTTAAAGTCAAAATAATACAAGAATGGGATGGTAAAGAAGCCAATGCTAATACCATCGCATCATATTTTCTAGAGCATTATACAAAGAAAGTATGATTATAAAACAAAGACAAATAATCGAATAACCTAAACTCATATAAATAAAATTATCTTAATTGAAAAACTATTGGAATTACACTATCAAACAAAACAGGAAATATTATTTATGGAATAAGATTCTTGATACCTTATCCTATAAACATAAAGAAATTGCCAAAGTGAGATATTGTTCCTGTATTAAAAAATTGTTTAGGTAATTGTAACAAAATAAAAAGATTAGACTCTAATGTTCAAACAAGGTAGGGGTAAATCATAGATAGAAAGATTAAATCCACTTGTTGTTTATCACAGACCAGATGGATTGGTGGTCTTCTTTATTTGATTTTTCTTACTAAATTAGATTTATTATTAATTTAATATGTTGTTTGAAAAATCAACTGCTTCTTGTTGTTTTTTTATACTTTGAATCTTTATCATCAGTGAGCACGCTAACCTTCTTATTTGTTACTAATTCTTGTTGTTGTATCTGTTTTGACATTCTTCTCTTTAAGATTGTTGCAAATGCAATAGATATAACTAAAAATAATGTTGCAGTTAGAAAAATCATTTGGTAGGATTGCGAAGAAGGATATGAACTTGTACTATTACCGTTTAAAATTGTTTGATTTGTTTGCATATATAATCCTGCCAATGCTGGACCAATGGCCATTCCAATAAAAAAGAGCAGAGCACCAATTCCAACTGATATTCCAATGGATTCTTTTGGAGCAGAGGACACAAGTATATTCCATCCACCAGTATTTGCCAGGGCCATTCCGGTAGCCATTATACCAAGGTTTACTGATACAAATAATCCTGTTGAATGAAACATTAAAAGACTAACTGATCCTATCACTGCAATTATTGTCCCTAATATCATAGGTTTCAAACTTCCAAATCGAGATATTATAAAAGCAGAACAGGTAGATACTATTAAAAATATTATCATAAATGGAAACTGGATATTTGCAACGGTTATTGCATCTCCTCCAAACCCTAGTGGCTGCGGACTCCTTACTAATTGTGTTATAGTTGGATAGACTAGAAACAGGCTAATACCTATGGACATGAGAATGATGTAAGAGGGAAGAAGAATTTTGTGCTTTATTAGATTTAAATCTACTAATGGTGATAATGTTCTTTTCTCTATAAATGTAAATATTACAAGTGAAACTATTGATATTGCAAAAAGACCTGTGATTTGTAATGTATTTGCAATTCCTACATGGCTACTACCTGATTCTAAAATAGTTAGCGCAATGAGAAATGATGTTATTGTAGCAGATAGGGCTATCGCGCCATTAATGTCTATACTTTTGGAAGTCGTTTTGTTGTCAATATCAATCGTTGCTTCATTGCAGCATGATGGATGGCCTTTATTGTTTTTTAACTGTGATGATTGCGTTTTAGATTCTTTTTCTTCTTCTTTCTCTGCTGCTGCTGGTGGAGTTATCGCAATGAATCTATTTATCATCACTGTAACCGCTATTGCAACTGGAGCTATTGTAAAAAATGTAACATGCCATCCTAGATTCTGTATTATTGTAGCGCCCGCTAGTAGACCTACAACTGAGCCTCCAGAATATGCAGACCCAAATATTCCGATAGCTATAGCAAGCTTTTCAGGTGGAAATATCTCTCTAACGATACCAAATGCTACAGGAACTGAAGATAATCCAACTCCTTGAATTATTCTTGCAAGGATGAGAAAGTATGTATTATTTGAAAATCCTCCTGCAATAAGCCCAGCTATATAAATTACAAGAAGTACAAGCAATATTTTTTTCTTGCCATATATATCCGAAAGCTTACCACTGATTGGAGTCATGACTGCGGCAACAATAAGATATGCACTAAATATCCATGGTGAAGTACTATAATCCATATGGAACTCTTTCATAATATCGGGTATAGCAGGTAATAACATAGTTTCAGCAAACATAACAGCTAATAGAGTGGAACTCAATATTGCAAGTACTATCCAAGGCGATCTTTTCTTCATCAAGAGGGCATTATTATTGCTTTTGTCCATATTGATAAAAGAGAAATTATTCAATATAAAAATGAGCAACCAAGATTATTTAAAAAAGAAGAATCAAAGTGATATGCTTGCTATTATGTCGATTTATGAATAATTAATAATTTTAATTTTGTGTAGTATTTATAATTTGTGTAGTAGTCTTGGAATTCTTTAAGCCTTAATATATTTTTTGACTACATTTGAGTAATTGAATTGTCCAGGAAGTTTATATATCATCGGTTAGTTATTAAAGATGTTTTCTCATTGAAATGAATTATTATCCCAATAATTTAATTAGATTGCGTCGTTTCCACGATAGTTTGATTTTTGAAACTAACTTTTAGATGTTTTTCTATAAGACATAAAAAGTTTATTTATAATAAATTTACAACTACTTGTTTTTTGATTTGATTACTTTTAGGCATGGAACCACAAAAAAGAGAATTCTTCTTTAAACAATGACCATACATACGAATTACAGGATATAGATAATTGGTATGAAGTGCTGAAAATAAATATAAATAATATTATACTAAAAACTCGTTTATGAATTATACTAAAAGTATTGTTATGCTAATTTCTACTGCTTTAATTATTTATCATCTAACTAATATATCGACAAACATCTCTTTAGTTGCCCTATCTAATAATACGACTGTAAATGCCAAACTAATTTATCATGGCGAAGGAAAAATCATTGGACAAAGAATTCTTGAAAAAGGACCTGAAGGCTGGATACAGGAAATATCATATTAGGGAATAGGTAACTTTAGTAACAAAGGTCCTATCTTATCAGAATATTGGACTTTTGTGAATACTCATCGACCAGATGGTGTTATTCAAGGTGAAGAAAATAGCGTTTTAAATGTATTAAACAAATTAGGGACCAATATAATAGATGCTGTTACAATTAAAGGACATGGTAGAAGATATGTAAACCTACATTGATAAACCGTATTTTATCCTACTGCTCAGCTTTATGATATATCATTTAGTATAAGTACACAAACTATGAATTTCTAAAATATAATGAAAAATATTCGATAAAGTTTGAACACATAAGCTAAATGGCATACACCATTAAATTATAATGGCTCACTAGCATTCCTTAATAAAGTTGTAGGTATCGCACTTTGGAATGTTGATCCGAATATGGGTAATTACACTTATAATTTATATAAATTAGGATAATAGACCTCTTGCATAATTAGAAACATTCGGTTATCTTCACTATAGATTCTCCATTCCTTTCATCATCCAGATTGATTTATTATTCTATAGTTTACCAGACATGATACTATATCTGACACCTTATCATACTTTCTTAATCTATTTCTGAATGTGTCGCTCATTATCCTGTACTTTTTCAATCGACAAATGATGGTGTGCTCTATCACTATCCGCTTTTTAGAATGGATTTTGTTATACTCTGTTTCTTCTTCTGCAGATAACTCGTCTTGGTTTCTTTTCTTTTTGTACGGTAGGATGACATTTGTTCTGGGAAATCTATCTTGACTCCAATGTATCCAAGATCAAATACATTTACCACAACCTCTTTTGGAGTTACAGGGTGATTCTTTTTATATATTGAATATATAATCATGTCTACTACGCCCTTTCTTGTGGCTCAATTTATGAATTATAAGACCGGGCTGGGTTATTAACCATAAGCTGATTCTTTACAATATTTCTTTTTTTCTTTCCTAAAGAATAGTACATCTTCTTTCTTCTCTTGTCCTTATTTGGCTTGGGTATCTGTTGTTCGGTACAATCAATGAAAGATAGAAAGCCTGGAAAATATCGTTCTACTTCTTCAGGCGTTTGCAGCCTTTTTGTTATGTTGTATATTTTCTGTGGAATTGGTAAACATTGTCTTATCAATCTTTCAATCTTTTGTATATCCATGCAACAAATGTTGCTCTGATCAAGGTCAAAGAGGAAGCCAGCCAACGTGTAGGTTATGTAAAGACGATAGTAAACCAAAAGCATTAAAAATCTGTTCTTAACATCTAACTTGAAATGTCTACCTGCACCTGCTTTTCTTTCTCTTTTCTTTCTATCTTTTTTATTGGATAAGCGTTGTATCTCGTGTTTATGATATTTTCTTTCAATCTCTGTGTAAATCTCATCAAATTCTTGTACTGTAAGACCGGTAAATGACTTGAAGAGCAATGGCTTTTTGAATAACCTATCATAGGAAAGCAACGAAAGGACATGAAATTGATGAACTACTGGCCATAAAGCTGTTTAGGAGTAATTATGCAAGAGATCTAATGAATAGAAGAATAGAAGAAAAGTAGTGGTTTTCTTCAATCTCTTTTGTAATTTTTATTTGAATCCGCAATGACAATGGTTTACCATTTATAGTTTTAGATAAATATTTAATATCTTTTTAGGATTAAAATAAAATGAATAATTTAAAGTATCAAGTACATCTTTTATTTTCTTCTCATCAACATAAATTTAATTACTATATCCCAATCAATAGGCTATCGAGAGATGAACAATTCTAGATTACAATTTCAATGATTACACGATACATTTATGTCAACTTTTTTAATTAGTTGTTCTGAAACTTGGAAGAAATATTATCTTTAGGATCTTATGGACTGAGCGAGATTTAAATTCTCGTGGTGAATTTATTCTATATGATGTTTTATGCTTGATATTTTGTATATCTTGTGTATTCTGTTTTAAAATCTACTTGGGTATATACCCCTGAGAGAAAAAGGAAATAATGTTTTTGTGTTTATTTAATGAAGAAATTATATGCAGTAATACCATCATCCATCTTAATATCCATAGTTTTTTTTTGGGAGGATTGTAAACATGTAATTTAACAAAAATTTATTATAACCCTCATATTATATGATCCGGATTTTCAGTGTTACCTTGATACATGACTGAATAAAACTATTGTAGAATAACTAAAGTTAAAATCTGGAAAAAGAAACATCGTTTCTATATAGACAATATTTATAGATGAAATATGGCAGAGGTATAATAATGGAAGATGAAAAGTATTGTTGTGAATCCTTTCAGAGATGGTATAAAAGTGGATGGATAGTTAATAAAAATAGTAATTCTAGAATATACTGTATAAAACAAATATCTGATATCCATGATACTATATTTATACTAAAGTTTTGTCTATTTTGTGGTAAAGATATCCTAAAAACAGAATATTCCTGAAAAATTGATTTATATAATTATTTATGATTTATTATCATACTTTCTTGTGTTATTTATGATGAAAGATGGACAATTTTACATATTCTAATATTGTTGATATATCTGACCCATAATTTGTCAATGCATTATTGAAAAACAATGCAAAACCTTAAAGACATGTACCAATCATGCGTTATAATTTATTTTCTGATGGCATTAATCGGTATTAAACTCCTTATAATACCAATGTTTAAATAGTACGCTGACTAATAGATATTAATGTCAAAGAACACTACAAATAGCACAGAATATTCATACAATACCACTAATCAAAACAATCATGATTTCAAAGAATCTGTTAACAGATCATTTGATGAAACCAAAGATAACATCAAAAAATCACTTGATGAATCAAAAAATCAGATTCCACGTTATAATACTATTGTAAATAACTATCAAGAACAAACACTCCAAACTGCAAAAGAGATTTCTGAAGAATATATCGAATCTCAAAAATCAATAATTAATTCACTTTCATCAGCATGGAAGCCATACAATGAAAGCTTTAATGTGGTAGTTAACAGCTGGAATTCTCCAGATTCAGTTGTCAAAGCATATAGCAGATTCGTCAGCAATGTTGCAGATAATGCAGTATCAGCAATGAGACTAACAAACAACATGATATTCTCTAACCTTGATTCATGGAAATCAGTATTAGAGCAAGCAAAAGATAATTCAAGACACATATCCAACCTAAACGTTAATGCAGCAAAAACATTTGAACAAAATTCAAAAGAGGTAAGAGCAGCAGCAGTTAAAGATGCTAATACAAACGTTAATACGGAAACTACAGTCTCTAATACATCACAACAATCAAGCAATAAAAAAATCTAATCACACCTATTTTTCAATAGGAAAAATAGGCATATACCTATTTTAACATACAAAAAAAATCAATATCAATAAAACACCCTTTATTATCTAATTTAACCTATTAATGCAACCATTGCAAATTAAATTAACTATTATTAAAATTTTTAAATATAGTATCGTATAATCATAAAATTATAATGTCTTCCAATACCATTTTTAAATGTCAAAAAATGTGGTATACCACTAGTTCCAAAGGAAAACAAACTACATTTACAGCAAGAACATCAAGAAAAAGGCTGAATCCTATGTTAACAGTTCTGTAAAAGGTATGTTATGTTTTTCTGTAAAATGAATAGTGCTTGTTTAGCTATCGTAATACCTTTAGCTTGCCGCTCTTTAGTAATACTGTGAGGGATACATTCCTCACAGAATACTTACCA
>JBDUES010000161.1:0-5427 GCA_040297625.1 Candidatus Nitrosocosmicus sp. | reverse complement strand
GAATAAAATAGATAGGTTGACCAAAGCCAAACTAGACAAATGTATGGAAAGTAAAACAGCAAAGCAAGTAACAAATAATATTTCTTTTGATTATATTTTATTTATCTATCTCTGTATATGTTTTAATCTGTAATGGTTTAACCAATAATCTATTTATTGTTTCTCGAACCTTAGTTGCTTCTGGGCTGTTGAAATGTTTATCAAACATCTCTTTGCTAGACCATAAATGATCAATTAACAATTCATTAGGATTTTGGGTAGAAAAGCATAGATCATGGGAAAGGACTCCTTCTCTTTTTTTTGCCTGTTCGGATAAAGAAGTAAGGATATTCAATACATCCTGTTTCTTTCCTTCTTTTACTTCAAGAGCTACTAATACTCTAGTTTTAGAATTCATTAAATTATTCAATAAGTACAATGTATTTAAAACGTGTTATTCGTAACAGGATCTGTAATATTAAGATCTCTTTTCATTGACATCTTTTTCATACTTTTTGTTCTACATGGTTGTAATAAGCAATAATTGTATTTCCATAATTATTTTGATATAAAAAATTGTATATTTCCTTCCATGTAACCAGAAAAAATTGTATTTGAATTATTATTATTTAAAAAGAAATAGATGTTTTTTTTAATTGATGTTTTTTTATGATTTATTGTTCCACCTCTATTGTTCCAACCATATTAGGATGTAATTTACAAAAGTAAGAGAATTCTCCAGGATTTGTAAATTTATGAGAAAATGATTTGGATGGCATTATAAGAGAGGTAAGCCCTGAATCAAATAACTGACCTGCATCTGGAGAATTAGGTTTGCCTGATGAGACAGTATGTATCGTATTATCTTTGTTTATCCATGTTATAGTACTTCCTACTTTTATCTTTAGAGGATTTGGAGAATATGCTTTATCGTTCAAAGTAGTTGCACCTTTTACTATAGAAATTTCCTTTTCATTGTTGCTTGATGAGGAATTTAGAGATGAAGATAATGTAGATGAGGGTGTTGAACTATTCTGTTCCATGTCATGTCCTTTCATTTGATTATCATTATTTTCATGATTTGGTTCACTCATACCACTACTGCTTGATTTTGCTGTTGCTGCTGTTACATTACCATATGGATCTGCTTTTTGTAATGTCTTTGTTAAATTCATCTGCCAGTCGTTCATGTTTATATTTTTTGTAATTGCAATATCTTTTCCATCAACTGCATTTGCAGGTGCATCTGTTACATTAAAGTATCCCATGGCACCCCTTTCTTCAGGTATCCCATGGAAATGGAATGTGAATTTGCCAGGCCATGGCCATTTTGCTTCCAATATAGCAGTATTTCCTGATGCCAATTCCCAAGATTGTACTTTAAGTGGAGGATTTTCCAAAATACCTGACGGATATGCTTTGAACAAAGTACCATGAATATGCATACCGTACGCTGGAGACATACCCATGTTTATGAGATAAATTCTAACTGTTTCATTTGTCTTGGCAGGTGGAGGATGTAACATGTATTGCTCTGTATATCCATTGAACATGTAGTACTCTGGAAGAGGATTTAACTGATTTTGAGTATCATACTCTCCATCAACAAATACATATTCTCTAGCTGGAGGTAATGGAGTTTTAGGATACACTATAAAAGCGCCATACAAACCCATTCTAACATGTTGCATTACGGGTGGAACATGACAATGATATGCTAATGCTCCTGCTGGCTGGGCAATAAAATCATATGTATATGTTTTATTTGCTCCCACTAATTCAAACACGCCATCTTGTTCGCTTGGATGGTCTCCATGAAGGTGTACTGTATGAGGTAATGGTGTCTTGTTAATGAAATGTATTATTACTCTGTCACCTTCAGTTGCTGTTATTGTGGGTCCGGGAATAGTTCCGTTATAGGTCCATGCATCCACTCTAAGCCCTGGTGCTATTTCTAATGTAGTATTTTCAGCTATTAGTGTATATTCATGAGTTCGTGGCACCGAAGATAATTGTTGTTGGTATTGTTTAGATGCATTAGTAATAGCATTATTGTTAGTATTGACATTGCTACCACTGTCATTTTGGAGTGTATTTGATGGTGATGATGATTGTAGTGATGATGATGAATTTATTGTTGATAAAGCATTTATCGTATACCCATTAATATTAAATGTGAATACATTTGTAACAATGCCAGATAAAATAATCAAAGCAATAGAAAAAGAAATTACTGCTTTAATTCGATGGATATCTTTCTTCTTATTGTCAACCATTAATTACCAAATACAGAAAACCCATTTTATCCTTTCACTTTTATGTATTATTGGCAATAGATCTCTATCTGTTAATTAAACCATCAAATTCCTTTTATCTTCTTATTTTATCATTCTTTATGCAATCGATAATTCCAATAAGAAACTATATGAATAGTTATAGATTTTCATTTTAAACAGCATTAATATGGAAAAATATACCGATAATCTTATTTGGACCAAGAGATTTATTGCAGCTGCCATAATTCAGGGAGCTATTATTGTTGGATTAACTATTTATCTGATACTAGGTCAAATATCTCTAATCAAACCTGAAGTAGCACGAGTTATTGCTGGAGGGAATGCTGGCACATGGTTTACTATTGGATATATTTTGTATATAGTAGTAGGAGTGCTGGGTGTTGCCGTTTCATCCTTATTTTATCTCTATCTAGAAAGAGTGCTTGGTAAACAATATAAAGATAATACATTCGCTAAAATTGCAGCGTGGATTCATCTTTTATTTATGAATATTGGGACAGTTATAGCTATGAGCATGTTGATGTTTGCTGGATATGTAGGTGGAGCTGCTATGCTTCCTGTTTCGATAGGTGGCAGAGGCCTTAATGCATTACAGGCTCATGAGATAATAGGACCATTTGTTGAACATATAGCTGGGGCAATACTTGTAATCTTGATAGGAGTGATAAGCGGTGGTATTGGATTTTTAATTATAAATAGGAAAAAAGAAATTAATAAATATTGAAATTACTTTATTGTGCCTCTACAAATATAAATAAAATAATATAAATAAATTTTATGAACTTTTTGAGTTATTTGATTTTTTTACTATCTTTCGTCATTGTTATTTTTTTTATAATTTGTATGGTCATTCAACAAATGATTACTTATTATAGAACGTTAGAAAAAGCAAGAAAGTTTACAAAGAATAAATCTTGTTTAGAAAGTTGATTTATTGTAAAACTATCAGAGAATTGAGGCTGTATTGGGGTTTTGGTTTCTCTTACTCAATTTCTATAATAGAAATTCATTCCAACGAAAGAAGATTGTCCTTTGGGAAACATTTCTATTTTTAAAATAGCATTAATAAAAAATGCTTTGTTGCATGATTATTTTAATCGTTATTTGTTAACGTTTTATTGATAGAATTATAACGAAAACAGTGAACATTCGATTATCATTGTCCTAATAGAAGTATTGTTTTAACTGTTTTTTGAATCATATAACAAAGCAATAGAAAAAGATTTCATTATGATTGTTGAAAGATTTTTATCTCTTAGTTCTCTATAAGTTAAATTTCCCACTTCTTCCCTTGAGGTTTTAATTTATTTTTTTCCAGATCCACTAATGAGGGGTATGCGGGTTTATTTTCATGAGATAATACAACGTGTTTTTGATAGGTCTCCCTATTATCTGTTGGAATAAACCGATCACAATAGTAGCATTCATGCAAACAGGATAAATCTATAGAAAAATCTTTATAAGAATCATCTTTTTTATCTGCGACACCTTTCTCTAAGTGAGACATATATTTTGATTGCTTATCATCTATTATAGAATAATGTTCTATAATATTATTATGGAACTTTAAGATGACGGAACAAGCGGTATGGTGGTGGTTTGAATTAAAAAAATATTTTTCAAGTAAATCAACTAAAGATAATTCTGTATTATCGATATCTATAATTTTATATTTATTATCTACCACCCCCTCGTTGCTCCGTCGTCCTAACAATGTTCTAAAACTTTCTTCTAGAACTTTCTTCTTATCAAATGGCTTGTTCATTATAAGACGACAATCTTCTGTAAGATGGAATAGAAAAGTTGATAGATCGTCATTTCCTATATTAACAGGATAATACAGATTTTCCTTACCATTTAAAATACTTCGTTCATAATTGATGAGCCCTTGTTTTGTCAAAGGTCGTAAATAATTATCGTATATATTTCCAATAGATATATTCATTCCTTGCTTGTTCATCTTATCTGCCAATTGCTTCGTAGTAATGCCTATAACGCTTTCTCTTGCTATTACATTTCCACCATATTCACTTACCTTACAGTTTGGCTCTGGTCCTAATTCTCCAAAAGCAGGCAGAAATACATTGGAATACCATTCCTGTTGATATGGCCTTACACTCAGAGAAGCAGTCTTTTAGATCTTTTAATCATTGGCGCAGAGCAAAAAAGACAGAGAATAAAGATAAAATTATCTATGATACTCGTGATTATAATTATGTTAAAAAAGGATTTCAAGAATATAGAAAAGAATTTGAAAAGTGGCTAAAAGATTTTGAAGATACTATCACTTTTATAGAATACATCCTACCAAGGAGGACTGAAAGTAATCATGAAGATATCAGATTAAAATATAATAATCTTCTAAGAGGATACAAAAATTTAACTCATTATAAAGATCTACTAGATTATAAAAATGACGAGTATAGAAAAAATGATGAAAGGTATACAACAACTCAAAATAAAATATTAGAATTATATGATTTGTTTATTAATGAAACAAAAGATCGCCTAAATGAAACAAAATCTGCTATTTTTGAATTTAATACTTTTAATTTTTTTCAAAATATAGCAGATGATATACACCCCCAAATGAACATCTTTTAATTAATTATATTACTATTAGTTCACCAGGTTCATTTGAGATCGTAGCTAATGAATATGAAAAAAATCTAAAGGAATTGTTAAGATTGGCAAAAAGAGAAAATAACCCGCCATTCAAGAAAGAAGAAAAGAGGTTTATGCTAATTACGCAAGAGATCTATATAATTGAATTTGCTAAATACCATAAGAAAGATTATCTTTGCTCTTTAAGACCATAAAAATTGATAAGGTAATTATTTATTAATAGAAATGTAGTGTCTCTAATTCTTGTAATTTTGCGTTCTTGTCAATAATTGATCAGAAAGGATTCGAGAATGGTATTAAAAAAATGTTAACTATATATATATATAATTCAATCCTAATAATAGAATATAATTCCTATATAACTGTATTATAATTGTATTTTTAATGTTTAATGTGCCCTAAATCCTTATATCTATTAGATGCTAATTAAACAGAATATGTCCTCATCATCAGCATCCAAAACATCACCATCAGGTTTTACCTGTGAGTATTGTGGAATCTCTTTCACAACTCAAGACGAAAAAGA
>JBDUES010000160.1:0-17169 GCA_040297625.1 Candidatus Nitrosocosmicus sp. | reverse complement strand
GATTATTTTATTCGTTGTTTGTTAGCGTTTTGTTGATAGAGTTATAACGGAAATAGTCAAAATCTAATTGATATTGTCATACACAAATCCTATTTTTAACTGTTTTTCGAATCATGCAACAAAGCATATTTACAGAACTGTTAACTTAGGGAAAAGTCTATAGTTTGAAGATACTCTTCTGTTCCTTATAAACTCCAGAAACCGTATAACACCTTCTTCAAAGCATATTGGTTATGGTTTATACTTGTACTTTCTTGATGGTTTATCTTATGGAAATACTGTAAAAAATTTAAAATGATTGTTAGAATAAGTCATGTTCCCATTTGTAAGTGGATATAAAATTATAAACCTCAAAGAAAGTCTCCGAATATTCTTATTTACAAAAGATGAACCTCATTTAAAGTCGGTTTCGAAAATCTTTGGCTTTGATAGGTTGCTACTGTTGAGCATGAAAATAAAAAAATTCTTGAAATGAGCATATCAATATAACTACAAAGTTGTTTTTGTAATAGCAACTGAACGTTTTTTATCTCTATTGTAGAAGAATATGTACAAAACATCCAGTTTCAACAACCGAAAATGGAGGAGGTATCTGATATTCATCTAAAGCATACAATTTCTTGAGATTAAAGTATCATTAAATTCATTTTTTGGACATTCAAGGACGAAAAAAGCATTATCGAGAGAAAAATCTAGTATACAAAATATAGAACGGGTAATTTGATGATTTACTTTCCCTTTAAAAAGAGCAACAAGTGTAAATTAAAACATATTATTAATTGACTTAACATATTAACTAATTATTAACTATTATAATAAAGAAATTTTCCTTAAATACCTTTTGTTACTTTTATAACCGTTATGTTTTATCCAATTGTACTTATGTTTGGATTTCTCACCGCATTATCCAAAGTTAATACGAGTATTCTAAAGATGATCATGAGTCATAATTTGAATTAATTTTGTTGATATTTATAATTGAAAAACAATAAATCGGAGATACGCCTGTCCTTTTAATAATTGATTAGTTTGATATAATACTACTACTACTTCTCTTTGATGAATTGTATTTTTGACGATTGCTTTCACTAATACCTGAATAAATAAATAATTTCTTCAATTTTAATTTCATTATATTTCTCCTAATACCTCATTTGGCATTATTTCTTAATACCTCATTATAGGTTTGTCTCGTATCTCTATATTCAACTTTAATAAATATGCCCCGGAGGAAAAGCAAACCTATCCTCAAATAGATGTAACTCACATGATAACACTGATTCATTAATTCTACTCCATTGTTATTGGTTTAGGTATGTATGTTTAAATTATTAATTTGCAAAGGTCAATTAGTTTTTATAATTAAGTATATTGAAATTATAAAAATTGAAATTTTAACTTTATATTTATATTCTATCACTATAATTAAAAGGAATATATTCATTTAATTATGAATTTTAGTGATGTCGATGATGACAACGAAGAGCCGTCTGAGATTTTAGTATTTGTGAAGAAGATTATGAGTACTGAGACATCACTAAAATTCATAATTAAATGAATATATTTTATGTTATTATGGGTAAATCTTTTAAAAATTAATTTAAATTATTTATAACTTGTTATTTTTTTTGAATATGAATTGAATGGGTAAAATTTCTTAACTATTATAACTATATGCAACTTTTATTCAAAATATATAGAAAATTTCTCTAATTGTGGAAGTTGAACTAGCATTTTATAAAATTATATATCGTATTATTTTTCTTTATAATATAAAATTTAATGAATCCGTTACAAAAATTTATTCTTGGTTCTATTTATTGTAATAATTTGGATAATGGACCTAATTCAGGTTTTATCATACAATATCTTAAAAATAAAATGGATTTAGATAAAGAATTTTATCTCGACAAAATTATCGATCTTGAAAAACATGGTTATTTAAAAATTATTGATGATAAATCCAATACACAAGAACCTAAACAAATCACTTGTTGTCTTAGTGAACTTGGTCGTTCAAAGATAAAGGTTGTATTTGTAGGAGGAGTTTTTGATTTGTTACATCCTGGCCATATTCATACTTTAAAATCTGCAAAGTCTTATGGCGATATACTTGTTGTAGTGGTAGCGACTACCTCCACCGCGTTAAAATTGAAGAAAGATAGGAATATTTATCATGATGAAAAACAGCGGCAGGAATTGGTCGCATCGTTGTCCTTTGTAGATCTTTCGCTTATCGGGAAAGAAGGTACATTGTACGATACGGTATCTTTTGTAAAACCGGATATAATTGCTCTAGGGTATGATCAAACTCATAATGAGAAGGAAATACAAAAGAATTGTTTGGATCGAGGGTTAAAATTGAATGTAATAAGATTATCTTCACCACTTCCCAAAACTAAAAGTACTATGATAAAAAAAAGTCTTGGTAATACCTTTTATGATATTTGATCCAATTCTTTTAATTCAATTGTTACCATATCACCATTTTTCAAATTTGCAGTTTCTTTGATACATACCGGAGAGATTACCTCGATTAAACTGTTGTCATGGTGTGTTCTTTCTAGAAGTAATATGGCTGAATCTAATTCAATCTTTTTAATATCTTTAAAATTTTCATGTTTATTTTTGAAATCAATGTTGTTTTTTTCAATTTCTGGAATTAAAATTGCCGGATAACATTTTACCCAGCCAAATGTTCTGTTTTCATCCTTAAAACCATGAATGTAGATGGATGGATAGTTTGTGATTTCTCTTTTTTTATCCAGGTAAATCTTATTCTCTAGTTTTAAATTTAAGGTACCTGGAAATGGTTCATACCCTAATTTTTCTTTAAATTGTTTTGTATATCCTTTTAATGACATGTAGTATGAACCTTCTCCCATTCCTGTAACTATTTTTCCTTTAAAAACTGCCCTTTTTCTTTTAGACTTATCTAGTGCCGATTTTATTAATTCTTGTAACTCTTTGATTACTTCGTATCCTTCCTGGGTTACTTTTACTTTAAATTTTTTATTATTTTTAATCCTTTCTATCAAATAATCCTTTTCTAATTCAATTAAAATCTTTGAAGTTGTTTGCTGGGATCTCTTGATTACTTTGCTCAACTGACCACTTGTAATTTCTATATGAATTTCATTGGCTCCTATAGAGAGTAAATAAATAAGGATTAAAAAATGATAATAATTGATATTTTTATCCATTATTAATTTTGTTATTTAACTAAACCAATATCTGAAAAAGTTTGTATCTGTATGTTTGCAATAGTTTTTTTCAAATTGCTTGTTCTGTGACCTATAATGTATTGTATTCCTGCTTTATTAGCTGCTTCTACCAGTCTTTGTGTTATTATTCCATCTAAAACCAATAATTTACCACCTTGAGCATCAGATATTTTTTTTACTATTTCTAAAACTGGTACTTTTATCATTGATTTCATTGTTTTATCAAAAATTATAGCTTCTAACGATTCGTTTATTTCGGGAAATATTTGTTTAATTGTTAAAATGATCTCTTCATCTTCTTTTATGAACGGTGTCTTTTTATCTACGAATGGATAATCGATATTATTATCGATATTATTATCGATATTTGACTCAATTAAGCCTTTATTCTGTTGATTGTTGATAATGTTCTTATCAATGTCAAATGTATTTATTTGGTTTTGAGTTGAGGGGAATTGTAAATTGTTACTTGTTTGTACCTGATTATCTATGCGAGAATTATCCGTATAAATATTTTTAATATATTCTTCAACATCTTTTAATATTTCCGAAATTTCTAAAGGAGTACATTCTTCAACCTCCCTCCCAGTTGGTGCCCTGTATACTTTATCTATTTTTACTAGTCCTTGTAACTCTTTTAATATTAAATCTCCTGCTCTATCTCCGTCTATAAAAGCAATGATTCTTTTACCATGTGTTAGTTTTAATATTGTTTCATCTATTTTTGCGCCTTCGATTGCTATTGCATTATCGTATCCTGCTCTGAGTAAATTGATTACATCTGCCCTTCCTTCTACCAAAATAATCCAATCCGAATCATACACACCTACTCCACATGCTAACTGAGCTTTTCCAAATGTAGTTAGTCTACCTGGCTTACTTGCATCATATACATCCTTTAACATTTCTTCTCCTTCGCTAATAGTTTTTGTTGCCCATTCTTGGACTATTTTTTTTGCCCTATCTACTATTATTTTCTTTTTAATGGCACGTATATCATCAATACCAATTAATGAAAACTTGGCCTGAAAAGGTCCAACTTTATCAATACTTTCAATTGCCGCAGCTATTAATGCTGCTGTTGAAATATCTGTACTCATTGGGATTAAAGCGTCGCCTCTTGCAGAATTTAATTTGGAATCTACATTTACTTCAATCCTTCCCACTTTGGATACCTTCTGTAATTCATTTAGATTCATTTCAGGTCCTAAAAGACCCTCTGTTTGACCAAAAATCGCGCCAATAATATCTGCCTTTTCGACTAATCCATCTACTTCAAATTTTAACTTGACATGATACTTTACGATGCCTGTATTTGGTATCTTTATAACCTCATTGTTAATTTTATTTATCATATTTAGGTGATTATTATTTAATATATTATTTACCCTCATTAATCTTTTTATTTTTAGAATACTTGTAATGTTATATTTATCAACATTTGATATAAATTTTTTTAAAAATGGTAATAATTCTTATTTTTCTGAAATACACATGTAAAATGATTTTATCTCTTCTATTTTTTTTATTCTTCCCCCAGTTATGTTTAGTAATTTTTTTTTATAATATAGGTCTATGAATTTTCCGTTTAATTGTGATAATATTTTTCTAGTTATTATCTTGCCTTTTGCATCTGAATCTAAAAGCAATATTAATTTCCTGTAGTTAATTGCACAGTGATCAACAAAATTCGTTGTACCTCTATAATGATGATAAGCTTTGATATTTCCACTATATCCTAAATAAAATAATGCTTCCACATCTTTTTTTCCTTCTACAATTACTATGGAATTTCTATTTGATTCGTCATTTAAAGATAGGATAAAATCATCTATATTTTTTAATGTAATTTGATTATTTTCTACATTCATTAAATCATTGTGGTTATGAACCTACTCTTTTCATCTTGGAACCGCATCGTGGACATGATGATTGGTCGTGTTTTGTCCCGCAACTCATGCAATAATAACTAATAGAGCTTCCCGTGCCACCAAAAACAGAGCCGGTCATTCCCATTTTTTTCATGGCTCTATTTCTTATGTAATAACTTAGCATTATAAATACAATTATAATTATTGGCAATGAAAAGGGGAAAGGTATTAAGAAAGAAATTGTCAAACTTATTCCTAACGAAATTCCTATCCACAATAATTGCTGTGATAAAAATTGCTTGTTATTATCTATCACTGTCTCTCATTGATATTATTAAAAACATAATATTTAAAATGTTTCCTTCTTTTCAAATGTGTGAAAAAGAAATGGGTTAATTATATTCAGCATAGTATTTATAACGTTTCTCTACTTCTTTATTTTTTCCATCCAATACAAATTGAATTTGTATTTCTAGTTGATCTTGTGAATAGTTTTTAAAATTCTTTCCATCATCCGTGTCGGGAAATTTTGATATACTATTTTCAAAATCTTTCATGAAATCTGTTACCAGTATTCTGAACTCTTCCTTTGTTGGTTTTTTGATTTTATTTACCTTAAACCATGAAACAGCACACTGAGTTGAGTATATCTTTGCTAAATCTTCTAAAAGCCTGTCAATTTCGAAGAAATCTACCATTAGTTTGTAAGAACTAATCTTTCAATCCTTAAAAAAATTTTCTATATTTGGAATTTTCTCATCTACTTGATAAAATAGAAAGATAAAAATGTGTATGTTTTTTAAAAAAAATTATATGCCTATAACCGATGCAATAAAAAAACAAATAGCTCAAAAACGACGTCTTTTCTTTAAGATTTGTTTTAAATGTGGAGCAAAAAACCCCATTGGAGCAGAAAGATGTAGAAAGTGTCATGGAAATCAAATGCGCTTAAAAAATAGAACATTGGGTGCAAAAAAGTAATCATTTTTATTGAATTGAGGTTATTAATTTGAAATTATTCGAAAATTTTTACAAATAAGAAACCTTTAATTATCTTTTTTGACTCAACTAATCTAAGATTACGATTAATATGAAATATCCCAAAGTTGTTTTGACTGCTGATAGAACATTAATGTCTCCTTATCGAGGAATCTCGCTTGCATCCTTTTTTGGTTGTGCTCCTGCACTGGATGAAAACCGTAGTCATGATTCCTTTTGGTATAAAGTCCTAGGTAAACAGGTAACTCCTAAATTGCTCTTTGATTTTATATGTAATCCAATTGGTCATACAAATGGAAGAGCAAACTATGCTCCTTATGGTTTAAGAAAGGTTGAATCTTCTTTATTGAGAGATGGATATTCAAAAGAAGATGTAGTAGTAGCTCATCCTGACTATGTGGATAAATTTATAGGTCCGGAAACAGAATTTGTGGGAACTTACGAAATGGATCCATTGGGTATGGGTCCCGTAACCATGACATTTACCTATGGACGAAAACAAATGTCATATGATGAATTTTACAACAGGGATTTACATTATAAAATTAATGCTGCAAAGCAAAAGAATCAGAGTAAAGCCAAAGTAGTGGTTGGGGCGTCAGGTACATGGCAATATAATTATGATCCTGCAAAAATTGAAGAATATGGTTTATATGCAATAATGGAAGGTGATTTAGGTGGAATCGGCCCTGAAATAGATGGCGCCGGTAGAAGCTTTTTTGATGCTGTAATGAATAACGATTTAGAAACCGCGAACCCTTTTAAAAAATCAAAATTTAAGGTTGAAGTCAAAGAATTTGATAGAAATGGTCGAAAATACCATGGACGATTTATTCATTATTCTGACGAACCTAAGGTAGATGAAATACCGAATATTGTTAATCCAAGCATGCACGGAATGATTGAAGTTATGAGGGGGTGTGGTAGAGGTTGTAAATTTTGCGATGTTACATTGAGACCGTTAAGATATTATCCTGTTGAAAAAGTCCAAAAAGAAATAGAAATTAATATGAAATATGGTGGCTTAAAAAATGCTTGGATACAAAGTGATGATATTTTTGTTTATGGTTTGAATCCTCGAACAACCAAAAATATGCAGCCTAATAGAGAAGCTCTTGTGGAACTTTTCAAAGGAATTATGGAAACCGGTGTTGAACATACAAACCCTACACATGGAACTCTTGCAGGTGCTATTGCAGATGAAAAACTTATTCCTAGTCTATCCAAGATAATAAAGTCTGGTCCTGGAAATCATATTGGTGTTCAATGTGGTTTAGAGACCGGTAGTATTAGATTGATTGGAAAATACGCGGATAGAAAACTTGCCCCTTTTAAACCATCGGAGTGGCACTGGGTAGTTAAAGAAGGTGTGAAAACACTTAATGAACATTATTGGGTTCCTGCTTTTACTCTTATTATGGGTTTGGATAATGATGAAGGTGCTGATGATAGCTGGGAAACAATTCAATTAATCCATCAATTGGAAAAAGAACAACCTGATTCAAAATTTACTGTTACTCCATTAACCTTTGTTCCAATTGGCTTGCTTGAAAAATCTGAATTTTTTGATATTGGTAACACTATGGATCCGGCAAAATTAGGAGTTATGTATAAAACTTGGCAACACAATTTTAAATATGCTATTCATAAATTTATGAGCAAAGTGGGGCAGAATGATCCTATCAAAAAATTCTTTTTTGCTTCTTTGGCAAAGACTCTGGGTGGTGTACCTTTAAATGCAATGGAGAAATATGCTAGGAGAAAGGGACCAGAACACGAAAGGGTGATTGAAAAAATTAAAGCACAGTATGCCTAGTTTTAATTTACTATTTATTTTATCTCTTTTTCAATTGTTTCAATCAGTGTCGCAAAATCGCAAATAATATTTTCTTTGAAAATGCTTTCAACTTTTTCTTTTGTACTTTTATTAGAAAAAATCATTGTATGGACTTTTTCTATAAATTCATTTTCACTTAGCGCTAGAGATAGAAACTTTATTGACATTTCATTATAAGAGACTACACAGACGTAAATTTTTTCTTTACTTTTATTAAATAATTTATTAATATATCTTTGAAAATCGATATCAAAAAAAGGATCGATATATTTCTCTATGTTTCCTATTATCGTTGAATTTATTCTAATTTTTTTTGCATATATGTTTATCATATTACATATTGGTATCGAATCGTCATCGCCTGAAACGATAACAAGCAATGAGTTTCTCTTTATCCTATTTTCATTATATTCAATAACGTTTTTTAAAAGATTTATGGATTCTGTTAAGTTTGTCATCAAATGGATTTTTTCTGTTTTACCTATTTTTCCTCTTTTATAAAGTTCAAAAAGAGTATTTAAAACTGGAAAACAAATATCTATAATAATTTTCTTTAAATTAATTCCTTTATTGATTATGCTTAATATGATATTTTCTGATACTTCTTTTTCACCGTTTATCAAAGACATTATTAATTTTTGCTGCAAATCGATATAATTCTCATCTCTCAAATCAAAATTTATTATGCCGGGATCTAGAAACCAAAAATTTACAGATCCTATTTTCTTTTTATTGAGTATTTTTTGAAAATATAAAATATCCAGATATTTTGAAATGGTGATTCTATTAGTTCCCATTTTTTTAGAAATTTCTGTACTTGACATAGGGTTGTTATTTTGTAGTAGTTTTATTACTTCTTTTTGAATATCTGATAAATTGTATCTTTTGTACATTTTGTAATTAGGTATTTAAAAAATGATTTGTATTAATAAGATTTAAAATAAATATAAAAAACTAATATTTGCTATTGATTAGAATTGATTAGAATGCTGATGCTAATTCAAAGATTTTATCATACCAGTTTGTTGCTTTGGTGATACTACTAGAAACAAGTATTCCTGCTGCTCCATACTCTAATGCTATTTTGATATCTTCTTTTTTATTTATTCCCGCTCCACAAATTAATTTTGACTTTTGATTTTCTTTATTTATCAATTTATTACACTCGTGTATTAAAAAAGGTTTTTCAGACGAAATTGATTTTTGGGTTCCGATCAATTCAGGTGGCTCGATCGCAATAAAATCGGGGTCAAATTCTAGAATTTCTTTTAATTCTTCAATTGTTTTTACACACACAATGGATACAAGTTCCAATTCTTTTAGTTTTTCTATTGATCGTTTTATTTCATCTATTTTTATTTCATGTTCACTGTGATTGATTAGTGAACCTATAGCTCCTATTTTTTCGATTATCTCCGGTACATAAAATCCAGTTGTAGCGCCAGATTTTTTTAAATCAATGTGCTGTGATATAACTTTAAGTTTAGTTTGTTCAGCTATTAATGCCAATGAAGGTTGTGGTGGAGATATAATTATTTCCACATCTAACTTTTCACTAACTTTTTCTGCATCCTTTACAATTTTTATTGTATTTTCTCCCGCTGTTTCTAAATAATTTTTTAAATTAATTATAAATGGACCATTTTTCTTGTAAGATTTCATATTAAAACTTTCTTATTACTTGAATTTTTCATTTAATTTAGAAATTCTTGCTTCATACCCTTTATTGTATTCTAGTTCTTCGGGAATTAGGGTGGCTGGATGTATAAATCCTTGAACCCTCATCATAACAGCTCTTTCAACAGCCACCATTCTCTGGTAGTCCCAGTCAGAGGTGCTAAAGCCATCATGAGGTCCGGTGAATTTACCATTATGCATACTGAATAGTACGCAGGATACTATTGGAATTGAATAATTTAAACTAGCTGAGGAATTTAGTTTTATTGGCATCAAAGGCATATGGTGACTCCCTCTTGTATTTCCTGCAACAATGTGAGGATCATTAAAAGCACTTCCAGCTTCTTCTGTGGCCGGAAAGTTTTTTTGAGTTCTAACAATCGCGATTGGGTCATCTTTTCCTACATATGTTCCAGCAATATTGTGTAATCTATCTGTTGATGAAGAAACTATATGTTCCCCATTGTGAGATAAAATTGAATGCACTACATACCTTCCGGGATACATTAAAGCTGCTTCAAGTTCTGGTTTATCATTCCATAATTTTAATTCTGCAATCTTTCCGGTCAATACATCCATGATTTTAAATATTACTCCCTTTGCTAATTCTTCATTAATAATCAATCCTGTATTACTTCCTGAATCCACAAACATTCTCCAGAATGGAAAATTATATGCCCCTGGTTCAGTTTTGTCTGCTGCAAATATGCAAAAGACTTCGCTTGGTCTTTCTTCCATTTCTATTTCCGCAATTCCTGGTCCCATGCCTTTTACGTTTCCCGAAAATGAATCTTTTAGTAAATCTTGGCCTGCTCCATATAGCCCTTGTTCTTTTGCAACTTTGGTTCCTTCAGTAAAAGCGTCCCATGCAAGTTTATGGATCTCTTTATTATCCACACCTAAAGTGTGACTCATTATAATGTGAATGTCGTCTCCGGTATATCCAATGTATTTATCAATAAGAAATCCTTTTCCATTTTTTAATACATAATCTTTGACCGTTTGAACTAATTCATCGCTGGGTCTTGTATGACCTCCTATCCCTCCTATATCTGCTTTTATTGCTGAAACCGTGATTTTCATAAACAAATTGCATTTTATGTTAGTTAAAAATTTTGTGTAAGTAAAAACTTATCAAATAACATCTGTGCTTTATATTATATAAATGACGAACATTTTACCAACTTTATCTATTTTTTATAGTTGGGATGTTTTGAAAGTACTTTTATTGTTACCATTATTTTTATAAAAATATTAAAGTTTTTCGTTGTTATTTATGGTTCTTGTTGCCAGTAAAAGTAACTAATAAATATCCATTATTTTTCTTTACTATTATGCGTGACGCAAATTTAATCAAAATAATGATAGAAGAACGGGCTTTAGTAAAATTAATCAAAACCATTGGAGAAAAAGAATACTCCACAAGAGATCTATTGAAAAAACTTGGTGCATACGGATATGGACACAAGTTATTAATCAAAGCCGAAGAAAGGGGATTAGTAGAAAGAAGTAATGTTAAAAATAAAACATTCAATAAATTGACAAAAGAAGGTAAGAAAATAATAAGATTAGCTAAAGAAATTGGTGTTTAGCTTTACCTTATTTTGTTGTACAGTTCGATTTTCTTCTTTTTACATTTTAACAAAAGAATTAAATTATTTGCTGTGGAACGCTCGCCTGCTATGAACAAAGTTGTACTTGCGTTTTCAGGAGGACTGGATACTTCAGTCTGTGTAAAATATTTACAAAAGCTTCATAATTTGGATGTAATTACGCTAACTGTAGATGTAGGACAAGATGACGATTTTAGTGAAATTAAAAAAATATCATCGAATTTGGAATCTGTTGAACATGTATATATTGATGCTAAAGAAGAATTTGTTAACGAATATGTTGCTCCTGCGATAAAATCAAATGCTCTTTATCAGCAAAATTATCCGCTTGCTACAGCTATCGCTCGTCCGTTGATAGCAAAAAAGACTGTAGAAATAGCTAAAAAATACAATGCCACATCAATTGCTCATGGTTGTACGGGAAAGGGTAACGATCAAATCCGGTTTGATATAACGATCAAATCATTGAATCCTAATTTGAGAATCATTGCTCCTATTCGCGATCTAAATCTTTCAAGGGATAAAGAAATAGATTTTGCTAAAGAAAATGGTATTAAGATAAGTGAAATATCAAAAAAATATAGTATCGATAAAAATTTATGGGGTAGATCAATTGAAGGAGGTGTTTTGGAAGATCTTGAAAATGAACCATTAGAGGATGCTTTTGAATATGTTAAATTCGATAACAATTCTGTTGGTAATATCGAATTGGGTTTTGAAAAGGGTGTTCCAGTATCGTTAAACGGTAAAATAGAAAAATTATCATCTTTGATAAATAAATTAAATGAGCTAGCTGGTTCATTTGGGGTTGGTATTATTGATCATATTGAAGATAGAGTTATAGGCATAAAATCAAGGGAAGTATATGAAGCTCCTGCTGCTTTAATTCTTATATGTGCCCATAAGGATCTGGAAAAACTAACATTAACAAATCATGAACTTCGTTTTAAAGCAATTGTAGAGGAACAGTGGTCTTGGCTTGCTTATTCGGGATTATGGTTAGATCCATTACTTTCAGATTTGAACCATTTTATAGAAAAAACTCAAGAACGGGTAACTGGAAAAATAAAGATTAAAATGCACAATGGATATTACAGGGTGATAGGGAGAGAGTCAAAGTTTTCATTGTACAATAATGATATTGCAACCTATTTGTCGAATTCAAAATTTGACCAAACTATGGCAAAAGGATTTGTGGAATTATGGGGTTTGCAATCTATTACAGCTAATTCAGTAATTTCAAATAATAATACTAAAAATGGTTAAATTAGGTATTTTTTTTGATAAATTACGTTTTGAAGAAAAATCTCTATATGAAACAGCTATAAAAATTGGAATCGAAGCTAATCTAATTGATTCTAAAAATGTTATTTTAAATACTGACTATTTGACTACTAATGATCTGCATTATGGGGATGTTATTATGCAAAGAAGTATCAGTTATTTTAGGGGTCAATTTTTAACAAATTGTTTAGAATTTCTAGGCTTTGATGTAATAAATAATTCCAAAATCGGTGAAATATGTGGAAACAAGTTATTAACTTCGATGATTTTAAAAAAAAATAATGTTCCAACTCCTAAATCCTTTTTCTCTTTTAATTCTGATTCAGCTTTTAACATTATTAACGAACAGGATTTAGAAAAAAATCCTCTGGTTTTCAAACCTGTAATTGGTTCTTGGGGTAGAGGTGTATTTCCTGTTAGAAATAAGGAAGTAGGTAAAATGATCGTTGAAATGAGAGAAGAGAGTTCGAGCCCTTTTTCAAATATCTATTATTTCCAAGAATTGGTTAAAAGGCCACCGAGAGATATTAGATGTATAGTTCTTGGAGAACAGGTAGTTGCTGCTATTTATCGTTATTCATCTAGCGATGAATGGAGAACAAATGTTTCAAGAGGTGGAAAAGCAGAAATGATAAAAATAACATCTGAATTAGAAGACATTGCTATCAAAGCTGCTAAAGCAGTTGGACCTGGTATTCTAGGAATTGATATGATGGAAGATGAAAAACATGGCTTATTAGTTCATGAAATAAATAACACTGTGGAATTTAGAGGTGCAAGTTCCGCAACTGGTATTGATATCGCAAAATTAATAATTAATTATATAAGAATTAGAGATAAAATATAAATAAATATTAATATAATGACCAAAAATTTAAATGAGGATAATCCAACGGTTTATTATTTATGAGATTCTATATTGATAATATATTTTTTAATGGTAAAAGGAATGATCTCTGTATGGAGGATTTTCATTGAAAGTTGGAGTAATTGGAGCTTCTGGATTTGTAGGAGGGGAGTTGTTACGTCTTCTAGTTACTCATCCTGAAGTAGAGATATCAATGGTTACATCAAGACAAAAGTCCGGAGAATATGTTCATAGAGTTCATCCTAGTCTGAAAAATTTCATTACTTTGACATTTTCGGATATGAATTTAGATAAACTAATCAATTCTTGTGATCTAGTCTTTGTCTCAGTACCTCATGGAAAATCTAATAAAATTGTTAATGAACTCTTTAAGAGCGGAATAAAAATGATTGATCTTTCTGCGGACTTTAGACTTAAAAATCCCCAAGATTATGTAAAATGGTATGGATGGGAACATCCATTTCCTGATTTATTAGCTGAATCCGTTTATGGTGTCCCCGAAATCCATAGAGAAGAAATAAAAAAAGCCCAACTAGTTTCATGTCCTGGATGTATGGCAGTTACATCTTTGCTTGCATTAAAACCATTGCTGGAAAATGATGTGATTGATACCGATCACATTATCGTTGATAGTAAAATAGGTTCATCGGGTGCAGGGGGCAAAGCAAATTCAGGGACCCATCATGCAATGCGATATGGTGTAATTAGACCTTATAAACCAGCAAAACATCGTCATACTGGAGAAATAGAACAGGAATTAAATCTTCTATCCAATATTAAAGTTCATGTTAGCATGACTCCTCATGCAGTTAATATGGTAAGGGGCATATTAACTACCAACCATGTATTTTTGAAAAAACCATTAAGTGAATTGGATTTGTGGAAAATTTATAGAAATTCATACAAAAATGAAATGTTTATCCGATTGATAAGAGATAAAAACGGATTTTACAAATTCCCTGATCCTAAATTTGTGATAGGTTCTAACTTCTGTGATATTGGATTTGACTTGGATGAAGATAATAATAGGGTTATTTCTTTGTCGGCATCAGATAATTTAATGAAAGGTGCTGCAGGGTCAGCTATACAAAATATGAATGTGATGTTTGGATATGACGAAATGACAGGACTGAAATTTACTCCAATTACGCCTGTATGATTGTTATTAAATTAGGTGGAAGTATTGTAGAAGGTTTACATCCTTCCATCTTGGATGATTTTGTTGAGTTGTCTAAAAGAGAAAAAATTGTTGTAGTTCATGGTGGTGGAAAAGATGTTACAAATGTTGCCACGTTGATGGGTAAAGAACAACATTTTATAGTATCCCCTGAAGGGAAACGAAGTAGATATACTGATAAAGAAACATCAGTGATATATACCATGGTAATGTCTGGTAAGATAAATAAGAATATTACTGCCATGCTATCAGGCAAAGGTATATTGTCAGTTGGTATAACTGGAATAGATGGTGAAACTATTAGAGCCCAAAGAAAGAAAAAATTGGTTATTTTAAATGAGAAAGGTAGAAAAATGATTATTGATGGTGGTTATACTGGAAAAGTGTCTAACATCAATCCGAAATTGATTAATATCTTGCTGGGTAATGGCTATCTTCCTGTTATTTCTCCCATAGCATTAGGAGAGGAATATGAATTTTTAAATATAGATGGTGATAGAGCAGCTGCAAATATAGCTGGATCTTTAGAATCGGATATTGTTATTTTTATCACAAATGTGAGTGGTTTAATAATGGACGAAAAGTTGGTAAATTATCTTACTTTGGATGAAGCTAAAAAATTGTTGCCTAGAATTGGGCCAGGGATGGAAAAAAAAATATTAGCCAGCACAGAAGCGTTAACATTGGGTGTAAAAAAATCGATAATAGCGTCAGGCTCGGTTAAAAATCCTATTTTATCTGCGTTATCTCATAACAATTGTACGGTGATTATGAAATGAGTTTTGTTATGAATGAAGAAAATTTTGTTGGAAACATATATCAACGATTTCCTATTAATATAGACAAAGGTAAAGGCTGTAATCTCTGGGATATCGATGGGAAAAAATATGTTGATTGTATGGGTGGTTATGGTGTTGCACTGATTGGCCATTGCAATGATAGAGTAGTAAATGCAATAAAAAATCAAGTTGAACAGCTCATAACTTGTCATATGTCTTTATATAATAATACCAGACTAGAATTTCTAGATAGGCTTTTTACAATAACCCCCAAACATTTAAAAAAAGTATTTTTTTCCAATAGCGGGACCGAATCTGTAGAGGCTGCTATCAAATTCTCTCGAAAATACACTAATAAAAATGGTATTATTGCATTAAATGGTGCATATCATGGAAAAACATTTGGAGCACTATCTGTTACCTATAATGAAAAATATCGTAAATCCTTCTTGCCTCTATTATCTGGCGTTAACTTCGTTTCATACAATGAGCTGGAGAAAATTGAAGATTTGGTGAAAAATCCGGGTAATAAAATTGGAACGATTATTGTTGAGCCAATACAAGGTGAAACTGGAATAATTGTTCCCCCTGATGGTTTTCTACAAAACCTTCGTCATATATGTGACAAATATAATTTGGTATTGATATTTGATGAAATTCAATCAGGATTGGGCCGAACTGGAAAGATGTGGGCCGGCCAGCATTGGGATGTTGAACCTGATATCATGTGCTTGGCAAAGGGAATAGCTGGTGGGATACCTATGGGTCTTACACTTACACGTTCTGAAATTCTTGACTGTATTAAAGTTGGAGAGCACTCGTCAACATTTGCTGGAAATCCTCTTGCTTGTGCAGCGGCTTCTGCCACAATAGATTCATTAGTGGAGGATAAATTAGTTGAAAATTCCAAAAAAATGGGTAAAATCTTTAAAGAGGGGTTATTGGATTTAAAAGATAATCATAAGATAATACGTGAGGTAAGGGGATTTGGAATGATGTTGGGGATAGAAATGAAATTTGATATTAAAGATATTCTTTTCGATGGTATTAAAAATGGGATTTTATTATTATATTCTGGTAGGAACATATTGAGATTGCTTCCCCCTTTGGTAATGGATGAAGACATATCTAAAAAAGCAATTAATTTGATAGATAAGGTAATTTATAATGAGGAGAAAAGAAGAAATGTCTGAGAACTTAAATTCTGTAGATGAAAAGATTATTAAAATTTTAAAGAATGATGCAAGAAAGTCATTTGTAGAAATTGCAAACGACATTGGAATGTCTGAATCAGCGGTAAGACGTCGAGTAAAAAACCTACAAGATATTGGTGTAATAAAAAAATTCACAATAGATATGGGACCATCTAATAAAACAAGCGCAATAACTTTAATATCTGTAAGTTCTACTGCAGATACATCAAATGTTTCAAATCATCTTTTAAATCTCAAAGGTATCGAAGTAGTTTATGAAATAACTGGTCAATATGATATTGCTACTATTATTATTGCGCCTACAATATTAGAAATCAATTCCTATATTGACGAGATCCGAAAAATTGACGGCGTTTCTGATACGAATACAGTTATAATTCTGAGAACTCTTAGTAATTCTAGTTAAAAATTATGTTATAATAATTATAATTACTTGAGGCTTGGTCATAATTCCAGATCCTATATCTTTAAACAGAACCTTCGCATCACCAGGTACCAAGCATATATTTTATTGATTTTGGATTAGATTTTCCTATTTTACAGTTATAGTATACCATCAGCTGATGCAATAACACCGATGTCAATACAATTGCAGATACAGCATGAAATCCACGTACTGGCAATGG
>JBDUES010000159.1:0-4911 GCA_040297625.1 Candidatus Nitrosocosmicus sp. | reverse complement strand
ACATTCTCTTCAGATCTATAGATCTTTTCAAAGGATTCTTTGGTAAGTGTCAAGGAATATAAGATGATAATACAATCAGCCTAGCTATAAGCATTTATTAAAAGATCGTTAGATCAAAAATAATTGTTTGTTTAATTATGCTATTTGGTATACTACCATTGTATTTACAGAAACTGTTACTTAACAGCTGTATAAACACAAAGATGTATTCTCTTGTAAAATATTTATGATTGCTCTACCATGATTTTTATTATAAACATCCTTCCCCTTGCTAACCGCTACACGACCTATTTCTTGCTCATCTTTGAATGTAGAATTATTAATTGCTGTCTGCCTTTGTAACCATAACCATCTTACCTCAATTAAATTGAGTTCCGGAGATCTTACAGGCAGAAAAACTAATTTTATTCTTGGACAGCATTTGGATATCTCTTTTTGTACTCTTTTTGATTTGTGTGCTGAAAGGTTATCAAGTACACTGAATATGGTTTGGATGTTCTTATCATCATCATACCTTCTATCTACTCTTTTTAGAAAATCGATAAACTGTTTCTTTCCTGTTTTCTTTTTATAGCATTGTACATGCATCTTATCATTTGTGTGGTCATACGCTCCAAATACATTTAGTAGCCCGTTTATCTTTTGAGCCTTTTCTATCTTTACCTGTACTGATGACCATGATGGACCACCATGTGTTTTTGCGGTTATTGGCCCTTTCTCATCTATATACAGTAACACAGAATTAGCAGGTGTATCAAATCTTAGCTGTTGAATATACTTTTTTTCAAAGCGTATTCTGCAGGATCATTGCTTTTATTTGATAATACAGTTTTAGATTGTCTCCATCCATTTTGTTCCATGCTTTAGAAGGATATTCCTTATTTCTGAATGATGGCTTATTTTATCAACAGTCTTTAGGTCATGTATAAGAAAGCCTCATGCCAGTACACGTAATGACCAAGTGGAGAACCCTAAACCATAATCTTCTCTTGGATTTGAAGATGCTATATCAACTATCTCCCTCTCTATATCGTTATCAAACTTGTGTTGTTTATGACTGTGCTTTTTTGATGTGATACCATCGTCAATTCCTTTTTCATTGAATCGATGTATCCATTTTCTTATGTTATGATCATGATGATTTGTCATCTTTCTTATCTGTGCGGTACTGTATGTCCTTCATCTTTGAGCAAGATAATCTTGGCTCTATATCCTGATTCTTTATCTTCAAGCATCATCAGGTGTAAAAGGTTCTTTTCATCAGTGGTAAGCATTCTGAGGAATGTATCCCTCATAATACCAATTTATAGAAGTAAGCTAAAGGTGTTACGAAAGCAAAACAAACACCGTTATTTTACAGAAAAACATAACATGTCTTTTACAGAACTGTTAACATATCATTTCTTTAAAATGTTTGTAGATGAACAAGTTAAGCCATTATTTATATATTTTAATTCACACCAGTGCTCTTCCTACAATAAAAGATAATACTTTTTTTATATCAAATTTTGGCAATGTTTTAAAAAATATCAATCTATTTAATTTCTATATATAATCCAAATTTTATTAGTTTAAAGATGTTATTTTAATTAATTTCTATTAAAAAATACAATAAATGAATGAGATGTTATTACTACTAAAAAAGTATATATGTATATTATATTAGTGATTCAAGATTGGTCAATTCTTCCAATATTTTTTTAGATTGATTGTTGTTGATTGATTCTAATTCTTCCCGCGCTAGTTGAGAATAGTTTAAATAAGTTTTCTCCATTACTTCAACAAATTTATTATCTTTATTATTTTGTTTTACTAAAATATTAAATAACCTCTCTTCATTGTTATAGTCAATCAAATCATCATGGATTTGATAGGCAATTCCTAATAGTTTTCCATAATTAGCAAGTGCATTAATTTGTTGATCACTTCCTGTCCCTAAAATTGCACCAATTTTTGCGGATGCCTCAAATAATGAAGCTGTTTTATTTTCAATAACCTTGATGTAATCATTTTGAGAGATATTGTGATTTTTAACTAGTCTTATCTCTAGCATTTCACCTTGACTCATTTTTATTGCTGCATTGGAGAGCTCTTTTGTTACTTGTTTGTTGTTGATTTTAGCTCCAATGCTTAAAATTATACCTAAAATAAAATCTGCTGTCAAAATGCTTGCATTGTATCCATATTTTACATGAAAGGATGGCATACCTCGTCTTGTATTATCTGAATCAATAATGTCATCATGAATTGTAGATTCAGTATGCAATAATTCTATAGCTATTGAAACTGTAAATATGTTTTCTATATCTCGTGAGTTTAAAGAATCTAAAATTCCATTATTTAGGCTTTCAGCACAGAGGGTCAAAATCAATGGTCTTATTCTTTTGCCTCCATTACAGGCATATTTTAAAGGCAAATAGAATTCGGACCAAGAATATAATTCTAATTCTCTTTTTAATGAATCATCAATTTTATTAATGTAATTATTAAATTTTTTAACGAACGGATTTAATTGAAAATCTCTGTTATTCAATTATTCTTCCTAGCCGACTTATTTAAATTAGACATATCTTATTAATGCTTGTTTTATTTTTTTATTTGAAAAGTCTTTGAAATATAATGAGAATTAACTTCAAAAAGAAATAAAATAAAAATAATGTTATTCACCTGATAAATTTCTCATAATACAATATTAAATAAAAAAAAATATTTAGTCTTTGGTATTTCTCTCTTGTTGTTGGCATATTCTACGGTGTTTGAATTGCAGGTTATTGCTATTTTTTGGATTTATGTTTTTTCGTTTTTACAACCTTGGTTGGTACATCCGTAGTTGGTACAGCCTTAGTTTTTTTTACAGCCTTAGTTTTTACAACCTTGGTTGGTACATCCGTAGTTGGTACAGCCTTAGTTTTTACGCCCTTTGTTACTACATCAGGTCCTTTTACAGCAAGTTTGCTTATCTTGTTTGAGTAAATCATATTATCCTGAGAAGTTGCGTCGCTAATTATACCACTATTTGCATCTTTGATGGTATTATCATGTATCTTATTTCCAGTAGAACCTGCTTTCAAAGTAATTGCTGCAGTAGTAGTATGTGTAATCACATTATTGTAAACTTCATCATTATGTGAAGTAGTCAGTTCAATGGGTGTACCCTGGTTATCAATTACGTTATTTCTAGCAATGGAGTTACTGGTATTTCTACTAAAAGAAATTCCTGCACCGTTATTATTATATACATTATTACCATCAAATAATATGTTATTACAATCAAGGGAACAAATTATAGCTGTACCGTTATTATTATAAACAGTATTATTTCGAATTATCATATCGTGTGTTCCTGTATGCGGGTCAATACCATAATGACCGCTATCGTGGATTTGATTATTTTCAACAAGCATGTTACCAACACCAACTGAATAAAATCCAAAATATACATGATCGATGTTATTATTTCGAACTACACTGCCGTCGCCACCATTATAATGAATTCCTTCTGCCTTTTTACCCCATCCTGCTTCATATCCCAAATATCCAATGTATGAATTGGTAATGTTTGTAGTTCCTGTTGCACGAGGCTCAACCATTATAAATGGTCGGGGGCTTCCATGGTGGGTCAATGTATCTTTTACCTCAATAGAACAACTGTGCCCACATGCTTTGGTAAGATCACTCCCTCTTTCCCTTGATCCATAACTCATTGCATAATTATTTGTTTGCGGATTCCAGGAGGTTACCTTCACAGAATCAATTTTTAAAGCGCCTTTGATATGGATTCCATATGCAAGTGTATTTTCGTCGGCGATTATTTTTAACCAGGTAGTATCGGTGGGATCGATAGTTAAAGATGCTCCTGGTTGTATAGTCATATTTGCATTCAAAAGCCATTCTCCTTGTGGCTGTTTATTTAAAATATCTGGGTTGTTTATCTGATTGTTAACATCGGTCAAAGTTGCAGATTTACATGAAATTATAATTAAACTTTGAAGTACATTGTATTTAATGCAGTTATTATTATGCATAGTGGTAATAGGTTGTTGTAGCTGTTGTTGTTGTGCTTTTACCTGGACAAAATCAGTTTGTCCCAAGATTACTAAAAACGATAAGGATAAAAGGGCCAGAATAAAAATGCGAATAAGCACAATCATTTATAGATAGAGCGTAGGTAAATAATATTAAATACCTTTCCATAAATTGGTATGCTATATATAAAGTAATAATGATTGTAATACTTTTGATAATATGAATTTTATTTAAACATGCACTCGTCTCAATGGTTGAAAATGTAAATAAGTATAGATAGATAACAGTAATCTCTAAAAAAGATACAGAGAATTAAGCCTTTGAAATGTTTGATACAATTAATATATAATTATATATTAATTATCATGATTTGATAAAATTAATAATAATCTATTCCAAATTTTTATCAAATTACTCTTTAATTTTATACAGCCACAAAATTTATCATCCCGTCTTCCCAAAAATGTTAACAGTGATGTTCGTGCTTGATAGTTTCAACCTTGGTGTTATGACCTGATTTTAGAAGATCATTAGGTTCTAAATTCCAAGATATTAGACAACCTTTGATATAACCTACTTTTATTTCTTATACTACTTTTACTCTTGTATTTCATTTGTCAAATAGTTTTTAAAATCTGCCCATAAATCTTGTTGTTCTTTTGAATATCGCTGAATTTAGTAAGGAATTACCATATTCACATGAATCTTTTTCTTTAGATAATAATGATGCTTCTAATCATCTATATTTTTCAATTTTTTGGTTTGTTTTAACATTTTTTTTATTATTCTTGAGTAAATTATTAGTAAAAGATATCGAGTCGATGCTCCGGCCGGGATTTGAACCCGGGATCTGCGACTCGAAAGGCCGCAATGCTTGACCGGACT
>JBDUES010000158.1:0-14326 GCA_040297625.1 Candidatus Nitrosocosmicus sp. | reverse complement strand
ATACAACCTATCATATACAGAATGTTAAAAAGGATGGATTCCTTTAATCTATCCAGAGCTAATCTTTGGGACAGTGTTAATCAAAATCATATTCCAAAGGTCAGCTTTAAGCTGTTGGATAATATATTAATATGATTGATTGAATTGCAACCAAGTCTCAATAAGGTAACTAAATCCATCTTCATTTTTTATATTATAAATATCTACAAGAATTACCAAAAAAGTTTTACAATTTTATTGATAGTATTTTAAAATGATGGCATATCCTTTAATCCTTGAAAAATTACAAATAAATCTTAAATAATAAAGAATGAATAAAATTTTATGGAAATTTTAAAAAAAATAACTATTTTCTCATCCTTATTATTTATTATTGCAGTTTTCATTATTGCCACTGCACCTACTATTCATGCTCAAAATATCGTTTTACCTGATGATAAACCTACACTATCGGTTGTTGGTGAAGCTGAAAAACAAATTCCATCTGATCAAACCAAGATATCACTTGCGGTTGAAAACACAGCAACTGATTCCAACGTGGCGCGCAAAATTAATGCAGAAAGAATGGATAAAATAATTTCTGGTTTGAATGCCAAAGGATTGACTAACAAAAACATATCAACAACAAATTTTGAAATTAGTCCAAACTATGATAGTCAAAATAATAATTATCAGAAGATTATTTCCTATACTGCAGTAAATAAAATAACAATGACAACTTCTGCAAATACAAATATTTCATCATTTATTGATTCAGCAGTAAATAAAGGAGCCAATAGGATAGAAAGTATTGAATTCATTACATCTAAAAAAGTAATAGATGAAAATTTTAATGCTTTATTAAAAGAAGCCTTCAATAATGCAAAACAAAAAGCAGAAATACTATCAGTCCAAGGAGGATTTTTATTAAATGGTGTAAAAAAAATAGATATACCTCAAGATAATGGAAATATACCCCCCAGTCCATATTATTCATTTAATCAAAATTCTTTAGATTCAGCTCAGAAATCCTCTTCCCCACCAACACAAATACTTCCGCAAGAAAATAAATTAATTGTCACTTTACCTATAACATTCTTTATTAAAAACAACATTCAATGACATTTCATACTGTTAATCACAATTTTATTAATTTTTAATCAAATAAAAACCCATAAAGATTGATAACAATCCTCGTCCATCTTATTAATAAGAGCATATCCCAAAAATCGATAGAAATTAGATTATTCCTAACATTATTAATATGTACCCTATATCCGACCTTAAATAATAATAAGGTTCTATTATCTCAGATTTTGAACTATTGAATTTATTAAAATATTTGCAAATCTATCCGAATTATTTTATATTTGAATAAAACGTTGTTTATTTTATTCTTCATATTGTAACTTGGTTATTTATCTTTATTTATCATATACATAGAATAAAAAAGTAATTAAATAACAATTAAAGATTAATTAAACTATTTTTTTTTAGAAATCTCTTTTATTATCTCAATAAAACATTTTGTAGCCTTATTTAAAAGATCAATATTTGTAAATTCATTAGGGGAATGCATTTTATTAGGCAGTATAGTACTTCCAATACAAATTGAGTCCACCGATAGAAATTTCTTGAACATATACATAGGGCCTGTTCCAGGTGATGAAATATTTAAAATGACCTCATTAAATATTTTCTTTGCAGCACGTATTACCAAACTGACATATTCATTGTTAAGGGGAGTCCTATATCCAGGCTCACCACTCATAAAAGTAATTTTTAGTTCCTCTTCAGAATAACCTTTTGACCTCAGATATATGACTAGCTTATTAAATTGAGACTTTGGATTCATATATGGGACCAATCTAAAATCCAATTTCGCAGATGCAGTAGTTGGAATAATAGTTTTTATTCCTTTATTGATATACCCAGAATATAACCCAGATATGTTGCATGTCGGCTCTATAGCTAAAGATTTTTTGATTTCATAACTTGAAACATCATTAACGAATTTCTGTACTCCGTATTCTTTTTTAAAAGAATCCCCATCAAAGAACTCTTTTTCTAATTGTTGAGACTCTTTATCTGTCAAATGTTCGACATCATCATACCATCCATCAATTAAGATCTTACCATGTACATCATACAGTAATGATAAAATATGAATCAGCTTCCAAGCAGGATTCTCAATAGCCGGCGAAAGACTCGAGTGAACATCTCGAACAGGCCCTTGAACATTTAATTCAATATTTAGGATACCTTTTTGTCCAAGTGATATTATAGACCTTCCTTTATTATCAATATATCCACTTTCCCAAATTACCAAATTACAAGGAAATTTTTCACCATATTTTACCAAATATTTATTTAGGTTTGGACTTCCAATTTCCTCTTCTCCTTCAATTAGAAATTTGATATTACAAGGAACATCTCCTGTTTGTTTCAGTAAGAATTCAACTGCTTTTAACCTCGTTATTAATTCACCTTTATCATCCGAAGAGCCCCTACCAAAAATCATATTTCCATCAACCTTGCCACTAAATGGATCATCATCCCAATTCTCTATGGGATCAATAGGTTGAACATCGTAGTGATTATAGAATAAAATTGTTTTACCAAAAGGATTAGATTTTGATTTTACCTCTCCAAAAACTAACGGTGGAATGGTTAAATAGTTTTCATTGTTATTGCGGGTGTATTCTGATTTACTTAAATATAATAGATCTGTTTTAATTCCCGCCTTGTTCATCATCTTAGATAAAAGTATTGCGCATTCTTCAAGTCCCTGATTTATTGCAGAAATACTAGGTTGCCTAATCAAAACTTGAAGGTCTGATATTAATTCATCCATTCTTTCATCTATTAGAGATGGAGTTGATACAACTTTATCATTCACTGCCATTCTTCAACACCAAAAATTTTTTAAACATCGAAAAATAATCTACCCCCATTAGTACTATACTTTAAAGGCAAACCAATTTAATAAGATTTTGTTAATTGAGTTAGATAGTTTTTTCTATATAACAATTAATAAATAATCATATTTAAAATTTTAATAAATGAAAGTATCATAATAAAGGAGAATTATCTTTTGTTTTATTCCAAACATGCTGTATAATCTCTGAAACCGTTTGATTAACATTTCCATTGTATTTTGATTCCCACAATCTAGAAACATATAATCCGGGTGAGGTTCTATTATTCAGTCTTGTGTCCAAAATACCTATAAATTCTGATCCAAGACCCAAATCGGATAATCCCTGTTTTGCAACATGTATTTGAGATCTTGCAGTTTCTGTAATATCAAAATGGGTTTTTGCATTATATCCTGAATGGATAACTGCATTTCGTTCTTCACGTATTGATGACAAAGGTCTTAGTGTTTTACCATCAAAAATGGCCCTATATAGAAATCCTATGAAAAACTCTATCATGGCCACCATTTCCTTTGGCGTGGGTTGAACAGACATTATTCGGGTTTCAACCCTATAAAATTCAGAATTTAATCTAATTCGGAGATCATCATGTCTATCTTTTTCCAATCCAAAATAGTCATTTGCGGTTGTTCCACTTCTTGATGTAATATAATCAATATAATCTTCTATTTTATCTAAATATCGAGGTATTGCAGGAAATCCGGAATTCTGTTGTTCAGAATGATCATATAAATAAATTCGTGGTGCATATAAAGAAAATAATTTACCCGAAAATAATCTACTATTAGAACCAAGCAAAATAGCTGAAGGAATTAAATTAAGTAAATAATTAAACATATTTGCAGTATAAATAGGGTTTTTTCCTTGAAGGTGTAAATGAAACCCTTGTATGGCTGTTGCGATATCACCTGATTTGAATTTCTGTCCTTCAAGTTCTATGGCTGGGAATTTTGTTTGTCGTTTATATATATCTTGGTATCGGGGTTTTCTTGTTACAAACTTTCTTTTGAATATCTCAGGAGAAGGATTACCCCCTAAAAAAACTGGAATTACATGTCTATTTTTATAAACTTTATTTATACACAACGAGAGAAAATCTAAAAACTCTTCAAAAAACGTGTTAATATATGAAAGGTTGTGCATTGACATTGGATCTGTTATTATTTCAAACTGGCATTTTCCATATTCTGTATCAACTTTATATTTAGAACATAGTTCTTTAATTAGTGGATGGGCATTCACAGGCATAGATTTATCATCTAATAAACAAGCTTCTATTTCCACTCCAACCCTGTAAATTTCATCAATTCGATGATCGTCTTCTTGAACCCGTTTTTTCAGTCCAATTGATTGATCCACTAAAACATTGTCCAATTTAATTAATATTTTCCTCTAACTCAATTATACTATTAATTTGTTTATAAATATATGTATATATTTTATTAAGGATTAATTATTGCGTATATATACTATAGTAAATATATTTTCTATATAGTTTCTAATAATTGTAACATACCTATTATTAATAACATTAAATATATATTCCTATCTTAATATTCATCTTTTACAATCAACCCTTTTTGTTTTCTATGATTTATTGTTACCCTTTTATGGCAAATATAACACAATGTTCTTAAATTATCTTTATTGTGAAGAAACTCTAAAATTGTTTTAATTTTATTTTCAAGAGTATCAAAACGATATCCGAAACTGTAATAATAGGATTTAGGAACAATATGATCACATTCAAGCCAATTTTTTTTTAACTTATTATAACGTTTTTTCCTATGTAATTTTATTTCACAAATCTGACAGGTGAAATCATCTCTTTTTAATACACTATTTCGTACCCTACTCCAATAAAAATTAGAGTTATACCATCTAGAAAATTCTTTACTACATTTCTTGGAACAGTATTTCCTAAAAGGTTTACAAACTTTATTATTACAATTAAGGTTTCTACAAATAGGTTCATGAATCTCATTATATTTATCAAATTCATTAATATAAACAATAAAATTTTCAATTTTATCTTTTGCAGAATTCATAAATAAGGATACTGTTTTTTAAAACGAAGGATTAAAATAATTTTTATGCCCAAGTACAAATATAACATTTCGATTATTAATTATCATGAATCTGATTATAGGATATACGAATCTTATCATTTAGAACATATAATTGTTAGTGCTATTTTATCTATTGTAAAGATAACTATACTGTCTAACATAAATTCGTCAAGTCTTTCTATTGGATCCATCTCTTAATGAGATTGTATGCATAGCATAAGGAAAGTACAGTGATATTGTGCTCACATTTTGATAGATTTTTTTTGTAGAAATGCTATGACACCATACAAACTTGACTTACTGGTTAATATGAACAGTATGAAATTATGTTAGCCAGTATATACCAAAAAATCTAAAATTAATTTTACAAAAAGATAATTCCTCTTCCATTCCACCATCCAACCATCCCCATTCCAATTATCAAAAACTTTCAATTAGCGAATTTTTATCAATAATAGCCAAAATTTTATTTTCTTCGGAACAGCCAAAGTTGTTTGAATTATTAAAATAAGATCAGCATTAATTATCTTTGATTTGAATTATGTGTAAATTGTCAAAATCAACAAAAGAAAAATCTACAACAAACAGATTGTAATTGAAAGGTAGTACACTTTTTCAATATAATCACATGTTATTTGAACTAATTATAATAAAAAAAAGAGAACAATAATTAAAAAAAACATTTAAAATATGTCAATAAACAATTCAAGTATTTAAATTGAAAAATAGCAAACAGATTAAATTCCCAAGCTTATCGATTTTTGCGATCTTATTCTTACTTCTTGGGTTAATTTATTCAATAATGCTGATAGGTGTTTATATTACATCAAGTCATCAAGGGTTATCATGCTTAACATGGCCTTTATGTCCAAACGGTTTTAACTTTCCACCACCAAAGTATTTTTATGAACATTTTCATAGATTTTTGGTTTTAATTATAACTATATCTTTATTTTCATTTACAGCCTTTTCTGTTAGAAAAATTTCAAATAAAAATATCAAAATAAAACTAATTATTGCATCAATACTTCTGAGTGCTCAAATAATATTAGGTTGGCTTGTAATTTTTACAAGGCTAAATCCCATTGTTGTCGCAAGTCATCTTTCTACAGCGGTAGCACTATTTGGAATCATTCTAATAACTTTACTATCTGTTCAAAATGAACTAAAGAAAGAAAAGATGAAGATTTAAAATTAAATCTGTGTCAATTTAAACATGTTTAACATTTTAACTTCCATTCCATATCTATTTTCCTGATTTTTCATATGACTATAAATTCTTAATAGATCTAAAAAGTTTTTGATAATACTAAATTTATTAGAAATTTTCATTCTTATAAAATTATAAACTAATGTGTAGATCTTAAATTTGGTTAATACATCATTGTAATAATTAGGTAAATTATTCATATTATTTATAAAAATATCTGCACAAATAGTAGAAGGTATTATACCCTCCCCTAGTAACGGATATACTGTTCCGATGGATTCACCAACACCAACAGTTTTTTTTCCATCGCTAAATGGTATACATTTTGAAGGTGGAGTTATTCGAACTGGTCGTCCTACCTTTTTGATAATAGTGCAATTATATTTTTTCAAAAATAATTCAAGGAATTCATTTGTATGTTTTCGTCTAAAATCTCCTGAACCAATATGAGCATAGCCGTTACCTAGAGGAAAATACCAGAAATAACCAGAAAGCGAGGGAAATGCTTTAAGATAAAAATCATCAAAAGGAATACCACTGTCATATTTTACTTTATATTGAATACAAGGAATCCACAGTTCATCTTTTAATTTTGGTAAATAATGTCTATGAAACCCGGTGGAATCTATAATCAAATCAAAATCTTGTTCCAGTGTATTTTTTGCCGGAACTTTATTGTAAACAATATTTGTTCCTTTAATCATATCTTGGATAAGTTTTAATTTATCATAACTTATCATTCCTTTTAAATTAATATTAATACTTTTATCACTATCAATACCTTTTCCAATATCAACAGTCATTCTTTTTCCATCATGTAAAACATAATTTTCAAAATCAAGTCCACATTTTTTGGCATAGTCTTTCATAACATTCTCACATGTTGCCCATGCGCACACAGCATCATGAGTTTTCTCTTCCATACGTTCAAAACCCATCACATTTACATCATGAAGACCACTCAGCTGATTCATCAAATATGCTCCTGCTACACCTATTCCTACAACGGCAACCTTCATAGTTAATCTAGGATCATATCTAGACAAATAAATTGATTTCATTCTTAATTTAAGAATATTAAGAACACCAGATTGAATATAGAAATGAGAAAAAGAAAAAATAGCAGAGTTCCAACTCCTGTCCGGATAGGGATTGTACTACTTATTGTAGGGGCAATAATTGTGGGTATGGGTACAACTTTAAATAAAGGAGCATTATCCATATATGGCTTTATAGTTGTAGTATGTGGATTTTTTTTATATTTCGCATCTTCATTATATTTAAAAAGACAAGAAAAAAGGAAAAATAAATAATTATTGTATAAAAATAGCCGGTTTAAATGGCCTTGAGAATTTGGATTTCTTATTCGGATCCATTATTTCTTTCTGATCTTCTTTATAGATCAAAATATTTTCAGATGGAATTTTATATTCACTTGATAATAGGGAAATAGCATCTTCAAGTGGCTTAAAATCATCAAATCGTCCTATATTACACCTTCTCTCTCTTTCACCAGGCGCCAAAGAAAGAATATCATCTATGGTTTTTTTAATAAATTCCGTATTGTTCTTTATAATATTTTGAATTTTAATGTCACCACTGGATGAGTCAGATAGTAATGATTTCATTACTTCACCAAAGTTTTTATTTTTATTTTGAGAATTTATAATTAGTTTTAAAATCTCATAGTACAAATAGTTTTTATCTTCGGATGATAAATATAAAAATATTTTATTTATAGATGCATTTTTTGTTATCTTTATTATTTTATTTAAATCATTTAAAATATTTACTATAAATTGTTCGTTTTCTTCATTAATGTCATCATTTCTTTGATTTTTTGCTACTGATGGCCATGTATCAGTAAAAATTGAGTTATTGTTACCAAACATATGCCATATTTCTTCCGAAAGAAAAGGACAAAATGGAGACAGAATTTTGACTCTTTTTATCAAATACTGATAAATTATAAATACATCTTTGCGGTTATGGTATAACCTGCTAGTTTTAGCAAATTTTCTTTTTTTATACCAGTCAAAATCTTTGTCCATCAAATACAGAGCAGTGTTAAGAGCTTCTCTTATCTTTAATTTATCAAAAGAATATGTAATATCCGATATATTACGATTAATTCTAGTTAATAACCATTTATCCTCCATATCCAGGTTTTCATTTTCAAAGAATTTTTTTTCGCTATCAATATTTAAATTGTTCTCGATTGTGATTTTATTATCTTTGTAAAAGGAATTATAAAAATTATATATTTCATTTAATTTTGAATAAATTCCTTTAAGTATTGAAAAAGAAAAATCAACATCCTGTAATAGTTCTCCCAAAACCAACATTGCAACCCTTATCGAATCTGCACTATATTGTTTGATAACGTTCCTCAATGGAATAATGTTACCCATTGATTTTGACATTTTTTTTCCATCCATTAAGACAGAACCATTAACAACAATTTGTTTAGGCCAGAGTTTTTGAGGAAATAATATAGAATGATTAAAAATAAAAAACGAAAGATGATTTGGAATGAGGTCTCTACCAGAATGCCTACAATCCAATGGATAGTAATATTCAAATTCTTTTTTAATTTCAAATGATAAATTTAAAAAACTTTTCAAATAATTTATGTCATGAATTTCATCATTATTTTTATAAAATTCATTTTCCGAAATAAAACTACCGTCATCTTTTAAATTTTTAAAATTTTTATTTTTTTTATTGTATAAAATATAATCAAAAAATGTTTCATCAATTAAATTGTTATAATCTTCTAAATTTTTTGTATTTACATATTTTGAAATAATATAATAAATCATATAAATTACTGAATCAGACAGGCTTTCAATAATCCATTCCTTATCCCATGGTAGTGGCGTACCAAGACCCGACTTTCTTGCACATGCCCTTTCCTTTAACCAATCAAAAACGTTTTCAAATTCCCCAATTATTTCATTTGGGACAATATCCATCTGCCTTAAACATTTTAATGCCAATGCTTTCCACTTAGCATTACCATAATTTAGAAACCATTGGTTATTAAGAATTTTAACATAACATAGAGTGCCACATCTACAAAATACAGGTTTATTTGTTAATTCATAAAAAATTATTGAATTGGTAGATTTCAAAAGTGTTTGTTTAATTTTTTCTTTTGCTTTTGAAACATGTATACCTGAATACGGTGTTCTATCATTCATAATTCCATTATAAAATTCAAAATTATACAAGTCCGATGTTGCCTTTTCTAAATTAGGATCGGTTTGATCTTTAATAGAATATTTTTCCAAGAAAATTGAGGAAGGTATTATTAATTCTTGATTTTCATTTCCATTTTTCTTTACATCTGCTTCTTTAATTTCGGATTCTATTTTAGTAAAATTAGAATTAATTATAGTTATAGGATTTATATCTTCAAGATTAATTTTTTTAATGAGAGCATTATTTGATTTTTTAATATCATAAAGTGCCTGCATGTCAAAAGGTGCATGCGCTGGAACCGACATGACTATACCACTTCCATCGTCCATTGTAACAAATGATGCAGGCAAGACAGGTATCAATGAATTAGTTATAGGATTTTCCACTAAACGTCCAACAAATTCAGAACCATTAAATTCAGAAATAACTTTTATATCATAGTTCTGAAATTCTAATTTTTTTGATCCAGATTTACTTACGATCCATTTTTCTTTATTGTTTATTATAATATTGAAATATGTCTCTTTATCATTTATCCATAGATTGGTCACACCAAAAATAGTTTCAGGTCGCAATGTAGCTACCGGTAAAAAAATTTCTTCATCTTTTAATTTAAATTTTATCAAATTATATTCGGTAAATGATGGTTCGATATCCCCTAAAGTATCATGTTGACTTACAGGATTTTCATCATTGGGGCACCAACCAACAGGGTGAGATCCTTGTTCAATAACACCTAATTCAAGCAGGGTTTTAAATTGCCATGAAATGAATTTTTTATAAATAGTATCAATTGTAGTAAATTCTCTTCTCCAATCTATAGAATATCCCATTTCTACCATACCTGATTTAATTTCATTATGAAAATATTTTGCGATATTTAAGGGGTCAACAAAAGAGTCAATAGTATTTTGATCGATTAAAAAAATATTTTTAAAATTATCAATTATTTCTTTGTCTTTAGATTGTACTCTTTTTGACATCCCCAATATCGGAGTACCGGTATAATGAAATCCCATTGGAAAGAGAACATTAAATCCTTTTAATTTATAATACCGAGCATGCACGTCTGCCAAAGTATAGGTTCTTCCATGTCCAATATGTTGTGGAGAATTAGGATACGGATAAGCTACTGTAATAAAGAATTTTTGCTTTGAATATTCAATATCTGAATTATTTATTTTATTTTTATTCCAATAATTTATCCATTTTTCTTCAATTAAATCCCATAAAATTTCACTATTTTTATTAAAAATATTATTTTGATTAGAATTATTAGATGATTTTGAAGGCATTAACTTTAAACAATTGTTTATATGGCATTATTTAATTTATCCATTACTAGGTGAATATAAACTCATACTTCTGAAAATAATTTTAAAGAATTAGATAATAAGCACCATAAAAAACTTTTCCTAGTAACTATATTTTATTTCTACATTTTTCTCTAAAATCCCATTTGATTGTGCCAACTCTACCAATTTAGAAATAGATCTTTTTCCATCTGATTTCATATCAATTGTAAAATCATTTACATACATTTTAATAAATTTTGTAAGAATATTTTTGGAAGTACTCCTTCCATATTTCCTAGAAAAATCTACAGCTTCATCTAAATGATCAATGCTATATTGTATAGAATTCTTTAATATATTATCAAATTCAATGATCTGTTTGGAACTAAGACGTTTAGAGCTTGCGACATTTATTCCCAACGGAACAGGCAATCCATTAGTTTTTTTATCCCACCAATTTCCCAAATCAAAGATTTTGTTTAAATTTAAATCTGAAAATGTAATTTGAGATTCATGAATTACTAAACCATAATCAATTTCTTCGCGTTTTACAGCATCGGGAATTTCACTAAATAGCATCTCCTTATAATTTAATTTACCAAAAGCTATACACATCAAAAGATATGCAGAAGTCATTACCCCTGGAACACCGATTAATCCATCTTGAATTTTATCAATCGAATATTTTTTAGATACTATTATTGGTCCATAGTTTATACCAAAACTTCCTCCACTATTTAAAATCACATAATCAGATAAATATGCATATGCGTGAGCAGATATAGCAGTTATTTCTAATTCTTGATTTGTGGCTCTTTTATTTAATTTTTCTATATCTTCAACTACATGTTCAATTTCAAAATCACCAGTAGGAATTAATCCGGATTCGATAGCATAAAACATGAAAGCGTCATCTGAGTCAGGTGTGTGTCCTACTTTTATTTTTAAAACCATACTATTAACAATTTTTTAGTACAATTATGTTGATTATAAAAGTTAAAAAAAGTTTTGGAAAAACTAATTAAAAATGAACTTAATCTTTGCTTTGTTGTATGTTTTGAAAAACAGTTAAAGATATGCTACATTTTTAGGGAATCGTATGAAATTGACTATTTACTTTGCAAATATAATTTTAATACGTTAATAAAAAACGATTTAAATAATCATGCAACAAAGCACCCAATCTTTAATCAAAAATAGTTCTTGATAGATTTTTACAATAAGTTTAATAAATGCTTTGTTGCATGATTATTTAAATCGTTTTTTATTAACGTTTTACTATTAATCAAATGACGTAAATAGTTATGATTTAATATAATTTACTAAAAGTAAAGCATAGTTTTAACTGTTTTTCGAATCATGCAACAAAGCATTTAATAAATAATATTACAAGGAACGTTTAATAATCCTAGAAAAACTTTTTTGAGGTATACCATGCCGAAATTTAAATCGACTCAAGATATTATTAGAATTATTGGAAATAGAGACCAAATTAGGAATTTTGGTGTAATTGCTCATGTAGATCATGGGAAAACTACCATGAGTGACAGTCTTTTAGCTGCATCTGGAATTATTTCTCCAAGTGTTGCAGGACAAGCTCTAGCTCTTGATTCTATGAAACTTGAACAAAACAGACAGATGACAATTAGAGGGGCAAATGTAACATTGTTTTACGAAAACGAAGATGGTAAAGAATATGTTATAAATATGATTGATACTCCAGGCCACATTGATTTTACAGGCAGAGTAACCAGAGCCCTAAGAGCCATTGATGGGGTAGTTGTTGTTTCTGATTCTGTTGAAGGAATCATGACTCAGACAGAAACTGTTACACGTCAAGCATTAGAAGAAAGGGTTAGACCGGTTTTATACATTAACAAGATTGACAGGTTGGTAAAAGAATTAAGATTGGATCCGGCAGCAATGCAAAAATGGTTAGCAAATATCATTGCTGAATTTAACAGACTAGTGGATCTGTATGCAGAACCTGAAATAAAGGAAAAATGGAAGGTGAGTATTCAAGGTAATACTGTCGCCTTTGGTTCAGCAAAAGATAGATGGGGATTTAATTTTAATGTCGCCCAGAAAAAAGGAATAAGCTTCAAAGATGTTTACGATGCATATACATCACCTGACCCTGGCGCTATAAAAAAACTATCTGAAAGAGCACCCCTACATGATGCTATTCTAGGAATGGTGGTTCAACATCATCCACCCCCTCATGTAGCTCAAAAATACCGAATACCAAAGATATGGCCTGGAGACCTAAATTCAGACATTGGAAAATCACTCCTTAACTGTGATGAAAAAGGCCCTGCACTGATGATGGTAACTACAATAAATGTTGATCCACAAGCAGGTAGGGTTGCAACTGGTAGACTATTTTCAGGTACAATCAAAGACGGTGATGAGGTATATTTAATAGATTCTAAAAGAACTGGAAAAGTTCAATCGGTCAATATTTACATGGGTAATACACGCGAGGTTGTAAATGTTATACCCTGTGGAAATATTCCGGCCTTATTAGGATTAGATTATGCAGTAGCCGGAGAAACCATTTCGACTGTTAAAAATGTGGTCCCATTTGAATCTATCAAATATGTTTCTGAACCAGTCGTTACAATTGCAGTTGAACCCAAACATCCTAAAGATCTTCCTAAACTTGTCGAAGCTCTTCGAAGAATTACTGTAGAAGATCCGAATCTCATTATAAAGATAAATGAAGAATCCGGAGAGACACTCATGGCTGGAATGGGGGTATTGCATTTGGAAATTGCATCCTCATTACTCCAAGAAGCAGGTTTAGATATCAAAACTACGCAGCCATTAATTAACTACAGAGAAACAATAAGAGGTAGAACAGGAGTACTGATGAGCAAATCCCCAAATAAACATAATAAAATTTTCATGAGGGCAGAACCATTAAGTGAAGAAGTTATTGAAATGATTAAAACAGGAAAATTACATGAAGATATGGATAAAAAAGAATTATCAAGGTTATTGAGAGAAAAAGGTTGGAGTACAGATGAAGCAAGGAGTGTTGTGACAGTGGATCGAAGTGGGAACATGCTATCAGATGAAACAAAAGGTGTTCAATTTATCCAAGAGTCCATGGATTCAATCAAGTCAGGATTTGACGATGTTATCCATTCTGGTCCGATTGCACAAGAATCAGTAAGAGGGCTACGATTTGTATTGCATCACTTTGTGCCTCATGAGGATCCTGCACATAGGGGGCTTGCACAATTATTGCCAGCAACAAGAAGAGCAATGCTCGGTTCTATGTTAATGGCAGACCCTGTATTACTTGAACCCATTTTAGGAATCGAGGTAAAATGCCCTCAGGAACAAATTGGAACTGTAGCTGGAATACTCTCTAGTAAAAGAGGTAAATTGTTAAATGTGGATCAAAAAGGGATAATTGCAATTATTTTAGGTGAGGTGCCCGCATCAGAAACATTTGATCTGTCTGAATTAATGAGAGGAGGTACTGCTGGAAAAGCTATGTGGAGTACTTATTTCAAAACATGGCAACCAGTACCTCAATCAGTTTATAAGGACATAGTTGCCGACATTAGAAAAAGAAAAGGATTGAATTCAGAACCTCCATCAGCCGATGAATTCATAGAC
>JBDUES010000157.1:0-7372 GCA_040297625.1 Candidatus Nitrosocosmicus sp. | reverse complement strand
TTATGATAAGAATGAAGGAATCAGGAAACTTGTACTTTTTGCCTTTCTTATTTTCATTCATCCTTGCAAGATCATCATCCCAGATATCAAGAAAATCATAGGAAAAAAGGATTTCACCACGTCTTACCAGTGAACTGTTATATGAAGGCCAATCAGTCACAAATAATGGATAATTATGTTCTCAGCTAAATGGGTGTAGTTATGCAACAAAGCATCTTTTTTTATTTATCTGTTGATAGAACTTTTTTGAGAATGTCAATCAAAGATTTTTTATACTTTTACCTGTGAATTATTTTGATTTAAAATGGGTATAGAATATGTCATTTATTGTTAATAAATAATCAATTCACTAAATGTCTTCTATCGTTCATATCTGTAAAATTCTCGTTCTTATTCTTAATTACCCTGGTTTGTACTCTTCCAATTCTTTTGTATTTTTATTTATTACATATTTCTCTGGGTCATATCCATATTTCTTCCCTAATTCATTCATATATTCTTGAACGTTATGCCACGCTTTGTGTTTATTATGTGTATTACCAACAAGACTACTACCACCACTACTCAAAGTAGATTGTGTTGAAGCATCTAATGCGCCTTGATATAGATCCAATATCTTGTCAAATTCATCATCATTTAATTTTATCTTGCGATTTTTGTTATTACTATTAGACATTTCCTACTATTTCACCAATGTAAATATTGAATCTCCAAACATATCTGTTTCTTTTAACAAAACAATATGATTCACCTTTCAGATGTCATTTCAATAATAAACTTGAAAATCATACCATGAACTTAGATATACATATTCTTGCAGATGTATTTAGAAACAAATTCAAAAAGTACAACAGGGTATCAAACATAGTATCAGGTTTGGTAAGCTTTATAATAATGAATCAAATATAGGCCTAGATATAAGCATCTGTATTGGGCGGAACTAAATAGTTCTAATTATTCAAGAGAACTAATAACAACTAGATGAAAAATAAAACTACAATTACAGGAATCAGATAAAGGGGTGATTCTCGTCAACTTTTTACCTTAATGGATTACGTCGCTGTGCCCAATCTATAATGGAACCATCATACAATCTCACATTATCAAATCCGGCCTGTTTAAATTGTAAATATGCATGAGATGCTCTCATTCCAGAATGACAATAACATATAACTTCCTTATCAGTAGTAATTCCTTTTTCTGCAAAATTTTTCTGTAAATTGTCTTTATCCTTAATCATTTTACCATAGTCGCCAAGTCCATTTTCCCAATTATTTAATATCGACCCTGGAATTCTCGCTTGAAAATGCTCTTGTGGAGTCCGGGCATCAACAATTATTACATTAGGATCATGTTGTTTTTCCTTTATCATCTGAGCATCTGCTCTGATTGTAGGATCTATTTTTGCAACAAAATTAACATCTATATCACTATCAGAAGCAGCAGCAGGCACTGTTGGTATGGTCTTTTTCGTGGTGGTTTGAACCTGCAAACTGATTGGCAATCCGGCTTTCTGCCACTGGCTATACCCGACATCCAAAAGTTTTACAATTGGATGTCCATAATATATTAGGGTCCACACTATTCTTGTTGCAGAAGGATCCGGATATTCTCCATAGACTACAACTGTCTTTGAATCTTCAATACCAAGGTCACTAAAGAGCTTTTCTGCGGTTTGCGTCTCTATAACCAGATTAGATCCATTATCCGCAATTAAGATAACCTGTTCGACACTAAGAGGCACAGAATTTTTAATATGTCCAAATCTATAAGGCATGAGTCCTCTAGCATCTATAATGACAATATTAGGGTCATTCAAATGAGAGGTAAGCCAATTTATATCCACAGTTACCATATTTTAAATGAGATCAAACTAATTATTATCTTGAATATATTTATTTTATTTCTTAAAGGTTTAATCAGATATATAATATACAACATATAAATTATATTTTGGACATTTTATATTGCTCCTTTTATAAATAGGTACCCTTTTTTAATTTATTTCCTATCTAGATCTATTAGTCTTTTTTAATGTTTATCTTTTATTCTTGTAATTGTAGGAATTTTCATCATATATGTATATCAATGAAAATCAATATTTTTTTCCATTTTGTTTTATCATGGACTTTGTTTGTAAATTATTATATCAAAAAATATGATTAATGATATCATGGCAGCAGCAGATTATAATCATAATAATAATAAAGATATTATAGATAAGGAGAACATTTTAATTCTATCTGTCATCAAAAAGATAAATATTTAAAATATAATAATTAAAACATATCCATAATCTTTTTATTAATTCACAGTTACAATACAGGAAATTAATTCAATTCAAAGAATCCTTAATTAATTATTACATAGTATAACAATAATGAAACCTCACCCAAGAAAGCCTGATGAATCTAGAGCACATATTGCAATCATAATACCTTTTAAAATTAAAGAAACAAAATTCAAACCTATTCCAATAGATTACATAAGTGGAGATAGTAGGGAAGAAATATGTATAATTAACGAAACATTAAAAATAGATTCTACCGGAATTACCACTACAGAGATAATTGAAGATTTTTTAAAAAAATTTTTAGATAATTGGATTAGATTTCAAAAAAATGAGCCAGTCAAAAATTATCTGTACATGAACACCCCTGAGATCCAGCCTAATGATTATCACGAACTAAAAAGAAGATATGACGAACTAGTTGAAAAATAAATATTAATTTTATTTGATTTTTAATCCAAAGAAATATTTTTTTTACCTATTAAAATATCCTGATACAAAGATACTATATAAAATATCAAATTACATTATTTTTTATATAATAAAAAAGAAAAAGTATCTTTAATTGACGACCACGATCTATATTCGAGAATAAAAGAATATTGATTGAACAATTGTTTTCTTACAAATTTAAACTATTTCAACGCCTTAATGAAAATACAACAAACTTATCCATGTTATATACTAGAATTTACAACAGGAAAGGGATAAATTAGACAGGCAAAAAATGAAATTGTCTTTTGACTACATAAAATTTTAAGATAAATTATAAAAACCTTTATGGGTCTATTAAATAATGAATGAAGAACATGATGTAAACATTCTTGAGAAATTAATAGAAATAAATTTTGAAAATGCAAAAATGCAAAAATCTGTAGATCCTAATTATTTAAATACAATGTATCAAATTCGTATTTTGACAAATCAATTTTTATCATTTTATAAGGTGACCTTTGTAGAAGGAGGTATCGATCAATTAGATATTATTACTATTTCCATACTTTCATCATTTATTATGCTTGTAAAAGAATATTATAAAAATTCAGACAATCAGTCTAAAACAAAATCTTTAAATTATATAATTGAATCAATAAATAGATCTTTATCTATCTTTGTAAAAGAACGGCAAGATTTGTCATAATAGTGATATGTATAAAGTATGCATCTATCTGAATAACAAATATAAAAAAAAACTTGGAATTAATAGATCAATTAAAAAATTAAAAGTTTTTTGATTTTTAGTTTAATCTGAATTATCAGAATAAATTAGCTTCATCTCATCAAATGTAAGTTTTTCTCCGCCAGTCATTTTCTTCATTGCTACCTCTTTTAACGAATTCCATAAATCTTGGTTTTCTCTATTTTTCCTCATTTTGTCTTGTGGAATCTCATGTCTTCTTCTATCTCTGTCTCTATCTCTATCTCTATCTCTGTCACCACCAGTTTGTCTTCTCTGTCTTTCTGAGGAATATTGTAATCGAGTTTTTTTGAATTCTATTGCATTAAGCTGAGTATCCACCATTTCTAATTTTGCTCCCGCTTCTCTTACTTGATGAATGACCATTCTCCGTTCTTCGTAAAGTTCTTCTCTTTTATTTAACAACCCATCCAAATTTGATTTTAATTTGCCGATCCCCTTTCCGATTTCAGCTTTTTGATCAAATATTTGGGTCATCTTTCCTCTTAGATCATCAAACTTTATTGCCATATTTTTATAACTATCTTCTTTTTTAGTAATAACTTTTAATGTGTGAAGTTTAGTTGCAATTTCCTTAGATTTGGTAACTAGTCTTCTTTCTTCATCCTTTGATAATTTTTTTGTTTGGATATCTTTTTCGATTTGATCTAATGCTTTAGTTAAATTTGAAATGTTATATTTATCCCGTCTTGATCGAAATCCTACTCCTACTCCTACTCCTCCTCCGGCACTAGAAGCTTTGGAATCCAGAGTTTTCATGCGTTTTCTTTCCTCAATTAAATTATTTTTTAATTCTGTGAACTTTGTATAATCTGCGTCTTTAGCTTCATTTGTGTGTTTTAATTTTAATCTTTCATCTTCTAACTTTACTCTTTCTTCATCGATTATCCTTTTAGTTTCTTCGATTTTTTGATTAATTTTGTCTATTTTACTTTCTCCATTTTTTTGCTCATCTAATAAAGTTCTTTTGAATTCTAAAAGAGTTTTTTGATTTGAATCTATTGAATTATTTATTCTATTGTCTTTTTTTATTGCAGAAGCGCTAGCTGCAGCAGTTGGAGCTATAGCTGAATTTCCGCCAGTCTGTTCTTGAACCACGCCGCTTAGGACTTTGTTAATATATAGAAAAATATATTCCTTCTTATTACAATTATAAATATAATTCGTATATAATTTTGTTATAATAAATTAATAAAAAAATGACTTTTGTATTTGTTAATTCATAATAGTTAAACTATTCAACAGCAGAGAGATATTATTTTATTTTAATAAAAAATATATGCTTTGTTGCTTGATTCGAAAAACAGTTAAAGCTATGTCACTTTCTTAGTTAATCAATTTAAATTATGACTATTTCCATTTTGTCCTCGACACTAAAACGTTAACAAAAAACGATTTAAAATAATCATGCAACAAAGCAAAAAATATAAACTAAAGTATAGTGTCATTTGACATTTTTTTATTAGATTATTACATAAAGAAATAATAATCATTAAGAATAAAGCGCCCAATGTTAAGTTTATCTATTTTTTATATCCATATTTAACTAATAAATTATCATGAAAATCATCAGTGCATTGCTCCTGCTTTTGCAATGAGCAAAGAAGAGACAGATTATATTAATATATGTCATAAGTTAATTAAACTCAGCGATTTTTCTCATAAATTTATAAACCTAATCCTCATTACATTAAACTCTGCATTTTTAGAAGAGATAGACAAATCAAAATCAACCGACAATGAGGAGACCAGGCATACAAGATCACGGATCACAATAACCACAGGAGGATAGCAAAAATTTTTACGATGCAAAATCTGCCATTATGGATGTTAAGGACCTATAATTGGTTAAACATATTCTTTATCAATATTTTAAGTTGATGGACTTGATCCTGCATTGCATAAATGCCTTACGCTGGTTGAAAGAGGAGAACCTAGCAGCGTTAATCAAATATAATCAATCACATTATTAAAACAAAAGAAAGACTCTATAATCCTTTAATAAATATCATTCTATATGACAGAAGAAGAAGAACAACAAGAAGTACATTTGGTTCTAGTATCAAATGATCCAGGAAGAGCATATTCTGCATTGGTTCTAGCTTTGGGTTCAGTAACTATGGGAGCTAAATGCAAACTCTACTGTACTATGGGCGGACTTGAAATTATAAAGAAAGGTGGTGCTTCCAAAATCACTATTCCGGGAGCGCCTTCATTGGATAAATACTTGCACGATGCTATTGAAGCAGGGATAAAGGTGACCGCCTGCGGGCCTTCAAAGGAAATGCTAAAGCAAATGGGTATCACACCAGAAACCCTAGAAGAAGGCGTAGAATTTGAGGATGTTATAGGATTTTTGAATGCAGCATTACCTGCTTCAAAGAAAGGTGGTATGGTATTATTTATATAGAATTTTGATATAATAGCCCTACCTATTTTTAGAAAGTGAAGAATAAAATATGTATTAAGCAGAATTTAGGTAGTAGGGAAAGGATAAAGTTGCATCAAGCAAAAATCGTAATTAGTGGATCGTCTACTAACATAGATTATTTATTACAAATGGATAAAGAAGCATCATCAAAAGTAAAAACTATAGATACAAGAGGAATGGCTTGTCCTTATCCGTCTTTTGAATCTGTAAAGGCTATGAGTTCACTTAATCCAAATGATTCTTACATTGAAATACTAACGGATAGTGAAGAATCTGCTTTGAGATCAATACCAAATGTATGTGAAAAGAGAAATTGGCAGTTTATTGTATCAGAAGAAGGAAAAGATCTATGGTGTATCAGAATTAGCAAGTAAATGAAAGACATGAACATACTTGATTCATTACTCAATAGAACATATATGTACATTAAATCTAATTTATGAAAACCCTGGAATATCCTTTGCTGTTGCCTTGTTTAAGACTCGCTAGGATGCTTTTGGTATTTGGGAAATTCTTTTACATCATATTCAGATATTTCTTTGCTACTTGTTTTATCTAAATTAAAATTAAAATTAAACTGTAATTTTTGGAACAATAATCTAATTCCAGTGTCATCATCATCATTGTTTTTTAAATAGGTTCTAGATGTGTCTATTTCAACTCATCACATATACACATATACACCCACCCAAATTCTTAAGGATATAACTTAAAGAATTCTACAGCGAAATATTCACAAAAAACAGAGATTAGAAATAATCATTTACATTCGCCACCACCGCCACTACCATGTTTACAAAAGGCCCTCATTCCAAGTCCTAATATACTAGCAGCGATGGGTGCAACTATCATTGCAGAACTTGGTGGAAGCCTTAATTGATTCATTATAAGTAGCACAATAGATGTGCCAGTAGCATTGGTTTCCATTTCAAGCTTTTTGTGAAGTGTTCCATTTTCATTACACAATTCATCATGTAAGACGTCTGCATATGCACCCCATACCGATCTGCCATCAGGATTGGTACGATTATATTCAAAATCTACTTCATATATGCCAGGCATAACTAAATCTAAATCTCCACCGGTTTTTCGATAATTTATTAGAACTTCCTCAAGTTTATAGTATATAGTACTAAGGTTACCATTAGAATTTCGAACTTTGATGGCAAGTTGTTCAGCAAGCCCGCCTGCTTTTTCAATATCAGATTGGATCAAAGTACATCGCACTTTACGACTGCCAAGCCGCCTCCCGTTATTTTAGCTCCAAAGATTGCTAATAATTTTTTCATAGTATTTTAGTATTAAAGGATATTTTTAAGTATTTTATGCTTTGTTGCATGATTCCTCATTTCCAAATACATTTAGCTAACATCTTTTAAGAAAACATGTGAATTGATCCGTCTACAATCAATCTCTAGTCAGAAGAGGTGAAATACTCATAGGCTTTGATGTT
>JBDUES010000156.1:0-5563 GCA_040297625.1 Candidatus Nitrosocosmicus sp. | reverse complement strand
TCATACTAATATTTACAGCAGAAAAGTCTCTACTGCTAAGAGGTATTTTCGTTGTTATGATTATTACTTTATAAATATTAATTTACGAACTTATACAAATTGGTATAGATAGCTTTTGTGTTTTTATAATACTTACTATGACAAGTTGTTTAGCACACTTATGTTAAGCGGTATAGAGCCTATCCCAAAATTATTTTTCTATAAATAATGATACTACATGATAGCTGTACCAAGCCAAGATAATTTTCAACTTTCTTTTCATAGCGGACGAACATTTTCATAGCGGATGAATAATTTCCTGAACCTGTTATGCGATCATGAATTTGTTCTCTCTACGACCCATCTTCTTGCAGGATATCTTTTTTGATATGTGTTTTCATTCTCTTCTCTTCTCTTTTTCTTTTATATGATATATGAGGAACATAACCTCGTTTGATTGTTGCCTGTTTCACTGATTTAGAATTGTATGCTCTATCAAGGCATAGATGCTGATACTGCTTTCTTCTATCCATTCTTCTTTCTTTTGTGAAAGATGATAAAGTAGGTCGTTTGACAATTACATTATCGATAACATCTGTTACTGCTTTTACGTCATGAGTGCTTGCTGATGTTATAATAGCAGAAAGCGGGATACCTTTTTATCTGTTAAAATATGTCTTTTTGTGCCCAGTTTGCTTCTATCTTCAGTAGGATTATGTCCAGTCATCGCCCCCCTAAAGGTGACTTTATAGATATGCTGTCAAGTAGTGATTGCTACCATGTCCACTTGATTCCTTTTTTGTTATCATATAATTTCAATAACATACACCAAATCTTTTTGAAAATGTCTAGCTGAACCCACTCTTGGAATCGCCTATGACATGTAGAACCAGAACCATATTCTTTAGGCAGCATCTTCCACTGGTATCCGGTTCTAAGAACATAAACAATGCCATCCATTACTTTTCTATAAGGAACAATTGGACGACCTATCGTGTTATTTGGTTTTTCGTCTGGTAATATGGCGCTTATCTTGTCCCATAATTTATCTGGAATCTTTTTGATAGTATGATTGTTCTTATTCTCATGACGGTTGATGCAGTAGGTCACATTTTCATTATGGTTTACAATAAGCTATATTTCTATCGAATTTTGGGATAGGCTCTTAGTTAAAATATTTTCCTTCTGTTACAAACTTTCAATTTGGCATTATTGTATAAAATGATAAAATTTATTTAAAAGTAGATTTCATTACTGTTCTCCAATATCACCTTGTACTTTTCTTATACATGTTTGTAATTTAGCTAATAAGTGAATAATAGCAATAGTAGTTAATTTATCTTTTTCTACTGTTAGAAATAACATAAAAGAATGTATTATTATAAAATTTCTGCAAGTATTAAAACAATATATTTATTGGACTATTCCAATGTTTAATCCACAATTTTCAGGATTACTTTTAGATTTTTATCATTTTCTAACGTATATCAAAAGAGTATTTTAAAACATAGATAATTTTTGCCATACATTCGGTTATACTATTTTTTATGAATTCAATAAAGGAGGTGGTATGGCATTTCTTAATAGCAAAATAAAAGACATTGAACCTGGCACAGATAAAAAATTGAAAAGGATTTTCAATAATATATACAAAGAATAAAATATCATGTAGATGGCGGTTGCAAAGCCAAATCAAAAAATAGATAAAGATCAAGATATAGTCAGTTCATATGGTAGGTAGAATTAACCTCTTTTTTTCAACTAAAGACAAAGAAAACAAAGTAATCAACCCCATTCGGAAAAACAAAGTTTAGTAGTGAGATGAGATGAGTTGGTTTCCATTGTCAAGTATTATCCATTATTATTACTTTTTTATTTAAAGGTGGAAAACAGAAATAACTGCAGTAATTGCATTTGAATCAGAATATCTAATTCTTATATTCCTTGGAATAATATTTTTCGGTTCTCTATTTGAATCAAAAACTAAAATTCCTTATACAATCATATTGGTAATAATATGGATCTTGATATCTTTTTTAATTTATTCACAATTGATCAATAATAATTTTATAGATATAAAGCAATTTAAATTTGATCCTAAACTAATAACTGATTTTGTAATTCCTCCTCTAATATTTGAGGCAATGATGCAAGTAGATTATTACAAAGAGTTTAGGCCAATTAGAATTTCGGTTTTATTACTTGCTACCATTGGAGTATTAGTTACTGCCTTTGTTATTGGTTTTATTTTAGCATATGTATTTCATCTACCTTTTTCTTTGAGTTTTACCTTTGCTGCGCTAATATCATCTACTGATGCTGCGATAGTAATACAAACTTTCAAAAGGACAAAAGTGCCAAAGTTGCTAGCACGAATTCTAGAAATGGAATCTTCATTCAATGATGCCACTAGCATAATTCTTCTTTCTTCAGTAATTGCTTTGGTATCTGGTTACAATCCTACTTCAATCATGGGATCAACTAATAATGCTTTTGATACTATCAATTTAAATAATTTATTTGGAGAAATAGAGCATTTCTTTTTGTTTTTTTTGGAGGCATAGTTGTTGGATTGGCAGTTGCTGTTATAGGGAACCGACTTCATACCTTAATGAATGACCCTTTTTCAGATACTGCATTGACCATTACAGGAGTTTTTGGGTCTGTGATATTGGCAAACTCATTAGGGGTTTCTGGACTTATTGCAGTTGCTGTTGTAGGTTTATTTTTTGGAAATGCCACGATGAAGAAAGAATCGACAATGAGTAAAGATGTAAGAGATTCTGTGTCCTACTTTTGGCAAATTGCAGCATTTTTTGCAAACTCACTGGTATTTCTTTACTTGGGAATAACTATGAATATTGTAAACATAATTCAGAATATTGTTATTATCCTAATAGCATTTGCTATTGTATTGTTTGCAAGAGCAACCGCAGTTTATCCTATATTAACTTTAGTAAACAAGTTTACAAAAGAAAAAATTCCCTCAAAATGGCGCAATGTAATTATGATAGGAGGAATGAGGGGTGCATTATCTGTAGCATTAGTTACCTCGTTGCCCGAAAGCGATATAAAAGATAAATTAGAAGTATTGACATTTGGAGTAGTTCTTGCATCTTTAATAGTACAGTATATCATATTAACAAAGTATGTCAAAAAGAGATCATCGTCGATGTTTTTCAATATTGCAGACACAGACTAATTATTGCAAAGATGATGTTATTTGTGTTTTATAAAATAATAAACACATCATATTGACTCTATGGATATTTAATAGTTGATGCCTATAAACATAATTGATGTATAACTTATTGTATCAAATATGGCAAAGCAATCACATTGTTGGAAAATTGGAAATCACAACAATCTAATAGAAGTTGGTTAATGTAACAAACCCATCAAAAATTGTCCAAATATTGGTTGATAGTATCATTGCGATGTGTGGACCTTGAAAAGTAGAAAGATCTGCTTTGTTGCATAGCTCATATTGCATAATAAAGGCTTTAAGAATATCCTTTAATAGGGTAATTTATACAAAAGAGATTTATTAACAAGATTCCAAATTCAAAATGAAAGAATAATAAACAGTACGACAAAGGATTATCAAAAATAAAATCGCACTGAAAATCTAATGCGAAAAAATTGAATTGTTTTGTTATCTGGAGAATTAATTCCTTAAATTATAAAAATTATAAAAAATTCATAAAGATGTACTAGGGATGATGTGGTGGTGTTGGTGTTGGTTGTAAAGTAGTTGGCGCCATCACTACTAATAGGTCGAAAGAATTATATGATTCTGTTCCATTAATTGTTGGTATATAAGTAACAGCGTTTACAACATAACCTGATTTTTTAACTTTATCTACCGCTTTCCAAAGGGGATTCATTGAATGGGATTTTAATACGAGTGTGGATGGACTTTCATATAATACATTTACGGTTGGAGCGCAACTATTAGTATTTTCTAAACAATGCTGATAATCCTTATTGTCTGAAAAGAATTTCGTGAAAGGGGTTGTGATACTATTTAAAATATGGGCTGCAGTTTGTTGTGCAGACAATGACTGAGAATTTGGTATTGTTATCCCTAAAATAGCACTAATCGCAATAAACGATATTATTATAATTTTATACATTTATTAATGAAGATGGAAAATGTATATAAATATTAAATATTTATTATTTAATATGTATTCTTCATCCATTTTGATCATTGTTTTTATTTTCGAAATCTCTAGAGCATCCTATATAAACTCTATTAATCGCTATAAACATATTATGCATCTTCAAACATCCCATTAAGATATGCTATTTTTTGATCTATTTTATTTCATTAACGAGAATGTATTAATAGATAAGGAGATGAACGATAAATCAATCTTTATTTAAAATATGTTTGATAATAACAAATAAAAAATGATACACAATACAAAAAACAAAAATATAAAGATAATGAATAATAAAAAAAATAGTGGGGTATTTATACATTTATTGAGGATGAAAGTATCCTATCATTACAGTCTTCAAATTCAATTTTGAAAAGTAAAACTAGGTATGAAGATATATAATAACAAAAGAAAAATGCAAGAACAAGCAGGGTAGTAACAAAAATGAAACTACTAAATTATGTATAGGATTAAAATTTGTAGACCAATCACCAAGAAACCATTCATCTGTTATGAATAATGTTTTTGCTATATCTTTGTCCTATCAAAATCAATATTGATATAATTTTTATTAATTTTTAATGGTAATTAACTAACACTACCACAAAATATCTTTTTAAAAAATTATTCAGAAATTACCTTTAAAAATATCGCATCGAGTGTAAAATCTATGGATGATATAATTTATTTGATTTTGATTAAGAATTTTGTTTTATATTGTTTAGATTCGTATTTACTGTAATATTTTAAGACTTGAAAGAAAATTCTAATTACTAATTTTATTGATGGCGGTTCATATTATTAATTTATAGGATTATGTTTAATTCTTATTTTCTTATCATTGGTTACAAAAATTATTTCAAATCCATTATCCTTGTTTATTTATATAACTCGATCTATCTACCAAAAATATATAGCGCTATTACTTGACTAATATTATCAAAAAGTCTATGTGGGGTATTGGATGGAACGAATATGCACATCCCACTATGAAAAGAATATGTGTTTTCTCCGATTTCTATGAAACCATTTCCTTCTATAATATAGTATATCTCATCACGGGAATGTGGCTCTTGTATGTCTTTTTGTCCTGGTTTTAAAACCAGTATTCCTGCATCAATGCTGTTGGTTTGTAAAAAATCATGAAAATATCTTTCATTTTTATTGTTATCGTCTGACTTAATTTTTGCAATAACTTTGTTTGTATCATACATGTTTTCCATGCCTTTAGAATGAATTATTAGTATTATAAGTTAGTATAAAACACAATATTTCTTTAAATGGTAATAATTGCTTTGTTGCATAATTATGAAATTCGTTATCTGATGATTAAGTTGTTATAAAAATAAAACGAGTTCTTAATGGCGTTGGCCCAATCTTGGACTGATTTTATTTAACAATAACGAAAAATCGAGTTA
>JBDUES010000155.1:0-9905 GCA_040297625.1 Candidatus Nitrosocosmicus sp. | reverse complement strand
ATTTCTTAATAAATTCGTCTTTGATGTGACGTTGTTATTCACTTTTGAGTACGAGTGAGGTATGTTTGTGAATTTTAATGGTTTTTTTAACTTTATATTTCTTAATAAATTCGTCTTTGATGTGACGCTGTTATTCACTTTTGAGTACGAGTGAGGTATAACAGAAATTCTTTCTATAGATGGGAATTTCGAATTAATAACTTCTTGAATTTCATTCGAAAGTTCTTCTACATCTGATACGGATTCTTCTCCATCTATCTCTATATGTATTTCAGCTTGATCAATCATTCCAGAAGAACGCAGCAATACCTCTCTGACATGAATTTTATCATCATGAAATTGTTCGTATATTACATTTTTAATTAGATCAGTCAACTTTGGATTTTGCCACGAGTCTACAAGTATAAGGGAGGACCTCTTTAATGTTATATATGACACAGAAAAGATGTAAAGAGCTATAATCATACCACCTATTGCATCCATTTGAATAAACCCAAATTGTGTTGAAATTAAAATACTACAAAAACCTATAACAGAAGCTGAACCATCTTTGATTGAATTTTTCGCATCTGTTTTGAGTGAAAGTAAATTATACTTGTTTGCAATAGTGCGCATCTGAAATGCTCTGTGTAAAGAAAGAGCACTTGCCACTGCTAATACTATCATAGTTATGTATGGATGATTAATTGCATGATGATATATCAGTGCCTGATATGAGTTATAAAATATAGTTACACCAATAACTATCATTCCTATTGCAGCCATTAGGGCTGCAAAACTTTCTACTTTGTGATAACCAAAGTGAAATTTCTTATCAGCTGGTTTAAGAGCAATTCTCAATCCTACTAGAACCATAAAAGAAATTAATGCATCAGATAGGGAATCTATTCCGTCGGCGGTTGCTACATTGCTTCCACTAAAATAACCGGTAGCTATCTCCGCTATTCCAATACTTATTAAAGTTATAACTGATATTTTGGCTATTTTTTGACCTACTAGAATACCTTCCTGGACTAAGTCAGTTGAGGTAGCCGATTCAGAATTTTTACTTACCTTTTCTCTATTTGATGACTTGTTAAAATAGTTGATTAAACTTGACATTTTATAATTTTTATAAACTTTTTTAAATAACTCATCCATATGGTAATTTATAATTAATATACTATTGATGATATTTAACACTTTTGCAAAGTTAAAATCAAATATATTGATTAAAATTTTCATGGGTTTTATTAAAATACTTTGTTTAAGTATTATTTTTAAAGTATTGAAAATTAAATTTCTGTTTAGGTATGGTAAGTAATATCCAAATGGTGGTAATTGAATTATCTAGTTTTTGATTTTTGGGATATATATTATAAAATTTGATAATCGGGAATTAAAATTTTTGATATGTCTATCTATTAATTTATGCGTCGTTTTCTAGTGTTATTTTGTTTATGTATGTTTAATTCATAAAACTCTATATCAGATTGTTGAGACTAGAGTGGGATCAGCCGGATTTGAACCGGCGACCTCCAGCGCCCGAGGCTGGCATCATACCAAGCTAGACTATGATCCCATAGTTTTGATGATATTATTTAAAATGTGTATAATTTTAAACCATCGATATGCTTTTCCATCTCAAATTTAATTTTAAAATATGAGTCTTAAAATTAAATTTTGAAAAAAATTATATTTACTTCTTTTAGACAATCCAAAACTAATTTTTCTTTAAAAAAATGTGTTTGTATTTCTTTATCTTTTTTTATTATTCCTTTTTCTATAAGTTTAAAAGTTAGTGCCAAACCAATTGAAAAAGCACCTGTAGCTCCCGGTGAGTTATAATTTAAAATATGTAAAGTATTGTTACTGTTTAAAAATATTGGATTCAAAATAAAATTTCCATCTTTATCAATTAAATTTGAGCGTATCCCTGCAGTACCCCTGGTTATAAAATCATTAGATTTTAAAGAAGGTAAAAACTTTTTAACCCTATTTATCATATGCCTTTTAGAGAGACTACTTAACATTTCTTTTAATATCAATTGTACGTTTTCTTTTTTAAATATCATGTTCTTAATTTTTTTTATTTCCACTCCTTTTACAAATTCATATATTTTGGGAAGAAATTCTTTCAGGTTTGTTTTAGTATCGTAGCCATACTGTGAAAAGACGGGAACGGCATTGGGTCCTATTTCTCTATTTCCGTTAGATCTTATTATCCAATGAGGATCTAAAAATGGAAATTGTTGGAATTCTGGCACTGAATAAATGCTATGATTTGTTAAATATCTGTATTTTGATGGTGCAACCCAGTATTCTCCCCGAAAATGTAGATTTTTATAACCGATATCCAACTCCATCATGTTTACTAAATCCAATGCACTTCCACCTGCCGCATTTATCAAAAAGTCACATTTAATTTCGTTTTCATTATTGTTGTATGGTGGATATTGTTTATATTTTAAATAAATATCTTTATTCGATTTTGATTCATGTTTGATTTCGATAACCTTTGCGTTCATTATCGTGTCTACTTTATTTTTAATGGCGTCAATAGCCAAAGCTCGTGTTATTTCTCCATAATCTACAGATGCATCTTTATTACATAATATTGCAGTTTGGCAACTTAAATTGGGTTCAATGTTTTCAACTTCTTTTTTTTCTAGTATTTGAATATCTTTTTTTTCTAGTCCATTACGTATTCCCCATTCTAAATGTTTGTAGATAGTTTTAGTACCTTCATCATTAGTTGCTACTTCTATTATGCCGTCTTCCTTAAACCGGATTTTTTTTCCCCTGCAATAATTGTTCCAAAATTCATATCCAAATAACGCTGCTTTTGCTAAAACTTTCTTTTTTTCTGGATTGTATATAAACGGTGCGTGAACCTTTCCTGTATTTCTAGAACTAGCATGAAATCCAACCTTGTTTTCTTGTTCAATTAAAATAATTTTTGCGTTGGATAGGGATGAAATGATGTAAGATAATGTTGTTCCTAAAATCCCTGCTCCTATAATGACAATATTTGTATTTTTTATATTCACTGGCTCTTTTTCAATACCGCAGCTGATATTATACTCCTGTTAAGGTGACTTTGCCATTGAATAAAGACTGATTAATTTCATTAATCTCGTGACTTTTGTGTTTTCTTCTTTCAATTACATAGCCTGATTTTGAATGGTAATATATTATCATATCTGTAGGATAAAAAGAGATTATTGAATGATTGTCAGCATCAGAAGCAAAATGTCGCAGGTGAATATTTTCCCATTCAAAAAGTTTATCTATATCTCCATTAAAGTGAAAATTACTTCCGCAAATACATTGAACATTTCTCCAATTTTCTTTAATGTTTCTTAACCATTTGTCTTTTTTTTCATCTGTTTTTGTTTCTTTTGATAATTGTAAGTTTTTTTTATCTTTCATCTGTTATTAAGTATATATATTAACTTCTTATTTTAAAACTGTTTTCTTATTAACCTTAATAGTTTATTACTGACTACAATTGACTTTTGACGCTGAATAATCAAGGCCATTCCAATAAATTTTAAATCCCATGAAAATTAATAAATCTAGATGTATTTTTTCTGAAATTTTTTTAATTAATAGAAAATCACAAGCGTCTTTTAAATTGTTTATTTCTTTATCTTTTAATTCATTACAAATTTCTTTAATAAATGACTCTTTAAAAATGACTTCTTTAACTATGACAAATCCATTTTCGCTAATTTTTTTTTCAACTAAACTTTTAAATTCGTGGTTATTTTCCATTATTTTTTTTAAATTAAAACTCGGGTCCAAATCCTTTTGATTTGATGTTAAAGCTTTATTCAAATCTTCTATTGTAATGAATGTATTAAAAGAACTTTTAAATTCTTTTAAAATTTCATTAATTTCTTGTATTGATTTGAGCTTGTCTATTTTATTTTCAAAATTTTGATCTATGTATTTTCTTTCAATTTTTTTTAAAAAAGGTATTATTTCTTTGAACGGGATATTTTCATTTTTATAGGAAATAATTAACACATTACTTTTATTTTTTATATTTGAAAAGGAATAGATTTGGTTTGTTTCATACATGGCCAAATTTTCATAATTAATTATTAATATCATGTAAAAATTATTATTATTATAATTCTCTATGATCTGTGTTATTTTTTGTATCTTTCTTTCAAGATATTCGCCAGTCCAAAAACCTATTATTTCAACCAGTACTTTATTTTCGTATTTAGTTAAAATAAAATCTGAAATAAATGCAGTTTTAAATTTTGTTATTAGCGGTTCAGGTTCTCTTTCTATTTCCCATCCTGTATTAAATAATTCAAATTTCTGTGCAAATGTTTTTTCTATATTACTATCATATGATATTGTATTGTTGTTTTCAATTTCTGATTTATTATTGAAAAATAGGTCATCATTGAAACTTGATTTACTTTCACGAATCATTTCTTTTTTTTCTTTTACTATCTTTTCATTGTTAATTGTCTGCTGCTGCTGTGGATTCTGCTGCTGCTGCTGCTGACTTTCTTGAATTTTTTTTAGGATTTTTGCTGATACCTTATCTGCATGTGATTGTTCTGATATTTCAAAATTATATATCGTTTTATTTCCGTTACTTGAGACCCGTAAAATGTCTGCTTTTATACTCCAATTTGTTGCCTTGAAAATTAAGGGTACAAGTCTTGCTATCGAATTGCCATATTTTTCTGTAAGTTTGATTACATTTAAAGCTCCTTCAACTATGCAAATTATGTTATTCTTATCATCTTCGTTAATTGTATTGCTGGTGGGGTCTATTTCTAGCCAATACATTAAACCCAGCCTTTTAATTTCTCTTAAAATTGCTTTCCATAATAAACCAATACTTTTATTTGAATTAATTTTAATCTCTATTCTTAGACAATTAAAAAGTAGGGTTTAAATAAGTGAAATATTATAAAAAAGTAGTAATGTTTGTGGGTCAGGAGAACTATAGTTGTAGATTATTGTATTTTCTTCTAAATCCGACCACATTAATTTTATTATTGTTTGGATATTTGTATCTAATTTCTCTGATACTGTATTTAATATATTAAATCTTTTATCTTCGGTAACAGCTATATTGTTTAAAGCAGATTCTTCAAAAACTATTCTTCTAGTTTGTGTTGGAGTTAATTTTGTTATTATTTCTTTTAAAGGATTGGAGTTCAGGGGCTCTATATTTTTATCATTTTCAAATACTGATTTAAAGGTACACTTTTTTTCTAAAATGGAGTATAACCCTCTTACCAATTTATATTCTTTATATGTATATTCTAATAATTTGATCGTGTAATTTAATTTATCTTTGTTGTCCTTATTAATATTACATTCATCAAAAATTTCAATAATTTTTTTGGCCACTTTATATTCTGAACTGTTACTATCAAGAGAACATAGCAATGGATAGATTTTATTATTTTTATAATCTATTTTGTATCTTAACAAGTCAGATGGTATCATTGTATATCTAAATATTATTGTGTCAAAAATTAAGATATTTCATATCTACTTTTGTGTATGTATGCTTGAGAAGGGAGAGGGAGAGGGAGAGGGGATGTGGGTGATGATGTTAATACTTTATGTATCATCTAGTTCTTTTTTTAATTCCTGTATTTCTTTTATTACTGGTGAATGTTTCACTGGTATCTGATGAAATGATTTCAATAAGCTCAGCTACTTCCTCTTTATTGTCCTTTGGCCTTAATAATCTTCCTAATCTTTGTACAAATTCTCTTTTACTTCCGGTGCCGCTCAGTATAATGCCTGTATTTACCTCTGGAATATCTGTACCTTCGTCCAAAACTTTGGTTGTGACTATGATTTTGTATCTTCCTTTTTTGAAACCTTCTAGTATTTCGTTTCTTTCTTCATTTTTTGTTCTGTGTGTTATCACTGGTATTAAAAATCTATTTGAAATAGTATATGCTAACTTGGTATGTATGGTAAAAATTATTATTTTTCTTTTCAACTTCTCATTATCTTTTAATATTTTTTCTAATTCTAAAATTTTGGCCTTGCTGTTTAGAGCTATTTCTAAAGCCTCGTTCCTAAGTAATAGTGCTTTTCTTAATTTATTGTTATTAGATGAAAGAATAATTAGCTTTTCTAATCTAATTGGATAAAATATTCTGGAATCCTTTAATATTTTTTTGTATTCATCAATTTTGTTATTATACTGAATTATCTCATTTGGTAACATATTAATTATTCTTTTTTTTAAAACAAAATTTGCTATATAGTTTTTCTCAGCCAACTCATAAAAATCTTTTTTATAGATTATATCGCCTATTAATTTAAAAAGAATTGTGTGCCTTCCATCTTCTCTTTCTATTGTGGCCGTCAGACCCAATCTATATGGGGATATAAAATTTTCCCCTATTGAACAATATTTTTCAGAGGCCAAATGATGAACCTCATCAAAGATTAAAAATTTAAATTTATTACCTAGAAAAGACGATTTTAAATATGCTGATTCATATGTTGTTACTGTTATCATTTTTATATCTGTATATCCTCCACCTAGCATACCTACCAAGTTTTTATCACCCATAATTTTTCTTATAGATTCAAACCATTGTTCCATTAAATTTAATGTAGGTACTATAACCAAGGTCGATGAATTTATTTCTGTGATTGCTTTTAACGCGATTATTGTTTTACCTGCCCCAGTAGGCAAGATTATACAACCTTTTTTGTTATGTGCAATCCAACTTTCCAGTGCTTCTCTTTGATAATCTCTTAAAACATTCGTATAAATAACATTATTTTGACTTTGATGTTCTATATAGTCCTTAACTCTATCTATGTATTTTAAATTTTTTCTTTCTAAAAAATTAGTTATATCATGATAATACCTACCAATAGCCCTATTTTTATTTACTCGGGGATCATAAACTGAATGCGGGAATTTTATATCATTTCCATTGAATACTATTGTTCCTTTATCATATTGTAATTCAATAGCTTTAATATTTATTATATATCTTATTATCTCTGTTATATTTAATTTAAATCTGTATTTTTTTGTTTTATATTGCCTCTAGATATATTATAGATAAAATTATAATGGTGATTTATTGAATAATTATTGAATGGAAAAATGTCTAGTGGAGAAAGATTAGGTCAATTTTTAGAAGAAGGTAAGGATTGGGAACGTAAGCCGACTAATATATCCGGTGTTTTCTTGTTTAAACTTCCTGAATATCGTGGACGACCTGCCTCGCTTGCCATAGAGATCAATCCGTTAAATGCAAATGGATCTCCATCAAAAAAAAGAGGCATTGTCATTAAATCATCTGACGATCTTAATTCAATTTTGGAGTTGATTAATAATTCAAAAGTTTTACAACTTGCGAAATCGATAGATGAGGTTAATCCTGAAAGAAAACCCTTTATGAAAAACGAGTCTAATGAAATATTTGAAATATAAAAAAGCCTAATTATATATTTTTAAAATTTAAATAAAATTTAATTATCAATTTGGATCAAAAATATTTTAGTCATCCATTATTGAAGGACCACTCTCTTTCATTTAGAGATTATCAAAATGCGGTATTACAAAAAACATTATATAAAAACTCTTTAATTGTTGTTCCAACATCCTTAGGAAAGACTGTTATTACATTATTAATTTGTATTGATATTTTATTTAATTGGAAAAAATCAAAAATTTTGATTCTTGCTCCAACTCGTCCTTTAGTACATCAGCATCTTGATTTATTTAAACGTTTTACTGTACTTGGGAATATATGTTTTGCTTTAACTGGAAAAATATCTCCTGATGTTCGTAAAACAATTTGGAAATCTAGATTCATTAGAATATATTTTGCTACACCAGAGCTTGTTAGAAATGATCTTGATAACAATATTTTAAAAAAAGATGAGTTTTATTTAGTAGTTTTTGATGAGGCTCATAGAGCTGTTAAGGATTATAGTTATACATCTATATCAAAAAAATTTTACAACAGCAAGAATGATTTTAATAAAATTCCAATGTTTCTTGCCCTATCTGCAAGTCCTGGATCTAATAAAGAAAAAATTCAAGAAATATGTTCTAATCTTTGTATAGAACAAATTATTGTAAAATCCGAAGATGATGAGGATGTTCTGCCCCATGTGTACAATATTGACGTAAAGCATAAACACGTTGATTTAGATGATGAACATAAAGAAATATCTCATATTCTTCAGTCTTTAATAGATGATAAACTAAAATGGTTAATTGATAATAATTTTATAAAAAAGAAAAAAATAGAGAACGTTTATAGAAAAGATCTATTAAGTTTGGGGGATCACCTTAAATCTTCAATAGCGGACTCTAATAATAAAAATTTTTTTTTATATGCTGCTTTAAAATACCAGTCTATGTCAATGATCTTGTTATACTGTCGTGATTTAATAGACTCTCAGGGAAGTTTCTCTTTGAAAAAATTTTTCAATAAATTTGAAAATGATGTTCCCAGTAAAACTTATCAGGAATTACTTTCTGATCTCCGTATTCAAACTATTCTTGAAATGTTAAAAAATGATAAAATATTATTTTCTCATCCCAAACTTTCAAATGTGTTATCAATTGTTAAAGAGTTTCTCTATTCCACCTCGGAAATTGCTCCTGTTGTTGTTACTACTTCTACTACTACTTCTACTGATACAAATGTTAAAATCGATGAGGGGATCGAAAAATCTGCTAATAATAATAGTAATTCTAATTCTAATAATAATTCGAATACCTCCTCCTCCCTCCCCCCTTATTTAAATCAAAAGAAGATTCTAATTTTTTCTCAATATCGAGATACTCTGGAAGAAATTACGAACCTTTTAAATGTACATGATATTCCATCTAAAGGTTTCTATGGTCAATCAAATAAAAAAGATCAAAAGGGACTCAATCAGGATAAGCAGTTGTCTATTCTGGGAGACTTTAAAAAAGGGCTTTTTCCTGTTCTGGTTGCAACATCTGTTGCGGAAGAAGGCCTTGATATTCCAAATGTGGATCTTGTTATATTCTATGAGCCTGTTCCAAGTGAAATTAGATTTATTCAAAGGAGAGGGAGAACTGGTAGGTTTTCAGATGGAAAAGTTGTTGTTCTGGTTACCAATAATTCTATAGACTCAAAATATTTGGAGATTGCTCAAAAAAAAATTGTTAAAATGAAGCACATTTTAAAAGAAATCAATTTTATTTTAAATCCTTACGATAAAAGATCTTTTGATATTCCAGAAAAAATGGAAATAGCTGAAATAAATAATAATATTGATTTTGATGGTAATAAAAAAGATGCGGAGGAAGCGAATGAGGAGGATGAGGGCACCGCAGAAAATTTCAACCTTATTATGAATTCTATATCTTCTAATTCTAGCAAAAAAATTAAATACTTTGTAAAAAAATTATCTTATAAAAAAAAAGATATCAATGATCATAATTCTTCTTATTCTGTACATGATTTGGAACATTTGTACGATGTATCATTGGCTCTGGATAGCCGAAAGATGGTTGAAAAAGCACAAAGACAAATTCATGATTTACTGGCAAAATCTGGAAAAAACGGTTTAGAAATATCCTATTTACATGAAATAATAAAATTTGATCGTGTTATAATTGACAAGGCAATAAAAAATTTAGAAAAAATAAAAAGAATAGTTTGGATAAATAAAAAAACTATTTCATTGGTGGATTCCATTAAATTTATACCTGGAAGAAAATATTCTATTTTTATAGAAAAAGTATTATTTGGAAAAGCAATTGTTATTGTAAATGAAAGGTGGTATGCATCTTTGGATTATTTTGATTATTCAGGACCAAGGACATTACTAAAAAAAGGAAATACATTTGATATTATTGGAGATATGCATAAAAAAGATGGAACTCTACATCTGATAGTTAAAAAAATAATGTAATT
>JBDUES010000154.1:0-3182 GCA_040297625.1 Candidatus Nitrosocosmicus sp. | reverse complement strand
GAATGTTTTGATGATTATTTTCCTTGTAGAAAGAAGAAATGTAAATTAGAACATGTAAAGAATTGGCTTAATCTTTTTGTAGATTATCATAACAGAGAATTATATCTTAAGTGAACAGAGCCCTACAGACAAACCGAGGGAATCATAAAAGCCACGGAAAGAATCTTCCAATTCATCCAAGTTATTCACAGATTTGTGAAAGAGTAAACCAATTGGATATCATAAGCAATAGGTTAGATGATGATGGCATTATCATAGCAATAGGCAGTACAGGCATAAATGTAACAAACAGAGGCCAGTGCATGCAAGAGAAATGGCATATAAACAAGAAAGACTATCTAAAGATTCACATTGCTGTAAATATAAGGACCAAAGAAATACTCGCTTTAGAAGTTACAGATGGAAAAGTACATGATGGACAAGTTATGATAAAATTGATTGAGCATATTTTGAAAAGAAACAATAATAACGATATCAAAATCGACTCGGCCTTAGGTGATGGCTCATACGATAGTAATGAGAATTTCAAATATCTTCAAAAGAAGAGGATTCAGCCTGCAATAAAAGTAAGAAAGAATTCTATCATCAGCTCGCCCAAAAACAATAATGTAAGAAATAGAGAAGTCAAGTTTCAAACAAGAGACCTTCTCAAATGGAAAAAGAAAAGAAATTATGGAAGCAGGTGGATTGCTGCTGAAACTATTTTTTCATCTATCAAGAGAATGTTTGGTGAATATGTATCTGCAATCAAATCCCAAAATATGATAAAAGAGATGATTTTAAAGGCATCATTGTATAACCTATTTAGAAGAATGGCATAAACCCGACAGAAATAAGTTATGGGTAACTTGTTATGCAACAGAGCAGTTTGTAATACTAGAACGTTAATAAAAAACGATTTACTGAATCATGCAACAAAGCACAATGAAACATCATTGATATATTTATAAAACTGTTAACATCACTCTTAATTATCACTGAATTTAATTGGTGTATGACACAAATCTTTACTATAGGGCATTCCAACCGTCAAATGCATGATTTTATCTCTCTTTTGCAAGACAATCAGGTAGATATAGTGGTTGATGTGCGCCGTTACCCCGGGTCAAAGATTTGTCCACAGTTTAACAAAGAAAATATGATCAAAGAAATGGTGAAGGAAAATATAATGTACAATCACATTGAAAAACTTGGTGGAATGCGAAAGCAGCAGGCAGATATCGGAGAACCTGTATATGATAATCAGGGATGGAAAAACAAGAGCTTTAAAGCTTATGCTGACTATATGGCAACTACACCATTTAAAGAAGGTATCGATGAAATACTTTCACTTTTGACAAATTATAATAACCTTTCTATAATGTGCGCAGAAGTAGTACCATGGCGTTGTCATAGGAGAATGATAGCAGATTACCTTACCATGGTAGAACATATTTCTGTCTATGATATTATTAGCAGAAAACAACGGCCAAGTCTTCATAAGTTAACTTCATTTGCTCGTCTTGTGGATGACAAAATCATAATCTATCCGGAGATCGATATAAATAATTGATAACAAAAACATTACAATAAAACCATCATCATCAAACTATTACTGCGGTTATTTACAATTATGATGGTATATGTTGTATCATAATGCATCTCAGTGATATGAAATATGAATTTTCGGCTATCATTAATAATACTGTGAACTAATAATACTCGATAAATTAAACGAATTTTATCTAAAGTATAATATAATCCACAATATTATTATCCTGATCATGAATACACTCTGATGTTTATGATTTTATTCTACTTTCAGACCATAGCTTTACATATTGTAACCAGAGGTCAGGTTAAAAATTCAATGAAATATTATTTCAAACTGCTTGAAATTCTCATTATTAAGAATATTAATTTATAGTTGGATCAATATACAAGAATAATGACAAACCAAAACCAACAAAATCCACAAGATAAGAATACCGAACCAACAACACAGAATGAGAATACTCCACAAAATGTCATTGCTAATGCAGCTCGATTTAACCTTCAATTTATTGATAAGCAGATAGGCGGTAATCCTATTACTGTAAGTTTAGGTAAATTGTTAACTGTAATGGGGGAACAGGACAACACTATTAGGGTATTATCAAAGGCTTTAGGAAAAAATCATGATGATCAACAACTACATGAAATGCATAATTCATTATTCGGAGGTCTAGTGGTTGGATCTGGTTCTGGTAGAGAAGGTATGGATTTAGGCTCTATTTTAACACAAATAACTTCATTCATAAATCAACAAAATCAACAGATCCAGACACTTATCGCAACAATTACGCAAGATATACAGCAGCTTACTAGCAAAGTACACTCACCCTCATCTAATACAAATTAATAGTTTTTTATTAATTATATGTGAATGATGGGAAAAAATCTACATACCTGACCTGTATCCATATATGAAAATGCAAATAGAGAAATGAAATAATGTATGCATATCTAATTTAATTTTTTATAATATTCTGTATGTCTTAGTTTTTAAAAATATCATAATAAAAATGGCATTAGAATAAATTGGCTATAAAGAAATAGATAATATAAATCATGTTTCTATCTGCAATTAATACAAAAGTATGAACCAAAGAAGAATATTACAAAGATTAGAATATGAGAATAAAAGCAAATTGATATTTTATGGAATCTAAGTATTTATTATTTTTAAAAAAGATATAAAATAGATATTTGAGACATGGTCATAATTCAAATTATCTCTGGATATATTTACAACAGCTTAAAGCTAACCTCTGGAATATGATTTTGAGTAAAACTGTCCCAAAGGTTAGCTCTTGATAGAATAAAGGAATCCATCCTTTTTAACATTCTGTATATGATATGTTGTATACCATGGCCTAGTTTGCCACCAAAACGTGGTAGACCTTATTTATATTCTCCAACCGTTATTCTAAGATGTTTTATTGTAAGGATGTGGTTCAGACTGGATTCCAACAATGCCTTACATACTTTTCTTAACATGGACTGCTGTCAGTATAACCATAAACTAGCAATAGCTTGTGGTCTAGTATCCATTCCATGCAGGCGTACATTTGATAGGAGACTGAAAACCATATCTACAGATATAAAAGAAAGGATATCAACAATGGGATATCTATTTGTTGCAGAAGGGTTAGTGGTCAATC
>JBDUES010000153.1:0-4487 GCA_040297625.1 Candidatus Nitrosocosmicus sp. | reverse complement strand
ATCAAATCCTAGCAAGATTTCACCTCTTCTAACTAGAGATTGGTTGTAAACAGGCCAGTTCATATGATTTGTTGGTTGATGTTAGCTAAATGTATTTGGGAAAGGGGAATCATGCAACAAAGCACTTCTAAAAGAATATTGTAAAAAACCGTTTGGTAGATGAACATAAATTAATGATTACCCATCATCGTTATAGTTTTGACGGATGCAACTGTAGTTATTTTTGACCAAAAACCATTAAGTTTACATTGTACAGAACCTATGCTATAGGATAATTTGCATATCTTGAGAATTTTAAAATTTTAAATAGTCTTGACAAATCCATTATCTATATACTTTAATGAAATAATGAAATAAAAGAAAGTATTTTACAAAGAGTGGCTCGCTGACTCCAAACCAACAAATATGAAAAGACTATTTTCCACAAGATATAAAATTGGAGATTTAAAGCCACCATCATTACTATTACTGAGTATTATGAATTGTACATAAACTATTCAGTATTTAGAAATCCTTATAGTTGTATTTGAGAATGATTAATAATTGAACAATGAAATCACATTTGATTTAATTGTAATAGGAACAGGTACAGCAGGCTCCACTACAGCATCAGAGTGTCGTTCTAAAGGATGGAAAGTCGCTATAATAGATTCACTACCTTTTGGTGGAACATGTGCTTTACGTGGATGTGAACCAAAAAAAGTTCTTGTTGAGGCAGCAAAAACGATTAATTCAATCCAAAAACACAAAAATAAGGGTATCAGTGATCCAGGAGAAATTCATATAAAGTGGTCTGAATTGATAAATTTTAAAAGAACTTTTACCGACTCTTTCCCAAAGTAGAGAGAAGATAGTTACATTAATGCCGGAGTTGTTCCATTCCATGGACATGCCAAATTTATTGGACCCAATACAATTAATGTGGATTATGAGGATGGTACCGATAATAATATTCTAAAGGGTAGGTATATTTTAATAGCAACTGGAGCAAAACCTATGAGCTTGAATATTTCTGGTTCAGAGAATGCTATCACAAGCGATCAGTTTTTGGAATTTGAGAATGATCATCTACCAGATAATATTGTATTTGTTGGTGGTGGATACATATCATTTGAATTTGCACATATTGCTGTGCGGGCTGGTTCAAAGAATGTGACAATTTTGCATCGCGGTAAACAACCTCTAGAACATTTTGATCCAGACCTTGTTAATCAATTAGTACAAAAGAGCAGAGATATTGGAATAGATGTTAGGTTAGAAACAAAAGTTGAGAGAGTTGACAAATTATTATCATCATCATCTGCTGAGGATATCCAATTGGTGGTACATTCATCTTATGTATCCAGTACTTCGGACACTAATAAAATATCAACTCAAATAAAAGCTGACATGGTAGTACATGGCGCCGGCCGAGTGCCAAATATCGAAGGACTTGATTTGATGACAGGTGGAATAGAACATATTGCAAGAGGTATAAAGGTGAATGAATATCTGCAAAGCGTTTCCAATCCTGTTGTATATGCAGCAGGTGATGTTGCGGCGGCAGCAGCAGCAGCTAGTGGCAGTTCACCATTAACCCCTGTAGCAAGTTATGATGGAAATATTGTAGCAAATAATATCTTGAATGGAAATACGCTCAAATCCAATTACTATGGCTTGCCTAGTGTAGTTTTCACTATTCCGGCTCTTGCATCTGTAGGTCTACAGGAAAAAGAGGCAAGAGAACAAGGCTATCGATTTAAAATTAACTATCAAAATACATCTAGATGGTATTCCTCAAGACGAGTAAATGAAACTTGTTCTGGGTTTAAGGTATTAGTCGAAGAGGACAGTAATAGAATTTTAGGTGCTCATCTATTGGGTCCTCATTCAGAGGAAGTCATTAACATATTTTCAATAGCAATAAGATTAGGACTTACTACAAAAGATCTCAACGATCCTATACTGTATGCATATCCCACTAATTCATCGGATGTAATTTACATGTTATAGATTTTTTGTTCTTTGGTATCTTTAGTAAAAGATGTAAAGTTATTGTTAGTACATGTGGATATACTAGGAAGATTCTTTACTGCATAGTGTTTTATTATTACAATTTTATTAAAGTATATAGCAGTAAGAAAAATAACTTTATTTTGAAATGTATACAAATTTTAGGTATTAATAATATGACATTTATTTGAAAAAGAAAAAAAGTAGGTAATTATAATAAATATTTTTCATAAGTTATCAAATCAAAAGCTGAAATATAGTAATAAATGAGTTTTATATGTTGGTAATTTCTATTAAAGAGATTTCATCCTTCACTGAAACGCATGATCAATAAATTTGTGCATTTTTAATAATTATGTATATGGCGCATATTTCTCATGATCTTATCTCACATCATTTCCCGCCCCTTCATAAAAAATTACTTTTACTACTAGAATTTTTACCTATCAATTGTCAATATATCCAAATAGCAATAACTTATGAAGTATGCATAACAAATAACTCGTTGAGATTTTGATGATCAAGAATGTCAAAGGTATTCTTTTCATTTGTAAGAAATCAATCAACATATTATCCTGATATGGGACCTCCCTTGACTTTTCCTTCTACCTCAACTAAAACTTTAGCAGTGTTACCTTGTTCTCTACCACATAAAACATGTCATGGTAGGTTTATGTGTATAATCTAAATGAATTTACATTCCCAATCTGGTTTTTAAATGATTCTTCCCAGTCTGATTTATATACAAAAAATATTTATTGATCAAAAATCTTGATACATTATTTTTATTATATTTTATTTCATTCTGTGTTTAAAATAGAAATTCTTTTCATTTTCCTCTTTTATTATCCCATAATAATACCTGTAATCGAGAAGAGAATATAAAGTCATTCCTCTTTGCATATTCTTGAATCCAAACACTTTTCTCCAAAAGATTGCCTTTTGTACTCGCCTGTGGCATCAGAATTACTCGCTCTTTTGGCAAATTATATTTTTCTATCAATTGTTTTATCTCTTTCATATCATCAAGGTTATCTATAACAAACTTAAAGAATACATTTTTTAAATCCATATAAAAAGATAAAGATTTTCTATAAAATCTATTTAAACTTATACCATATTCTTCATTAAGCGAATTTGACGTCTTTGGTGATATGTTCCATTGATCAACCAGATTTACTAGTTCTTTGAGAGGAATGATAGTTCCATTGGTTTCTATCTCTATATGATAGAGATGAGAATTATCGTTTTCCTTTTTTTTACCTTTAAGTATTGCTAACAGTACAACTAATTTGTCCTGTTGTAAAAGCGGTTCACCGCCAGTAATTACTATATGGGATATATTAGAAAACTCATGGATTTTTTCTACTATTTCCTCGATACTGATTTCTTTAATCTCTTTCTTAATATCATAGTTTTCCCAATCCCATGTATACTTTGTATCGCACCAAGAACATTTAAGATTACAAGTTGAAAGGCGTAAAAAAATGCAAGATGTACCAGCTAATGGGCCTTCCCCTTGTACCGAGCAAAATAATTCACTTACTTTTAATATTAATTGATTTTTATTTAAATTTAACATATATCTAACCATATTATTGTATAAGGACTTATCAAAATAGAGGACATATTGTTATCTTTTACATTCCAATGATTTATTTTTATTGGAAACAACGAAACTAAAGTTTGGAAGTACGCGATCTTACTGGATCGTTCTCAAACCTAAAGAAATTTCAAGGATATAATAAAATTTTACCGTGCTAAAATACTGATGGATAATTCATATAGAAAATACATACAATATAAACTCTGAGTCATCCAAATTTGAAGATAATTCTGCCAGATCAATACATCCCTATATGTCCATGCATGTATGCAAAGTCAAAGCATTTTTAATGATAGTTTTTTTGGCAAATGAATCAGTAGGTACTAATGTCTTTAAAACCTTCGGGGTCAATTATCTTTGCTAATACCTCTAATCTTGTTATTGTTCTATTTCCAGGTTACTAAAGTATGCTCTTGAATTATCTGCATACACTTCACTATTTTAATTAAATTGCAGTGATTTACATTATTGATATATTTAATGCGCTATCTCATTGCTAGGTGATAACACACATATCTGCCTTTTCGTTATGATGTAGGTACTACAAAAAATGTTCTTTATCTAAATAACAAGAGTATAACAATGACGACCCACCCCCTGCTTCACAGTATTATTTAAAAGATTAGAACAGTAACTATGGTCTATTTATATAGTTAATATCAAATCCATTCAAAGAGTGACTCAGCATTACTCATAAATTTTTTCTTTTTTCTTTTTCTTTTTTGCGTTATTTGTAAAAATTAGCAATTTTATATTCTTTGTATGCTTTGTTGCATGATTATTAAAATTCTATAATCCTATAACATATTTTGTCTAAATAGATATCATCTTGTTATACAATGATGCTTTCAACATCATTTCCTGTATCATATTTTTCAGTCTAACCGAA
>JBDUES010000152.1:0-3468 GCA_040297625.1 Candidatus Nitrosocosmicus sp. | reverse complement strand
TTCGGTTAGACTGAAAAATATGATACAGGAAATGATGTTGAAAGCATCATTGTATAACAAGATGATATCTATTTAGACAAAATATGTTATAGGATTATAGAATTTTAATAATCATGCAACAAAGCATGTAAAGATAAAAAATATTGTTGGACCCCGCCAGTTCCTTCATAAATTTCTAATATGTTTTTGGTATTCATTGGATAAATTGTTCGTTTGTTTGAATATCTATATATTTCAGATTCATAATTTTCTAAAATAATATCAATTTTTTTCTGGACTCTAAAGTTAAGATATTATTTCTTTATTGTAATATTTGGCAAATAGGTTTAACCATTGTTGAACATGCTTTAATTTACAATTCTTCTTTCTAAATGGAGAATATCATCAAAACATTCAATCCTGTCTTTTATGTCAAATTGTTCTTTCAATCATGCTTTTCTCATATGTCGAATAGATATGATGTTTTAGTTTCAACAACGAACAATCTTGTTATGAATACCATATACATCCACCATCTCTTTTGAAACTGGATGTTTTCCATTTTCTTTTGCTATATATTTGATAATAATCGTTATGTTACTACAAACATTTTTCTCTCTTTAGAGATGTTCAATGCGGGAATTTCCTGTTTCAGTTTCAATTGCCAACCCATCAAAGCCATATTAGTTCGGACCCCTACTTTGACGAGTCTCACTTTTTTAAATATGTAAGAAAATCAAATATTTTCATCTTTCCCTGTAAAACAAATCTTTCCGGGGTATTTTTGAATCCAATCCTTCCTCATTGCACTGTATGACTTCTTTGATTAAATCGAGATAATGCGTTAGAAGTATATTTCTTAGCGAAAGACCAGTCAAATAAAAATGTAAAGAATAAACTATGTCTTCAGGCTTTGTTCTCTTTCTTATTTAACATAACATAAATAATAAGCAATAGAGAGAACTAAATCTTTTTCCTTAACTTTACATAGTTAGAATCTATTGGAATCATATATATAATAAAAATACAAAAAACTTGCAGGTGGAAAATAATTATGTCCAATAAATTAAATAAATATTTGATTTCATCTATAATTGTATTAGGGATCTTTTCTTTATTAACAATCGGTATATTTTTTGGTGAAAACCATGGAAATAAATTCATTAGCAAGGGTAATATTTTAACAGATATTGATAATTCTATACTAAAATTTTCATATAAATTTCACAATTCTATATTGACCCCATTTATGAAATTTTTATCAGACTATGGTAGAGAATATTTTTGGATAATTGTATTAGTTTTATTGTTTTTCTTTGGAGGACATGATGGAAAATTGGCTGCAATAATTATGATTGTTGCGTTTATTATTATCATACCTGTAAATATTCTGATTAAAGATATTATAAACAGAGATAGACCTCCTGTGCATTCGGATAGTCTTAATACCGAACCCCAGTCAGACCAAGCATATCCATCTGGTCATGCAAGTATAGTATCAGCAGGCGCAATGGTTGCAGCATTAATATTTAGAAATACCTTGAAACAAAAATTAATCTCTTCTTTTCTTATTGTTGAAGCAGGGCTTGTATGTTTCTCAAGATTATATTTAGGAGTTCATTATCCATTTGACGTAATAGGTGGTATCTTATTAGGCAGTGGAATATCTCTACTTGTATCTAGTAATACTGCAATATATGAAAGATTTTTAAAAATAAAAATAATGAATAGAAAATAGTTTTTATTAGGATTTATTTTATTTGATGGAATTTATTATCCTATGTTTTTTTCAATTTTATTTGATATCAAACATTAAGCAAAATTTTTTTGAAGAAATGAAATGATATACAATACATATTAAAATTCTACTTTAAACTCTAATGGGTCTAATATTTCTGTTAGTATAACCTTTGTATATAATAAACATAGAAAAATAAAGAACAATTTTAACTAGAAAATAAGATCCTTTAGCAAAACCTTACTATAATTTGATAAAAAAAATGGTCAAACTTATTATTCCGTAGACTATTAAAAAAAAATTGACCATGATCTCTAATTATATCGTTATATTGTTTTTGTATGGATATAAAAAATTCAATTGCTCTTTTATATATTTGATAATTGATATTTGATAATTTTGGTTATTTACCAATTTATTCATAGTGCCAATAAAATAAGACAATCTATATTTAAAGATATATTTGTAAAATATATTATATCATTTTTTTATTGTATTAAATATTAATTTCTATACCGTTAAAAAAATAATTAAACTATTTTAACTGTGTGAATTGTAGTCAATCCATTATCACCTGTTTATTTTTTTATAAAAAGGGACAATGGCTCTCTCTCTCATCTAAACCCTCAATAAGTATAGGTTGATTTATTGTAAATTCTTCTATATGCAAGACGAATATCCTCTTTTTCCAGATCCATCTACACCTTGCTATATAGTTGATCTTGCATTTAGAAATGTTCAATACTAATACTGTAGATACTATATCTTCCAGTCTACATCTGATTCAATATTCTACATTTTATCGGACTCGATATTTTGTTTGATACTCTATTGTGCTTTTCTAGATTGTTTCTAAATACATCTGATTCAATATTCTATCATTTTATCCTGCAATGGTGGTATATGTGCTCGATATTACTATTCTCTTTTTTTTAAATGGCTTTTGTTATACTCTTTTTTTCTTCTGTTGAAGATAATTCCTGTTTTCTTTTCTTTTTAAATGGTACCGATGATATTTACTCTGAAAAATCTTTTTCTACACCTTGATATCCAAGGTCAAATACATTCACCACAACTTGTTTGGGAGTTACAGGATGATTCTCTTTATAAATGTCATAATCATGTCTACTGCGTCCTTTAGTATCATCTGCTTTATGAATTATAATAAAATTATGTCATCAAGTCAATACGACTTTGATCTATTACTAAACCTCATGGCTACAATACTTGTGTATATCAATAGAATTTGTAAAATATATCCGCCTATGATTAGGACCATGGTATTAAGTGGCCTTGATAGAGTCATTATTCTATGGATATGCGCCGTAACAAAACTATTTCCTACTATGATAAATACGGCAAGAAATATACAAGCGTAGAGAGGTATCTTAAAGCCCTTTGCAACAAAAACTGCCAGTATTATATAAGAGGATTCAAGTAATACTGCATATATAATAAACCTCGGATCACCAAAGGGAATTCCTATTATACCAATTATTATAATAGAAACCAATACGATAAATACTGGAATGTTTGGTTTAGTAATGAATAATCTCTTAATCAATGATATTTTTGCAGTATCAAAACTTTAATTTTTTATCAATATAATTTATGTGCTTTGTTACATGATTATTTTAAATCGTTTTTTATTGACGTTTTATTGTTAAAGATATAACGCAAATAGTCATAATTTATTTAGTTTCGCAATGAATGAAGTATAGATTTAACTGTTTTTCGAATCATGCAACAAA